>JANMJM010000105.1:0-1755 GCA_031371345.1 Vicinamibacteria bacterium
GGCGGCGCTCAGTTCGGCGGTGAATCCGAGCCTCGGCAGCTTGGTTTTCAAGTCGAGCGCCAGTATCGTTTCGAACACTCGTTCCCGGCTGACGCGTTCGGTCACGCCGTCCGGCCGCACGATGCGATGCCGATTCGCCAGGTTCTCAATCGTAAAAGTGGGCTCGAACTTCCATTCCAGGTCGCAGATAAAGCTGCAGGGACGGCGCGCGTCCTGTGCGTGTGCGCTCGCCGGCGCGACGAACCACAGCGGCCAGACGAAACATAGCGCACGCAACCACCTCATTGTGCCGCTCGCCATGGCGATATCTCGGTCCATCCCCTGAGTGCCTCGGTGGCCCACTCGTTCGACCGATCCGTGTGACAGCCGGTGCATGCGTTGGGAATCTTGAGCTGCTCGCTCATCGTTGGCGTGACAAACCTGAACGTGTGCCCGCTGACGAATGAGCCAGGAACGCCCTCGGTCGCGATCTTGGGCATGTGACAGGCCACACATTGGCTGCCGGAGCTGTCGGCCTTGTGACGGGTGTGATCTTCGAGTCTGGCGACACGCGGACCATTTGGACCGTTGGCTGCGTGGCAGTCGAGACAGATCGTTGTCGCCGGCTTTCGGAGCTGCGCGTAGTTTTCCGTGCCGTGCGCGTCATGACACGACGCGCAGGTGACGCCCCGGCGATACATGATGCTCTGCACGAAATCGTTGCCCTGCATGCGGTTCTTGTGGGCCGTGCCGTCGGCATAGTGCGTGAAGTTGCTTTCGCCGAGCGTGTGCGGCTCGAGCTTCCAGTAGTCCTGCAGCCGCAATCCGACGCGGTAACCGACAGGCCAGTCATACGCTTTGCCGTTGATGAGGCCAGCGCGTGGCTGCCCCTGGGAGTGGCACTGGATGCAGGTATCGGTTGAGGCGATCGCGTCTGTTTGCGATGGATTGAAGATGTTCACCCGTGTGGGCTGTGCCGCGTGGGCGCTGCCTGGACCGTGACAGGTTTCGCAGCCGACGTTCCACTCCGAAGGTTTCTTGGCCTGGATGTCGTAATTGACGGAGTGACAGCCGTCGCAGGTGGGTCCGGTGGGGCGTTCCATATTGCTGGAGGGGTAGTGCGCGGTCCACCAGTCGGCGCCGGTGTCGGCGACGTGGTAGGGTCGCCACGTCTTGTTGCCGATGTCCCATTGCACTGGAAGCGGATAGTAGTCGTCGCCGATGCGCGTGAAGTAGCGCTGCTTCCATTTACTGCCGTAGACGAAGGCAACTTGGTCGAGGGTGAATGGCGCGACCTTGTTGGTGGTCAAATCTGGAATGATCGCGTCGGGATGCTCGCGCGGGTCGCGCACGACGTTGGCCATCGGCGTGCTCTTCCAGCGCCCGTAAATCGAGCTATGGCAGCGCTCGCAGGCGCGTGAACCGACATACTGCGCGCTGGTCGCGACCTGGTGCTGGCGCGCGGCCTCAGCGGGCGTCGCTGAGCGCAGGCTGCGAAGGTAGGTCACCAGCGCCCAGCTGACTTGCCCCTCCTGCCCGTCCAGCGCCGGCATTGCCGGCATGCCGGTGAGCTGAATTCCGTTCGCAATGATGTAGCGGATTTCCCCGTCGGTCAGCGCTTGCGTCGTCGGCCCGCGTAGGTCGGGAACGCGCGGATACAGATTCGAGCCGATCGGTGTGGCGCCGCGGCCGTCGCTACCGTGACAGGTCGCGCAGCGGGTGCGGAACTCATCCCGGCCTTGGCCGGCTGCCCGATCGTCGCCTGCAAACGGATTC
>JANMJM010000122.1:0-6011 GCA_031371345.1 Vicinamibacteria bacterium
ACGCTCCGCTCGTCGGCTGCAGCGGCGGGTGAGCCAGCCATTTCGCACGCAGAACTTCCGGCGCTTTCTTTGCCGGGAATATAACATGGTCGAATGAGCGCGCCGCGTGGCACGGAGTTTCCGCGAGCCGCTCTTCGACGCGGGGCAGCATGGCTTCCCCCCACTGCCCCGACTCAAGATGGTGGGGAATTGCTTTCGCGAAGTCGACCATGATGCCAAGCACCGACCGGTCGACGGTCGGACCGACCGTCACCGAAGCCATCGCTCGAATCTCGGCGTTGATCGTCTGATCGTCGATACCGCAACGCTTCAACCTTGCCTCGACGATCGCAGCGAGTCGGCCAGGCAGTTCCCGCACATCCCGTGCCGGAATCAGCATCGGAAGAAGCGAGGTGGAACTGACCAAGAGGAGAAGCGGTTGCCGATCGACCACGAGTCGATTGATGTACCAGTCACCGAGTGCCGTGTCGGAACTCGCCGGGACGATCTGCGTTGCCGGCAGCAACGAGCTTAACTTTCGTGTCGGCCGAAGTATGACCATGTCGCAGTCTGGCTAACGCTTCGAAGGAGCCGCGCGCACCAGCGACATGATCACATGGGACGTCGGCGCGTCGGCTCCATTCGGAGTTAGGCCTTGACCGAGTTGTTCATCGTTGAACGCGCCAATCGTATCAGTTAAGGTGCGGTCGCAGTTGTCGCTGAATGAGTTGAACCCACGCGAATCCTGACGGTCTCCGACGGGTTCGGAGGGGTTCTGACGGGAAGGGAAGTGCGGCTTTCCCAGAGAATAGTGGCGCGCCCGGCAGGAATTGAACCTGCGACCCTCGGCTTAGAAGGCCGATGCTCTATCCTCTGAGCTACGGGCGCACAGCGCGGAATTGTACACGCGTCTCGCCAATGCTGTGATCTATGCTGTGTGCGTCGTTTAGACTACTGGAAACCATCAACAATACGCTCGAAGGGTGATGCTATGAGAACGGGTCGACGGGAATTCATGGCGGCAGGCCTCGGCCTGAATGTCGCAGTGCAGGCTGCGTTTGCCGATCAAGCAAGTATGCCGCCGGCGCGCACCGGCGGACGCGGCGCCGTCCCGAAGCGCACCGCGAAGACGACGAAGATGTTCAAATCGCCTGGCATGTACCCCAATGCGTTGGCGGTGATGACCGATGCGCCGGGCGGGTTGTGGATCGGCCAGCAGAAGGCGAATCCCTCCAACGCGCGGCAATACGGCGTGGCCGAGGACCCTTCGGGCCTCGATGAAGCGGCATGGTTGGTCGACTGGAGCGGCAAGTTGCTCAGAACCGTGATGACGCCGTCGCGTAACACGTCGGGTATCGCATACGGGAACGGCTGCATCTGGGTTGGCGCCAACCAAGATCCCTACGGCATCTTCCAGGTGAACATCACCACCAACGAGGTGAAACATCGCCAGATTCCGCTCGCGCTCGGCGACAACGGCGGCGGGTGCCATGGCGTAAAGTGGCAGCAGGGAAAGCTGTGGATCGCGGCCTTGCGTCTCGGCGGTATCCTTCGCGTCGACCCGGCGACGTGGACGCCGGAAGTGCTGATTCGAGTGGCCTCGGACGATAAGCCGCGTCTGCACGATGTGGCGTTCGATGACGAAGGAAATATCTGGGTGGTGACCGGAATCAACAGCACCAGCTATGCGGCCGGGCAAGCCGGCTTGAGTAAGTACGACGGCAAGACGGGCAACTTGATCATGACCGTCGATTTCGAGAAAGGGTCATGCGATCCGCACGGTCTCGTGTGGCACGACGGCCATCTTGTGAGTTGCGATGCTGGGTTGCATCCGGGTTGGAACTGGCAGAGCGGCGATCAAAGCCCGACAAGCGGCGACATCTTCAGCATCCAGATCGTGTAGTAATTGGGTGATTGGGTGATTGGTGATTGGGCGATAGGAAATGCTGAAATTCCTATCGCCCAATCACCTATTGCCCAATCACCAATCACTTATTGAGAGATCGTTCCAATAATTGTCGGTGGAAACGGCGTGTGATTCAAAAGTCCCGTGAACTGCAGCGTTCCAGCGCCGCCTCTCAGAAGAACCATCGTCATATCGACCGTGAACGTGTTGTCGCCGTTATTCGTCAGCGTGCCGCCCGGCATCACGTATCCCGACAACGCCCGCCGAGGAGTCCTGATCAGCCACAACCCGCCGGTTATGGCAGCTGAGTCGCCAGGTTCTGGAAGCGTGTCGTGGGTAATCGCGCCAAGGAACACGCCGCGCTCGGGCCTCCCGCTCACTAGTCCGGTGAACTCGCCGGTGAAGATGGCGGATCCGCAGATCGATTGCGGGCACAACTCGATACCGGCGATAGCTCCCTGAACGACGGGAACTGAACTGGCGACCACGGGCACCGTCGCAAACAGAAGAGTGGCGATGAGAAGGGATGGATAGAATCGTCGGAGCATGAATCCTCCTTGCGTCGCAAGTCGAGGGACGGATCTGGGCCCCACAAACTACCACTCCGCCAGGCAATAAGCTATTCTTCCCGGCGCCAGTCATCGGAGGCCCCATGAAGTTCCGCGCATCCTTATTAATAGCGCTCCTAACCGTACCCGTCGCCGCAAACGCGCAGGCGTTCCGCCCGATCATCGATCACGTGCATCTCGCCGCGCCCGATCCAGAAAAAGCGGTGGCGTGGTATCGCGCCCATTTCGGCGGGCAGATAATGGCCGAGGCGCGCGATCGCCTGCTCTATGGCGACACGCGCATCATCTTTCAGAAGCGCGACGCGAATCTGCCGAGCGAAGGCAGCGTGCTCGATCACATCGGCTTTTCAGTTCCCAGCGTCGACGGCGCGATGAAGGCCTTTCAGACCGAAGGCGTGAAAATTACGCAAGCCGTTCGCGAGGCGCCGGGGCTGTTCAAATTTGCGTTCATCGAAGATCCGTGGGGCACACGAATTGAAGTCGTGCAGGATTCGCAGAAGTTCGGGCTGCATCACGTTCACCTCCGGTCACCCGATCCCGCAGCGATGCAGGCGTGGTTGTCGCAACAGTTCGGCGGACGGACCGCGAAGATGAAAGGCCGGCTCGAGGGGATCGACATGAGCGGCGTCTGGCTGGTCGTGCAGAAAGGCGATGCGACGCCGAGCGCCGGCCATGCGATCGACCACATCGGATTTCGCCCCGTCAATCTCGAGACCGCCGTCGCGGCGATGAAAGCGCACAACGTGAAAATCACCACCGAGCCGCGGCCGCTGACGCTCGCCAACGGCACAACCGTCCAAGTGGCGTTTGCCGAAGGTCCCGATGGCCTGCGCTTCGAAATGGTGCAAAGGCCGCCCGAATGATTCGAGTCGCGTCGCTGAAAACAGCGGCGGCGTTTCGTGCGCATCTCACTAAGTCGAACATCCCTCTCGAATTCGACGACACGCTGGCCCGGCCCTCTCCGCTCGCGCAACCCATCGACGTCGGCGGCGTACGCGTTGGCAATCGCTTCTGCATTCTTCCGATGGAGGGATGGGACGGCACGCGCGACGGCGAGCCTAGCGATCTCACCCGGCGTCGCTGGCGCAACTTCGGTTTGAGCGGCGCGAAGCTCATCTGGGGCGGAGAAGCCGTCGCGGTGCGACAGGACGGCCGTGCCAATCCCCATCAATTATTAATGTCGGCGAGGAATCAGCGTTCGATTGCGACGCTGCGGGACGACCTCGTCGGCGAGCATCGTGCGCGCTTCGGATCGAACGCCGACAGCGACATGTACCTGGGTCTTCAGCTGACGCACTCGGGGCGCTACGCGCGCCCTGACGCGTGGAACAAGCCGGAGCCGATGGCCGCATGCCATCATCCCGTTCTCGACAAGCGATTCCCGGATGGCGTGCGCGTCCTCAAAGATGAGGAGCTCGACGGCCTGGTCGACGACTTCGTTGCGGCCGCGCGTCTGGCCTACGACGCCGGGTTTCAGTTCGTCGACGTGAAGCAATGTCACGGCTATCTCGGTCACGAGCTGCTCGGCGCGCGCACACGCCGGGGACGCTACGGCGGCTCGCTCGAAAACCGCACGCGGTTTGCGAGACAGGTGATCGAAGGCATTCGCGCCACCATTCCGGGCCTGCAGATGGTCGTGCGCGTATCCGTTTTTGATTTTGTGCCTTATCGAAAAAATGCCGAAGGTGTCGGCGTGCCGGAAGACCTCGCCGCCGACGCGCCAGGATTCGACGTCGTCAGAGAGGAGGATCTCGACTCGGCGCTCGAGGAAGGGCGCGCGTGGCTGAAGACGCTCGAAACGCTCGGCATCCGATGGATCTGCACGACCGCCGGCAGCCCGTACTACAACCCGCACATTCAGCGGCCTGCCTACTTTCCTCCGCTTGATGGTTATCAACCACCAGAGGATCCGCTGCGCGGCGTGGCACGACAGATCCAGGCAACGGCCAAATTGAAAGCCGCATTTCCGAATCTCGCGTTCGTGGGCTCGGCCTATAGCTATTTGCAGGAATGGTTGCCGAATGTCGGGCAGCACGCGGTGCGAACGGGCTTGACCGATGTGGTGGGGCTCGGCCGCGTGGTGCTCTCGTATCCCGATCTTCCGGCCGATGTGCTGAATGGAAAGCCGCTGAGGCGCCACGCGATCTGCCGCACGTTCAGCGACTGTACAACCGGCCCGCGAATGGGAATGGTGTCGGGCTGCTATCCACTCGATCCGTTTTATGTGGCGCGACCGGAGGCTGAGCCGATCAGATCCGCTCGCGTGAATGGCCTGACAGGAACGGGAAGCCGCTCATAAACCGGGTGGGGAACAAGGAACGGCTCGCCGGACGGCCGGCGAGCCGTTGCACGTCGACCGTCGCGTCAGTCGAGCAGCTTCATGAAGGCCACCATGTCCTTCTGGTCCTGCGAGGTCAGCGTGATGAATCCACTGGACACCACGCTGAAAAACGTCGCGTAGTGCGCCGCCACATCCTCGAGCGTCTTGGCCGAATTGTCGTGGAAGTAGGGCGCCGTACGTCGGACGCCGCGTAGCGGCGAGATCTTGAATGCGTTGACGTTCTGCAACGTCGAGTTGTCCAGGCTTCCAGTGATGAGTGCGCGCCCTGGATCGGGGCTGACGATTGAGTCCTCCTCACTGGTCCCTTTGTTAAAGATGAACGTTCGGCGCGGGTTATTCGCGGCATTGAACTCGGACACGAGGATATTCGAGAAACGCGTGCCCGCCGGTATCGGAAGTCCGATGAACGCCGGCGCGAACTCGTTCGTCTGGTTGAGCAGCGGCCCGCTGTGGCAGTGCGCACAAAGACCGGGCTTGAGGCCATCGCTCGGGTCCGGCCCAACATCCTCGAAGAATCGGCGGCCGCGCTTTTCAGATGCCGTGTGCCCTTGCGGCAACCCAGGGGCTGGACCTCCCAGAGCAAACCGTCGCAGCTCCGGCGAACTGAAGAATGCATTCGTGAGCTGGAACGTCGCGATGTTGTGCAGCTCAGCGGCAGAAGGCAAGACACCCTGGGCGTGGTCGTGAATCGCGCCGGCCGCCTGAGATTCGAGATTCGGCTGGCGGCCATCTAACATGAGGACCGGATCGAGCGCCGGCGTATTGAGTGTGGTTGCAATGCCGCGCCTCAGAATAACCGTCCTCGCAGTGGGGTCGTCGGCGAGCGTCACGTTGACAGGCAGCGGGATCGTCATCAGCACGGTGGCGTCCTTCAGCATCCGTGTGACGCCATTACCCAGTCCATCGTCGCTGCCATCGTGAACGAACAGCGGATCGTCAGGGTCCTTCTGAAATCGTACCGCTGCATCCTGCGGCGAAACGGTGCCCGTGTCACTGCCGTGACAGGTTCGGCATGTG
Organism: Vicinamibacteria bacterium; assembly: GCA_031371345.1. GTDB lineage: Bacteria > Acidobacteriota > Vicinamibacteria > Vicinamibacterales > JAMQPK01 > JAMQPK01. The sequence goes on from JANMJM010000122.1 coordinate 5,813, forward strand.
CGGCGATTCCCACCGAAGGTTTCGGTCTCAAAGAGCGCCCGGCCATCCCTCTCGCGTCCAGGTCCCGAACCTGAGCCTTGCGCCGAGCTCACGATGACGGCTAAACACACGACACCCAGGGTTCCAAACAGAGAGGTCCTCATTGGTGCACCTTCCTTGCCTTCGACATTGTCGGTTGTGGGACGAATGTGAAACGGCG
>JANMJM010000123.1:0-3952 GCA_031371345.1 Vicinamibacteria bacterium
TCGATCGCCGTTGGGAACGGCTCCATCAGAACGGCTGGCGCAGCGTCGTTGTGCAGTCGCACGACGATTGGTGTACCGCGTATGCGCTGCCGCCGGGCGTAACAAAGCCCACACCCGCGCTCCAGCATCAAAACTTCGAGCACTGCCAGCAGTCCGCCGATCAGCATGTGCCGGCACACCATTGCGCCTGTCCGCCGTGGCGCGAAATTCTGTTACCGCCTCAGCAACTTCGTTAACTCACTGCGGATCGTTCCACCCGTCCACCTCGGCCGCGAGCCGGTCGGCGTTCTTCGGCCCCCAACTGCCTTGTTCATACGGGTGCACCGGACCGGGATCGGTCAGGATCGGATCGACGATGGCCCACGCGGCTTCGACGACGTCTTCGCGGGCAAAGAGCGTGGCATCGCCCGCCATCGCGTCGCCTAACAGACGCTCGTAGGCGTCCATCGTGCCCTTCCCTTGCGCCGGCGTGTCAACGAGACGCAACTCAATGGGCTCTCCGACCATCGCGTCGCCCGGACGCTTCACGCGCGCGCCCAGACCGATTGTCACTTGCGGGCTCAGGCGGAAGCGCACGTGGTTGCCGACCTTCGGCGCTTGTTCTTTGAAAACGACCGGCGGAGGCGCCTTCAACTCGACCATCACCTCCGTCACCGTCGTCTTCAAACGTTTTCCCGCGCGTACATAGAACGGGACGCCTTCCCAGCGCCACGAATCGACAAACAGGCGGACGGCCGCATACGTCGGCACGTTCGAGTCTTTCGCGACATCGGGCTCGTCGCGATAGCCGATGTATTGACCGGTGACGAGCTGGTCGCGCGTCAACGGCCGGATGTTTCGAAGCACCTTGGCCTGCTCCTCGCGAATCGCCTCCGGATAGGTGGAAGACGGCGCCTCCATTGCGAGGTAGCTGACGACCTGCAGGAGATGATTTTGAATGACGTCGCGGATGACGCCCGTTTCCTCGTAGAGCTTGCCGCGGCCCGTCACGCCAAACGCCTCGGCCATCGTAATCTGCACGTTCTCGACATACCGCCGATTCCACACAGGATCGAGAAACGCGTTGGCGAATCGAAAGTAGAGGATGTTCTGGACGGCTTCCTTTCCCAGGTAGTGATCGATGCGGAAGATGGCGCTCTCGGGAAACGTCTTGAGGAGCGCGTGATTCAGCGCGCGCGCCGACCCGAGGCTGCGGCCAAACGGCTTCTCGACGACGACGCGGGCGCCGCCGCATGCGCCGACGGCGTCGAGTTGTTCAATCACCGTGGGAAACATGCTGGGCGGAATCGCGAGATAGTGCGTCGGGTGCTGCGCTCCCTGGAGAGCTTCCTTCAATCGGCGGAATGTCGCTGCATCGTTGTAGTCGCCTTCGACGAATCGAAACTGCGAGGCGAGCGTGGCGAAGGCTTTCTCGTCGAACCCGCCAAATTCGGTGACGCTCGCTTTGGCCCGCTCGATCAGCTTTTCCAACGTGAGCCCGGATCGCGCGACACCGACGACGGGGAACGTGAGGTTGCCGCGGCGAGCCATCGCCTGAAGCGCGGGGAAGATCTTTTTGTAGGCCAGGTCGCCGGTCACACCAAACAGCACCAGCGCATCGGAGCGGACACCGCGTAAACTCTCCACGTCGATATGCTACCGGAGATCATCGTCTCGTCGTCGCAGAACCTCGCCGAGCGGCTCGCCGCACGGCTCGAGCTCGAAGGACGAACGGCGATGGAGGCGCGACGACGCTTTTCGCTGGCACTCTCGGGCGGCTCGATGGCCGAGGCGTTCTTTCCGCGCCTTGCGCACGCCGACCTCGACTGGCGGCGCGTCGATTTTTTCTGGTGCGACGAGCGGGCCGTGCCCGAAGACGATCCGGAGTCCAACTATCGGCTCGCGCGAACGCTCTGGCTCGATCCCGCGCACGTACCGCGGCAGAACGTCCACGCGATGGCGGCTGACGCGGCACATCTGGAACAATCCGCGGCCGCATACGCCGAGGAGATGGTCCGCGTGCTTGGAACACCGCCGCGCATCGACGTGGCCCTGCTGGGCGTGGGTCCCGACGGCCACGTCTGCTCGTTGTTTCCGCAGTCGCCGCTCTTGGGCGAAGAACGTCGCTGGGTCGGCGCCGTACAGGATTCGCCGAAGCCTCCTTCGTCGCGATTAACGCTTACGCTTCCTGCGCTCGCCGCGGCAACACTCATTGTGGTAGCGGCATTCGGGGAAGCGAAGGCACCGGTGGTTCGCGCGGCGCTCGAAGATCGCGACTCGTCGTTACCGCTCGCACTGGTGCTCGCGCGCGCCCACCGCGCGCTCGTGCTGCTCGATGGGCCCGCGGCCGCGGAAATTTCACACCTCGCCCCTCGTTGATGACACGGCGGTATCGGCGCGTAGATATGCACCGGGCCTCATCTGTTTTCGCCCGGCGATCGTCGCGAATGTCAGGAAACACGCGACCGTTACCATCGTTTGCTCGCCCTGACGGCCTTCAGAAACCCGCTTGTCGAAACACGCCGCGCGGTGCCGGAGGCGGGATCAGTGCGACGCCGCCGCCGCCTCGCGCCGCTGCGATACCGCCGCCGGCAAGCGCCGGCGCCTGCTGCAGCGCCTCGAAGTTGACGACCGACGACTGATAGTCGAGCGTCGCCTGCAGCACAGCCAATTGGGCTTGCAGCAGATCGCGCTGCGCCTGGGTGACGAGAAAGCTCGTCGAGAGACCGACCTCGAATCGCCGCGCTTCGGTCTCCAGTCGTTGCTCGGCGAACGTAATGCCGGCGCGTGCCGCGTCCACCCTCTCGAGATTCCCGCGCACCTGCCGCGCCGCCTGCCGGATCGTCTCGATGGCCTGCACCTCGAGCCTGGCGACCTGACGCACGGCCTGACGCCGCTCGATGTCGGCCCGCGCGAAGCCCGCTTCCTCGGAACTCCGCCCCAACGCGTATGTCACCGACACGCCGGCGCTCCAGGCGGGATAGTTCCGTCCGAACACCTGCCCCAACACGTCTGCGTATCCTGTCTCCCGTGTGCCGGTGATCACTCCGGGAAATCCACCGGTTCGTAGAAACTGCGTGCCGCCCAGCCCCGTGCCGCCATACGACGTCTCGAGCCGCACGTCCGGCAGCTTCTGGTTGCTCAGAAAGTCGACGGCGGTTCGCGCATTTTCCACGTCGTTGCGCGCGCGAGCCAGATCGTAGCGCTTGCCGAGCGCGCCGGCCGCGACGGCATCGACATCCGGCGCCGTGCCGAGCGCGGCGGCATCGTCTATCGGATCAAGCTTCACCTCCCAAAACGATCTGTCAGCGGGATCGATGATCAGGCCGCGCAAACGATCTTCGGCGTCGCCGGCATCGGTCGTTGCGCGGATCAGATTCTCGCGACGCTGCGCGACTTCAGCCTCGGCCTGCGCGAGGTCGAGCGGAGGCGCCTGCCCGACGTCGACGCGCGCTCGATTCTGGCGAGCGAGCTGATTGGCCAGCTCCAGGGATCGCTGTTGCAAAGCGACGTTCGCCAGCATCGCCTTCAATGTCCAGTACGCCTGCTTCACGGCGGCCGTCGTCTGGACAATGGCTTCGTTGTACTGAAGCTCGGCGCTTTGCTGGTTGCGAGCCGCGACGAAGTTCTGCTGCCGCGCCGCATCCATGCGCCGATCTTTCAGCAGCGGCTGAGAAAACGCCATTTGAAAACCCGACTGAAGGCTGGGCTGAAAGCTGCTGATCGGACTGGTCGTCGCCGTTCGCGATGTGTCCCACGACACATTCCAGGTGCCGGATCCATGACGGAGCCGCTGACGCACGCCGGTCGTCGAAAACCAGTCGCCGGTATTGACGCCGCGTTCGCCGAGCAGCGAATTCGACGGCGGCGCCACGGTGCTCGATCGGCCGACGACCGTCGAAAACACGGGAGCGAAGGCCCCCACTGTCTCGCGGACGCGCTCGGCTTCCACCTGCGCGGCAAGCTTCGCGAT
>JANMJM010000132.1:0-1556 GCA_031371345.1 Vicinamibacteria bacterium
CAGCTCCGCGTCGCCTACCCCAGGAAGCTCTCCAGCGCCCGCGCCCGGCTCACATGCCGCAGCCGGCTCAGCGCTTTCTCCTTGATCTGCCGGACCCGCTCACGCGTAATCCCCAGCAGCGTCCCGATCTGCTCCAGGGTCATGGGCTCCGCGTCGTCGAGCCCGAAGTAGAGCCGGAGGATCTTCGCCTCGCGCTCCTTCAGGCCGGACAACGACTCCTCGATCGCCTCGGTGAGGGCCTTCTCAAACGTCAGCTCGTCCGGCGTCGGGTTCACGGTGTCGGCCAGGTAGTCGAGGAGCTTGTTGTCCTCGCCGGGCGTGAGCGGCGCATCGAGGGAGAGGTGGGTCTGCGAGATCGACATCGTCTTCGCGACTTCCTCTTCCGTGATGTCCATGCCCTCGGCGATCTCGGCGTGCGTCGCCTCCCGGCCAAGCTCCTGGAGCAACGCGTTCGCTCGCTTGCCGATGCGGTGCAGCGTGCCCGCGCGATTCAGCGGCACGCGCACGATGCGCGACTGCTCGGCGAGCGCCTGGAGGATCGCCTGGCGAATCCACCACACGGCGTAGGAGATGAACTTGATCCCCTTGGTCTCGTCGAACTTGTGCGCTGCGCGGATGAGGCCGAGGTTGCCCTCGTTGATCAGGTCGGAGAGCGACACGCCCTGGTTCTGGTACTTCTTCGCCACGCTCACCACGAAGCGCAGGTTGGACCGCACCAGCTTGTCGAGCGCCTCCTGGTCGTTCTTCCGGATCAGCTGCGCGAGGCGGACCTCCTCCTCCCGGTTGATCAGCGGATAGGCGCTGATGTCTCGCAGATACTGGTCGAGCGATCCTTCGTCGTAGGACGACTTTTTCTGCGTGGTGACGGCCATACCTGGCACTGCTCCTGGCTGCAACGAGAACGCCGACGACGATGCCTGCGGCCTGCGTGACGCGCGCGCGGACAGCGCGCGCGAATCAGTGAATTCGTTCTCCGAGTCGCTGCCAACGCACCTGGGTGAGCCAGGCAAGCGTGTGCACGGTATCGGGCGTGTAACTGTAATAGACGAACAGCGGCTGCCCGCGCACCAGCGAGTCGGGCACAAAGCCCCAGTACCGGCTGTCGAGCGAGTTGTCGCGATTGTCTCCGAGCATGAAGTAGCTCTTCTCAGGGACGATCAACGGACCCCAGTTGTTTCGCGACGGATGATAGCCCAGCCGCGCCTCCGCGGTGCGAACCAGATAGTCGCGTTGCCACCGGAATCCCTCGTCCGACGGGTCGGCATCCGGCTCCGTGTGCGTCACGTACGCCTCGGGCTGCGCCACGCCGTCCCGATACAGCACGCCGTTCTGCATCGACAACGTGTCGCCCGGCATCCCCACCAGGCGCTTCACGAAGTTCTTCGTCGGGTCATCCGGGTACTGGAACACCACGACGTCCCCCCGCCGGGGATCGCGCACGGCGGGCAGCCTGGTGCGGGACAACGGCACTTCGGCGCCGCACACCAGCTTGTTCACCAGCAGGAAATCACCGACCAGCAGCGTGCGCTCCATGCTGCCACTCGGGATCTTGAACG
>JANMJM010000133.1:0-16760 GCA_031371345.1 Vicinamibacteria bacterium
GCCAACCGGGCCGACGATTCCCCTTTGCAACGGGGCATTTCCCATTGGCCCCCCGGTGAACAACCCTCCGGCGGGTTCCGGACCGGTCGTCTACAACATCGTCCTCTGCTTCGAAAAGCAGGGGAACATCTCGCTCATCGAGCCGCAAACCTACCTGTATTACATCAAGGGGCAAGACCACGTCAGCCTGCCGTCCAAGAACGAGTGGAAGCCGTACAACGCCACCGTCGAGGAGGTGTTCGCGCAAGATTTCAAAACGCTCTGGGCCACCAATTTCTTGACCGATCTCTCGATCGAGACCGTTGACTATCCGTTCTCGAACGGGGTCGTCGGCAAGATCATCCTCTACAAGATGGAGGAGCGCGAGCGCATCAAGAACACCGTCTATAACGAAGGCACCAAAGAAATCGAACAGGCGAAGGTCGAGGAAAAACTTCGCGAGCTCAGCATCACCATTCGCCTCGATTCGTTCGTCGATCAGGCCACCGAAAAACGCGTCGCCAACGTCATCCGCGAGATGATGGTCGAGAAAGGCTTTCAAGACGCGAAAGTCGAGCCTGTACACGAGCCTATCGCTGGCAGCGCGAAGGCGGTGGCGTTGAAGTTCAAGGTGACCGAAGGCCCGAAGGTGAAGATCTCGACCGTCGACTTCGTGGGCAACAAGATGTACGGCGACGGGAAGCTCAAGCGCCAGATGAAAAACAACAAGGGCGGGGGCTTCTGGATCTTCCGCGGCAGCGGCGTGTATCAGGAAGAGAAGTTCGAAGAAGACGCGCAGAACGTCGTCAATTTCTACCGCCAACGTGGGTACATTCAAGCCGACATCGGTCAGCCGAAGGTGAAACCCGTGCGCGACTCGAAGGACGGCAAGACGCGCTATGCGACGCTCGAGATTCCTGTCGAAGAGGGCAAGCGATTCCGGCTCGGCGAGTTCAAGTTCCAAGGCAACACCAAGGTGAAGACGGAAGTGCTGTTGCCGCTCTATAAGCTGAAGTCCGGCGATGTCTTGAACATCAAGAAGGTGATCGACGGCAATAACAAGGCGAAAGAGATCTATGGCGCCGGCGGGTACATGGAATTCGTGCCTGGTGTTCAGCCGCAACCGGTCGTCGAGACGTCTGAATCGACGACGGCTGGCGGCGACGGCGTGGCGAACGTCACGATCGACATCCAGGAGGGCAAGCAGTACTTCATCAATCGCATCACGTTCCTCGGCAATACGACCACGCGCGACAATGTCATCCGCCGCGAGATGCGGCTGTATGAGAACGGCGTCTTCAACACCGAAGCGCTGAAGTTCAGCATCAGGCGGTTGAATCAGCTCGGCTATTTCAAGCCGCTTGAAGATCAGAAGAACATCACGACTGAGAAGACACCAGGGAAAGACAACATGGTGGATCTCAGCCTGAAGCTCGAGGAACAGAACCGCAACCAGCTCTCGTTCGGCGCAGGCGTGTCGCAATACGACGGTGTGTTCGGCCAGTTGTCGTTCTCGACGGCGAACTTCATGGGCCGTGGCGAGAGCCTGACGATGTCGATGCAGGCCGGCGCCCGCGCGCACGACTATCAGATTGCGTTCACCGAACCGTTCCTGTTCGACCGGCCGATTACCGGGTCGGTGGATCTGCACAAGCGCGACATTCAATATCTCTATCAGTTCACGCAAGGGTCCACCGGCGGCAACCTGACCGCCGGATTCCCGGTGAAGAACTTCACGCGCATGTATGTGGATTATTCCTACGACCGCATCAAAGTGCGCGATCTGAACCAGGCGTTCTTCGACTCGAGCTGCTTTTTCAGCGCAACGGGCTGCGCGACGATCGACCTTAATCACCTGACGGCCGATCAGTTGGCGCTGGTGCGGTTGAATCCGTATCTTTACGATTCGCTGCTCATCGGGCAGGGTGGCCGGCGGACCATCAGCAAGGTCACGCCCACCATCGCGATGAATACGGTCGACAATCCGGTGACGCCGGTGACCGGCCGCCGCTACACCGCGTCGTTTGCCATGGCGGGTCTTGGCGGCGACACGAAATATCTCAAGCCGACCGTGGAAGGTGTGTGGTTCCTGCAGCAAACCCGGAGGACGACGCTCGGGCTGCGTGGGCAGGCCGAATACATCCGGTCGCTCAGCACTGGCTCGCTGCCTATTTTCGAGCGGCTCGTGCTCGGCGGCGGATACAGCATTCGTGGCTACGATTTGCGCACCGTTGGACCGGCGAGCCAGTTGCTCGGCGCATCTTCACCAGTACCTATTTTTGGGGGAACTGAAGTCGGCCTCTCGACCTCGCCAGTGTCGTATTCCGCCGGCAGCAGCGGTTACCAGGTCGTTATTGGCGGGAATAAGAGCCTCCTCTTCAATGCGGAATACTTGATTCAGGTGGCTGGGCCAGTCAGGCTGATTCTGTTCTATGATGCTGGCCAGGTGAAGGACGCGGGCGAGCAGTTCAACACCCAGGATTTCATCACCTCGACGGGAGCCGAAATCCGGTTCTTCATGCCCGTGTTAAATGTGCCGTTCCGTTTGATCTTTGCGGCGAATCCGCAACGGAAAGGCATCTTGAACTACAACACCGGACAGCCCGAGAAGGGTTTCCGGTTCCGGTTTGACGTCGGATCAACTTTCTAACCGGGTCCCATGCGCGGCAGCCGCGCACGGGCCCGCAAGCGAGGATCGTTTCAGATGACGAGATTGACTGTCGCCTCGGTGTTCAGTGTGTTGGCTTTGAGCGCACCTGCCTTTGCGCAGGCTCCCCCGGCCATCGCAGCCCCGCCCGCCGCGCCTTTGCGGATGGCGTTTGTCGATTTGCAGCGGATTGCTGCCGAATCGAGCGAAGGCAAGGTGGCCAGCGGAAAAGTGCAGACGTTCACGCAGAAAAAATCGGCCGAGCTCGCCGACAAGACCAAGGCGCTGCAGGCGAACCAACAGAAGCTGCAGCAGGGCGGCGCCGTGCTCAGCGAAGCGGCGCGTGGGCAGGCGCAGAAGGAAGTCGATCGGCTCACGGTCGAGATCGATCGCTTTCAGCAGGATGCCAACGCTGAAGTGCAGGAGATGCAGCAGCAGCTCCAGGCAGAATTTCAGGACAAGCTGCGGCCCGTGCTCGACGGCGTGGTGAAGGAGCTCGGCGTCGGTCTGCTGTTCAGCGCAGGTGATGCGGGCGCCATTTTCATCGATCCGTCCCTCGACATCACTGGCGAGGTCATCAAGCGCTTCGACGCGGCCAAACCTGCTGCGGCAGGCGCGAAACCTGCACCGGCCGCCGGCGCAAAGCCTGCGGCGGCTCCAGCGACGCCGCCCGCGGCTCCGCCAGCCACGCAGAAGCCCGCGGTGCCCCCTGCTGCGCCGCCCGCGACGCAGAAGCCGGCGACGCCGCCAGCGAAGCCGTAACGCCTCAAAAAGGGGTGAGGGGTAAGGGGTAAAGGTCACGCGTGGACGCGCGTTCGCTTACCCCCTCACCCCTCGCCCCTTTCAGTTTTCGGATAATCTAAGCCCACCGTGTCCACTTCCTCCATCGACATCCCTGTACTTCTCGATCGGCTGTGCTATCGGCATCCGTCGCTGCTCGTCGACACGATTGCCGAGCACGAGCCGGGACGCCGGCTGGTGGCGCATAAAAACGTGACCGTGAACGAGGATTTTTTCCAGGGGCATTTTCCGGGCGTGCCGCTCATGCCCGGCGTACTCATGCTCGAGACGCTGACGCAGGCGGCTGCGCTGTTGCTCCTCGAGCGCGACGGGCCGATGCCGATGTCGCGGATTTTTCTGCACGGCATCGATGCGGCAAAATTCCGCCGTCAGGTCGTGCCGGGCGATCGCCTGCGGCTGGAAGTGACGCTGAAGAGGGCGCGCACGTCGCTGGTGAAGGCGCGCGGGGTGGCCTACGTCGACGATCAGATTGTGGCCGAAGCCGAGCTGCTGCTCGGCGTGGCGCCCGATGGTGTGCATATCCATCCGACCGCGGTCGTCATGGCCGGCGCCGAAATCGGCGCGGGCACCATCGTGGGACCGAACGCCGTGGTCGGCCCGCATGTGAAACTGGGCCGGGGATGCAAGGTCGGCGCCTCGGCGGTGATCGACGGATGGACGGACATCGGCGACGAGACAGAGATTTTTCCATTCGCCTCGATCGGTCTCATTCCGCAGGATTTGAAATTCAAAGGCGAGCAGACGCGCCTCAGCATCGGCCAGCGCAACATCTTCCGCGAGTTCGTCACGATTCACCGAGGCACGCAGGGGGGCGGCGGCGTGACTGCGATCGGCGATCGGAACGTGTTCATGGCCTACGTCCATGTGGCCCACGACTGCCACGTCGGCAACGACACGATCTTTGGCAACATGGCCACTCTGGGCGGGCATGTGGCCGTCGAGGATTTCGCCAACGTGAGCGCCGGGTCCGGTGTGCACCAGTTCTGCCGCGTCGGCAAATACGCGTTCATCGGCGGCTACTCGGTCGTCACCAAGGACGCACTGCCATTTGCCAAGACGGTGGGCAGCCGGCCGGCCCGCATCTTCGGCGCCAACTCCATCGGTCTCATGCGCCGCGGCGTGCCGCCCGACGTCATCGAAAAGTTGAAGGGCGCCTACCGGTACCTGCTGCAGTCGAAGTTGAACACCACGAAAGCGCTGCAGCAGATTCAGCGGGATCGAACGCTCGCGTGCGCCGAGGTGGATTACCTCGTCCACTTCATCCAATCGTCGCAGCGCGGCGTCATCTTGCGCCGGGCGGCGAAGAAGACGGACGAAGTGGCGGCCGATGAATAGTTTCCGATGAAGCTCGGGCTCATCGCCGGTAACGGCCGATTTCCCTTTCTCGTGCTCGATGCAGCCCGGGCGATGGGACACGACGTCACCGTGATCGCGACGAAGGAAGAAGCCTTCACCGATCTCAACGCCGCCGCCGCCGCCGCCAAGTCTCCCATTCACTGGATTTCTCTCGGCGAGCTGGGGAAGTGCATCCGCTTGATGAAGGATGCGGGCGTCACCCACGCCGTCATGGCCGGGCAGGTGAAGCACACCAAAATTTTCGCCGGCGGGCTGATGCCCGATGCGACGTTTCTCACCCTGCTGATGAAGCTGCCCTTCAGAAACACCGACGGGCTTATCGGCGCCGTGGCTGGCGCGCTGCGCGATCATGACATCGAGCTCATCGACTCGACGTCCCTGCTGAAGCCGCTGCTCGCGGTGGCCGGTGTCATGACGAAACGCGCGCCGACCGAAGAAGAGCAAAAGGATTTTGCGTTTGGGTACGGCATGGCTGACGCCATCGCCGGGCTCGACATCGGGCAAACGATTGCGGTGAAGCACAGGGCGGTGGTCGCCGTCGAAGCGATGGAAGGCACCGACGAAGTGATCGGGCGTGCCGGCTTCCTCGCGGGCCCAGGCGTGCGCATCGTGAAGGTGGCGAAGCCGAAACAGGACATGCGGTTCGACGTGCCGGTCATCGGCCTTGCCACGGTTCAGGCCATGCGCGTCGCGGGCGCGTCTGCGCTCTCGGTCGATGCCGGCAAGACGTTGATGTTCGATCGCGAGACGCTGCTCGGAAGCGCGAACGAGGCCGGTATCAGCATCATCGGGCGCGACAAACAGTGATGCTGATCTTTACCACAGAGGACACTGAGGAAAGACAAAGAGGAATGACTCGGTGTTTATGCGAAGCGTGCCTCTGCGTCCTCGGTGGTGAAGGGCAATGAGTGTACGAGTCGCGGTGATCGGCGTTGGGGCGCTCGGGAAACACCACGCCCGCATTCTGGCGGAGCTGCACGGGGCCGAACTCGTCGCCGTCGTCGACATCAATGAGGCGCGCGCGCGAGAGATCGCCGGCCTGGTGAATGCGCAGGCCGGGACCAGCGCGTCCGAGATGATCGGTCGCGTCGATGCCGTCACCGTCGCGGTGCCGACCGAATCGCATTTGAGCGTGGCGCTGCCGTTTCTTCAGCGGGGTATCGCGGTGCTGGTCGAGAAACCGCTCGCGCGCGACGCCGGTGAAGCGCAGCAGATGATCGATGCCGCCACAGCCTCCGGGGCCGTGCTGGCCGTCGGGCACACCGAGCGCTACAACCCGGCGGTGGCCGCCATTAGACCGTTGCTCGATCATCCGCGGTTCATCGAGGTGCACCGGCTCGGCACCTTTCCCGATCGCAGTCTGGACATCGACGTGGTGTTCGATCTGATGATTCACGACCTCGACGTCGTGCTGTCGATCGTGCCGTCGGAGGTCGTGGCCGTCGAGGCGGTCGGCGTCGCGGTGTTGACGCCGAAGCCCGATATCGCGAATGCGCGGTTGAAGTTCGCCTCTGGCTGCATCGCCAACATTACGGCGAGCCGGATCAGCAAGGACCGCGTTCGGAAGATCCGCATCTTCCAGCGCGACGCGTATCTGTCGGTCGATTACGCGGCCCAGGAAGTCGAGCGCTGGCGGCTCGTTCGTGGCCACGGCGCGACGGCTGCCATCGACGGCGGCAAGCTGCAGGTCCCCAATGAAGAACCGCTCAAGCTCGAGCTCGCCGATTTCATCGGAGCCGTCCGGGACAAGCGCGCGCCCGGCGTGACTGGCGCCGACGGCCTGCGGGCATTGCAGCTGGCGCAGCGCATCACCGACGCCATGGAAGGATAATAGCGATTGGGGGATGGGCGATTGGGCGATGGCCAAAACCAATGGCCGAATTCAATTGTCAAATCGCCGGCCACCAATCACCCAATCACCTATCCCCCAATCGCCAGATAGCATGTATACAGATCTCAACGCTTTCATCGCCGACCTCGATCGCCGTGGTCTGCTCGCGCGCATCCGCGAGGCCGTCAGCCCCGATCTCGAAATTTCCGCTCTCACCGATCGCGTGTGCAAAACGCCGGGCGGCGGGCCTGGATTGCTGTTCGAGCGCCCGACAGGATTCGACATTCCGGTGGCGACCAACCTGTTTGGCTCGACCGAACGCATGTGCCTCGCGCTGGGCGTCACGTCCCTCGACGCGGTCGCCAAAGAGATCGACGAGCTGATGACGCCGAAGATGCCGACCGGCATGCTGGACGCGCTGAAAATGCTGCCCGTCCTGGATCGTCTTCGCGACCTGATGCCGAAGACGGTAAAGGACGCAGCGTGCCAGGAGGTTGTGAAGCGCGACGGATCGCTCGACGAGCTGCCGATTCTGAAAACCTGGCCGGAAGACGGCGGCCGTTACATCACATTTCCTCTGGTCATCACCAAAGATCCCGAGACCGGCGTGCGCAACATGGGCACCTACCGCATGCAGGTGTTCGACGGCCGTACGACGGGGATGCATTGGCAGCGCCACAAGGGAGGCGCGCAGCATCATCGGGTGGCTGAGCGGCTCGGCAAAAGGCTCGAAGTGGCGGTCGCGCTCAGCCCCGATCCGACCCTCGCCTACGCGGCAACGGCGCCGATGCCCGAGGGCCTGGACGAGCTGCTGCTCGCGGGTTTTCTCGGACACCGCAGGGTCGAGCTGGTGAAGGCCGTGACCGTCGACTTGGACGTGCCCGCCAGCGCGCAGATTGTGCTCGAAGGCTACGTGGAGCCGGGTGAGCGTCGCCGCGAAGGGCCGTTCGGTGACCACACAGGGTTCTATTCGCTCGCCGAAGAGTTCCCCGTTTTCCATCTGCAGTGCATCACGATGCGCAAGAAGCCGGTGTACCTCACGACTGTCGTCGGCATTCCGCCGCAGGAAGACTATTACCTCGGGAAGGCCAGCGAGCGCATCTTCCTGCCGGTGATCCGCAAGACGCTGCCGGAGATCGTCGACATGCATTTTCCGGCCGAGGGCATCTTCCATAACATCGTGATCGTGTCGATCGACAAGCGGTATCCGGGACATGCGCGGAAAATCATGAGCGCCTTCTGGGGGCTCGGGCAGCTGATGTTCTCGAAAACCATCATCGTGGTCGACAAGGACGTTGACGTGCAGAACGTCAGCGAAGTGGCGTGGATCGCCGGCACGCACATCGATCCCCAGCGCGACATTCAGTTCACGCGCGGTCCGATGGACGATCTCGAGAACGCCTCCGATCTTCCCGCGTACGGCAGCAAGATGGGCATCGACGCGACGCGAAAATGGCCCGGCGAAGGATTCATGCGCGAGTGGCCCAAGCGGCTGGTCACAACAGAGGCGGCGCGGCGAAAGGCCGACGAGCTGCTGAAGTCGATCGTGAAGGAGAAGTAGCGTGGCGGGGTTGTTGGACGCGGTGGCGGCGAAGGTCAATGCAGGTGAGCCGCTGTCGGACGTCGATATTCAGGCGCTCGAGACAGGCCGGGACATCATCTCGCTTGGGATGCTCGCCGACACCGTACGGCGCAACCTCCACGGCACGGCTGCGACGTACGTTCGCGTCTTCGACCTGGCCGTTTCGGACATTACGTCGGCCGTGATTCCGCAAACGGCGGGCGAAGTTCGCATCTTCGACACGCCGCCGACGTTGGAGGCGGCCGTCACGGTTGTCACCAATGCGCGGGAAGCCGCCGGCGCCATACCGCTCTCGGCGTTCTGCCTGTTCGAATTGACCAAACTGTCCGAGCCGCTGCCCGTTGTCCTTGCGGCTCTGAAAAATGCCGGACTCGACGTGCTGACCCAGGCGCCGCTTGATCGCCTGCCATCTCCCGAGCATGCATTCGAGGCGGTCGCCGATGCGGGAATGGAGCTCGCACGGGTAACGATCAACGAGACGCCTTCGCGCGAGTGGACGTCGGTGTGCCGCGAAGTCGCTGCCCATCAGCGGCGGCTTCAGTCATTGCGTGCTTTTGCCCCTCTGGCGCGCCAGATCGATCACACGCAGCCCACTACCGGATACGGCGACGTGAAGCGCGTCGCGCTGGCGCGGGTGCTTGTGCAGAACGTGAGCACGATTCAGGTGGACTGGGAGCTGTTTGGGCCGTAGCTGGCGCAGGTGGCGCTCACCTTCGGCGCCGATGATCTTGATTCAGTGTCGGCGATCGACGATCTGTCACAGGGACAGCGACGATCGCCGGTTGAAGAAATCCGGCGCGGCATCAGAGCCGCCGGGTTCGAACCTGTCGAGCGCGATGCTCGCTTTCAGTTGCGCGGGTAGGCATGATTCGTCTGGGCGCCGTCAGTTTTCTCAATACACGACCGCTCGTGTACGGCCTCGATCGCCAGCCAGAGCGGTTTGCCGTCCGCTTCGACGTGCCCTCACAGTGCGCGGCGCTGCTGCACGCCAACGACGTCGATCTCGGGCTGATTCCGTCGGTCGAGTATCTGCACGGCGCCGAATATCGAATCGTGCCAGGCGTGGCGATTGCGTCGGATGGCCCGGTGGCGTCGGTCGCCCTCTTCAGTAAACGCGAGACGTCGGAGATACGAACGATCGCGCTCGATACGAGCTCGCGCACGTCGGTGGCCCTGCTGAAGGTGCTGTGTGCCACGTGGTTCGGGATCCAACCCGAGTTCGTCGCGATGCCACCCGATTTACCTGGCATGATCAGCACGTGCGACGCTGCGCTCGTCATTGGCGACAACGCACTCTTTGCCGATCACGAATCGCTGGGCCTCCAGAAGATTGATCTTGGGGAGGAATGGATTGGCATGACGGGCCTGCCGTTCGTCTACGCGTTCTGGGCGGGACGGCCGGGTATTGCCAGTCATGATGACATCGCAGCTCTTCAGCAGGCGCGCGATTGGGGCTTGGCGGCGGCCGCGACCATTGCAGAGCAGTCGTATCCGGGCCACCCGCAGAAAGCGGCCATCGCCAACACGTATCTACGCGAGAATATAAAGTACGCTCTAGGCGATCCCGAGAAGGCTGGTCTGCGAAGGTTTTACGAGCTGGCCGCGCAGGTCGGCCTGGTGTCGAACGCGAAGGCGTTGGGGTTTTACGAAGGTCCATGAACACTTCTGGCATCGAGCGCAAAGTCCGCGAAGGAGGCCGCGTCACAGCGGCCGAGGCGCTCGCCTTGTATCAGCACGTGCCGACACACGTGCTCGGTCAACTCGCCGATGGGATCCGGCGGCGCAAGCATCCTGATCCCACCGTCACCTACATCATCGACCGCAACGTCAACTACACGAACGTCTGCGTCGCGAAGTGCAACTTCTGCGCGTTCTATCGCGAAGTCGGGTCCAGCGACGGTTATGTGCTGGGATTCGAAGAGATTTTTCGGAAGATCGACGAGACGATCGAAGTCGGCGGCGTGCAGCTGTTGCTGCAGGGCGGTCACAATCCGGACTTGCCGCTCACGTGGTACGAGGATCTCTTCCGAGCTGTCAAAGGACGGTATCCAGAGTTCCGGCTCCACGCGCTGTCACCCCCTGAGATTATTCATATTTCGCGCATGTCCCGCCTGACGCCAGGGGAGGTCGTCGATCGTCTGATTGCGGCCGGGCTCGACAGTATCCCCGGCGGCGGCGCGGAGATTCTTGTCGATCGCGTGCGGCGTCTGCTGCACTGCTATGACAAAGCCACCTCGGACGAGTGGCTCGACGTCATGCGGCACGCGCATCGACGCGGTCTCCGCACGACAGCGACGCTGATGTATGGCACGGTGGAGACGGTGGAAGAGCGCATCGAGCACATGACGCGTTTGCGCGACCTCCAGGACGAGACCGGCGGGTTTACCGCCTTCATCACGTGGAGCTATCAGCCTGAGCACACCGAGCTCGGCGGCACGGAGGCGACGGGCATCGAATATCTGCGCACACTTGCTCTGGCGCGCATCGTGCTCGACAACTTCGACAACCTGCAGGCGTCGTGGGTGACGCAGGGCGGCAAGGTCGGGCAGCTGAGCCTCGCGTTCGGCGCCAACGACATGGGCAGTGTGATGATTGAAGAGAACGTGGTGAGGGCCGCCGGCGCGGCCTACTGCATGGACGAAATCGAGATCGTCCGCAATGTTGAAGACGCGGGCTTCGTGGCAAAGCGTCGCAACATGCATTACGAGGTTCTTGGCGATCCGATCTTTCGCGAGCGCGCCGTGCCGCGCATGCGTAGCCTGGCGACGGCACGTGCCGACGGCGCGGCCGGCGAAGCGCAGGAGCTGCGACAATATCCCGCCCGCAGCCGAACAGGACGGCAAAACAGAGGACATTGACACAGTTTCGCGCGGCGTGGATCCTTCCTATCTCGCAACCTCCCATTCGTGACGGCTGGATTCTTACCGAGCGCGGACGTATCGTCGCCTTTGGACCTTCGCGGCCTGGCGACTACATTCCCTCGGGTGAAATCGATCTCGGAGACGTCGCGGTGCTTCCCGGCGTCGTGAACGCGCACACGCATCTCGAGCTGTCGTGGCTGCGTGGCCGGATCGCCAGGACCGACGATTTTCCGGGATGGATCCGTTCAGTCGTCGACCTCATCCGTCAGACATCCCAGCACGCCGAGGAAGCGCCGCGCGCCGTCTCCGAGGCGATCGACGAAGCCCAGCGATGCGGCACGGCGTTGGTGGGAGACATCTCGAACGACCTCGTCACGTCGCACCCCCTCGCCAAGCGCGGCCTCGCGGCGGTCGTGTTCCACGAGCTCATCGGTTTTAAAACGGCGACCGCGCTGAAGATCATCAACGACGCGTTGGCACGGCTGGCGACAATGCCATCGAGCCATTGGTTGCGGCATACATTGGCGCCTCATGCGCCGTACTCGGTGTCGCCGGCGCTCTTTCGAGAAATCCGCACGGCGCTTGATCGGGATCCGTTCGCGCGAACAAGCGTGCATCTTGGAGAATCGACGGCGGAAGTCGAGTTCTTGGAGAATGGTACCGGACCGTGGCGGCAGTTTCTCGACGATGTCAACGCGTGGGATCCCCAGTGGATGGCGCCCGGCTGCGGCCCGGTCGAGTATTTGGAGCGGATGGGCTACATCAACGAGCGGTTGGTCGCCGTCCATGGCGTGCAGTTCAGCAGCGCCGAGCTTCAGCGGCTCGCCGGCAGTGGTGCGACGCTCGTCACGTGCCCCCGCGGCAACATCCGCACCGGCGCCGGCGAGCCGCCGGTGGCCGATTTCTATCACCACGGCGTGCGTGTGGCGGTCGGGACCGACAGCCTTGCCAGTGTGCCCGATTTGAATATTTTTTCGGAGCTGGCCGAGCTGCGTCGCCTGGCACCCGAGGTTCCGGCACGCGCCCTGGTCGAGAGCGCGACCATCAACGGCGCGCGGGCGCTCGGGTTCGACGCCGACTTCGGATCGATCGAAGCTGGTAAGCGAGATCGCTTGATCGCGATCGATCTGCCCGCTGGCGTGGCCGACGTGGAAGAATATCTGGTGTCGGGCATCCGTCCCGCCCAGATCGCGTGGCTGACGTCGGTTGAACCATGAGCGTCGAGCTCTCCGAAGTTGGCCGTCTTGCGCGCGTGCTCGTGAAGCATGCGCGCGATGCGTTTGTCAGTCAGGACATCATCGACCGGCAGTGGAAGATGTTGAATTTCTCGGCACCGCCCGACTATGTGCGCGCCGTTGACGAGTACGACGCGTTTCTCGACATCATTCGGAAAGATGGCGCAGAGGTCGCATGTCTGCCGCGCGACGAGCGCGTGACGCTCGATTCCATTTACGCGCGCGACGCGTCGGTGTTGTGTTCGAAGGGTGTCGTCCTGGCGCGCATGGGAAAGCCGGAGCGGGCGAGCGAGCCCGCGGTGCAGGGACACGAATTGCAGTGTCTCGACGCGGAGGTGGCCGGCGGAATCAAGCCGCCAGGGCATCTTGAAGGGGGCGATGTCGTCTGGTTCGACGCGCGGACGGTGGTCGTCGGCTGGGGCTATCGCACCGACGCCGGCGGTATTCAGCAATTTCGCGAGCTGCTCGGCAAATCGATCGACGAATTCTTTGTCGTCACGCTGCCGCACTGGCGCGGTCCCGGCGACGTCATGCATCTGATGTCGCTCGTGAGCCCGGTCGACAAGAATCTGGCGGTCGTGTATTCGCCGCTGCTCCCTGTCCCGTTTCGCGCGCACCTGCTGCGACACGGCTTCAGCCTCGTCGAAGTGCCGGATGGCGAGTTCGAGACGATGGGCGCGAATGTCCTCGCGCTCGCGCCTCGCGTCTGCGTGATGCTGAAAGGCAATCCCCGCACGCGTGCCGCGCTCGAGAAGGCGGGGGCAACGGTGTACGAGTACGAAGGGCGCGAGATCAGTCTGAAGGGCGGCGGGGGGCCGACGTGCCTCACCCGTCCCCTGACGCGAACGACGTAGCAGAAACTCTACAATGTCGAGTAAGAAAAGGCCTATCGGCGTGTGGATCGTCTGCGTGTACTTCGCCGTCAGTATTGCGGTCACGGTCATTTCGCTCGTTCAGTTGCTCGAAGGAGAAATGTCGATCACGCCGGCTCAGCAGGCGTATTTTGAAAATCTCGGACCGACCGACTACATTGGCGGGGCGACGACGTTGTTGCTGAGCAGCTGGGCGGCGGTCGAGCTGTTCCGCCTGCGGAAGCGCGCCGTCCCCATTCTGTCGACCGTGCTGATCTTGAATCTCGGCGCCAGTCTTTATCATCTGATTGCGACGAACTGGAGCGACGCGCTGGGCATGACGGGGCTGGCCGGCGTCGCGGCGGGCCTGAGCCTGCTGTCGATCATCCTTGTGTACGCGTGGACGCTCCAGCGTCGCGGCGTGCTCTCATGACAGTGACCAACGAATGACGACACTCAAAGTGAAGCGACTCCAACCTGATGCCATTCTGCCCGCCTACGCGCACCCCGGAGATGCGGGCCTCGACCTGTATGCGTCGGTCGGTGCGGCAATCGAACCAGGCGACAGCAAACTGATCGGTACCGGCATCGCGATCGAGCTGCCACCGAACACCGAAGCACAGGTGCGTCCGCGGAGCGGCTTGGCGCTGAAGCACGCCATCACCGTCCTGAATACACCTGGCACCATCGATCGCGGCTACCGCGGAGAGGTCGGTGTGATACTCATTAATCACGGCCGCAGTCGATTCGACGTTCGTCCGGGGATGAAAATCGCGCAGCTCGTGATTGCGTCGTGCCTGACCGTCGCGGTCGAGGAAGCTGATCTTGGGGACTCGGCCCGGGGCGAGGGTGGCTTCGGTTCCACCGGGATGTGAGGCAGAGTGGTGGCGCACCTCGAGCGAAAAAAAGGCAAGTACTTGATCTCAACGAACCCGACGCGGATGGACCTCGACGCGATTCACGCCTTCTTGAGCCGATCGTTCTGGGCGGAAGGGATTTCGAAAACGATCGTCGCGAAATCGCTGAAGCACTCGCTCTGCTTCGGCCTGTTCCACGATCGGGAGCAGATCGGCCTTGCCCGCGTCATCACCGATCGCGCCACGTTTGCCTATTTGTGCGACGTATATGTGCTCGAGGAGTACCGCGCGAAGGGGCTGGGCACGTGGCTCATCGAGACCGTGATGGCGCATCCCGATCTCCACGGGTTGAGGCGATTTCAACTGGTGACGCGCGACGCGCACGGTCTCTACAAGCGGTTTGGCTTCAAGCCGCCAACGCATCCGGTTCGACAGATGGAAATTTTCAGGCACGGGATGTACCTGAAAAGGAAATAGGTGCGAGTGGTGCGGATGGTGCGGGACGTGCGCGTGGTGCGGATGGTGCGCGTGGTGCGCATCTCGAGGACGCGCTCGCACACTTCGCACTCCTCGCACCTCCCGTACCTCCCGCACCTCCCGTACCTCCCGCACCTCCCGCACCTCCCGCACCTCGCATGATCGCCACCCTCAAGACCTACCTGTCGTTCGTCCGATTCAGCCACTCGGTGTTTGCGCTGCCGTTTGCGCTCACTGGGGCGCTGCTCGCGTCGAGGCAGCACCCAATGACGTGGCGGCAAACGGTCTGGATCATCGTCTGTATGGTCGCCGCACGCAGCGCGGCGATGGGCTTTAACCGATTGGTTGACGCGCGCTTCGACGCGGCGAACCCGCGAACCGCTGGTCGTGAGCTGCCCAGCGGCCGGATGTCGGCGACCGAAGCGACGCTATTCGTCGTCGTGATGTCTGTCGCGTTCGTGGCAGCGGCTGCGCAATTGAGCAGGCTGTGCTTGTTGCTCGCGCCGGTCGCGCTCGCTCTGATCTTCTGGTACTCGCTGGCCAAGCGATACACGTGGGCCACACAGTTGTTTCTCGGCGTGGCGATGGCTATCGCGCCGGTCGGCGGATGGATCGCCGCCGGTGGAGAGGCCGGCTGGGAGCCGTGGCTGCTCGGCCTCGCCATTGGGCTGTGGGTGGGCGGGTTCGACGTGCTGTATGCCTGTCAGGATCTCGACGTCGATCGCCGCCAGCATTTGAAATCGATTCCGGTGCGATTCGGTGTCGCGCGATCGTTGCGGATCTCGCGGCTGATGCACGCCGGCACGATCGCGTGCCTTGCGCTGCTCGGAGTACTCGCCGGCCTTGGTCCGCTCTATTTCGGCGGGGTCGTCGCGGTCGCGGCACTGCTCGCCTATGAGCAGTCGCTCGTCAGCGAGACCGATCTCTCGCAGGTGAAACGCGCGTTCGACTTGAACGGCTACGTCGGCATCCTCTACTTCGTGGTCACGGCCTTATCGGTGTACCTTGACCATTAGCCCTCCAGCGAAGGAACCTGCCCGGATCGCCGGAATGTTCGATGCGATTGCGGCGCGCTACGACTTGCTCAACCATCTGCTCAGCGCCGGGCTTGATCGACAGTGGCGCGCGCGTGCTATCGCCCAGTTGCGGTTGCGCGGGCACGAAACGGTGCTCGATCTCTGCACGGGCACTGCCGATCTTGCGCTGGAGGCCACAGGCGGGTCGACCCATGCGCGCCGAGTCGTGGGCATTGATTTCTCGAGCGAGATGCTGCGGCTTGGACGAGCAAAGGTTGGCGGGCGGCCGATCGATCTCCTGCGGGGAGATGCGACGCGCATTCCCCTGGCCGATGGGACCGTCGACGCCGTGACGATCGGGTTCGGGATACGAAATGTCGAGCGACCGCTGGATGCATGCCGTGAGATCGTACGAGTGCTGCGACCGAACGGCACCCTCGTGGTTCTGGAATTTTCATTACCGCGCTCGGCTGTGCTGCGCAGTTTCTACCTGTGGTATTTCCGCCACGTGCTCCCACTTATCGGTCGCGCGATTTCGAAGCACCAAAACGCCTATACATATCTGCCGGCTTCGGTTGAAGCGTTCCCATCGCCCGAGGAGTTTTCGCGGCAACTTCGTCGGTCGGGTTTTGGCACTGTGCGTGCAATTCCTCTCACCTTCGGCGTGGTGTATCTGTTTGTCGCCGTCAAAGACGCGACGACCGGGCCGAGTGCTATAATCGACTAAATCACTGATGTATATCGACTTTGAGGATTATCGCCCGGAAACTCCGCGGGTGGAGGGAGCGCTTTCCGGCGGTACTGCTGTCCTCATTACGATAACGGTGCACGTCCTCTTTATTCTCGCTGTCATTTTTCTGCCATCTCTTCCGTTTATGCAGGCGCTGGTCGCAAAGCCGACTGAAGTTCAGGTGGCCCCGCCTCAACAGGCCGAGCAGAATCCGCGCTTTGTGTTCATGCAGCCGCGCGTCGACATCGCGAAGCCGCAGCCAAAGCCAAACGTCGACATGTCGGATCAGGATCGCGTCGCGTCGAGCGCCGAACGCCCGCCCGATCCGCAGAACGCGCTGCCGTTTGCCCGCGGTAATTCTCCGGAAAAAGTAGAAGCGGAAGTGGCTCCAGAGAAGCGTGGTACGTCGCCCGACGCGGCGAATGCGGGGCGGCCAAACCAGCAGGATCGTGCAAGCGAGAGCGAGGTGGCTGCCAACGACCCACAGCGATCGATGCTGCGACTGCCCGACGCGCCGTCCTCGACGCCGCCCCTGAA
>JANMJM010000222.1:0-16910 GCA_031371345.1 Vicinamibacteria bacterium
GTGGCTGCGCAGAACACGCTGCACGAGAACGACAATCTCGACACGCAGATCCGGCGCATGTTGAAGGATCCGAAAGCGTCGGCGCTTGCGGAAAATTTCGGTGAGCAGTGGCTCAACCTCCGGCTCATGGATCAGAAAAAGCCGGACGCGGCAAAATTCGACAAGGTCGACGACGAGCTGCTGGACGCGATGCGGCAGGAAACGCTCATGTTCGTGGGCGCGGTCATCAACGAAGACCGCAGCATTCTGGATTTCATCGACGGCAAGTTCACCTTCGTAAACGGCCCGCTGGCGCGTTATTACGGTATTCCGGGAATTGACGGCGAGCAGCTCCAGCGCGTCGAGCTCGACGGCGTTCAGCGCAGCGGCATCGTGACGCAAGGTTCTATCCTGGCGATCTCATCGTATGCCACGCGTACCTCGCCTGTGTTGAGAGGGAAGTGGGTGCTCGACACCTTACTGGGCGCGGCCCCACCGCCCCCGCCCGACGGGATTCCGGCCCTCATTGAGAAAGATCTCGGCACCGCCGCGTCGATGCGTCAACGGCTCGAACAGCATCGCGCCAATCCGAGTTGTGCCGCATGTCACAACGCGATGGATCCGATCGGCTTCGGTCTCGAGAACTACGATGCCGCCGGCGCGTGGCGCGTCAAGGACGGCAACTTCGATATCGACAGCTCGGGCACGCTGCCCGATGGTCGGTCGTTCAAAGGCGCGCAGGAGCTGAAGGCCATTCTGAGAGCCAAAGCGGACATTTTTACGCGCAACTTCACGGAAAAGCTGCTGACCTACGCGCTGGGCCGGGGGCTCGAGCGGACCGACCGGGCGGTGGTCGATCAGATCACTGGCGATTTGGCGCGCCATAACTACAAATTCAGCGCGCTGGTTGCCGATATTGCGCAAAGCCGCCCGTTTCAAATGCGGGCACGGGTCACTGCAGACGGAGGAAATTAAATGAGCGTCGTTCTTTCTCGCCGTGCCATCTTACGGGGCCTCGGGGCCACCATCGCTCTGCCGTTCCTCGACGCGATGTATCCGGTCTTCGCCGCGCAGTCAGCGAAGAAGGCACTCACCTCCGCGACGCGCATGGCGTTTCTGTATGTACCGAACGGCATCGTGATGCCGGATTGGACACCGGCCGGCCTTGCGGCGCCGGGTTCCGCCCCGCTCGGCGAACTGCCGCGCATTTCGCGAGCGCTGGCACCCTATCGTCACGACGTCATGATGTTGTCGGGCCTCACATCCAACGGCGGACGCGCGCTCGGCGATGGCCCCGGCGATCACGGCCGTGCCGGCGCCGCCTATCTGACAGGCGTTCATCCCAAAAAGACCGCCGGCAAGGACATTCTGACGGGCGTGTCGATGGACCAGATTGCGGCGCGGCTGCTCGAGGGCAAGACGAAATTCGCCTCGCTCGAGCTCGGCTGCGAAGAAGGCATCCAGGGCGGCAACTGCGACAACGGGTACAGCTGCGCCTACAGCAACAGTCTCTCGTGGCGCTCACCGACCACGCCGAATCCGCCGGAAATTCGTCCGCGCGCCGTGTTCGAACGGATGTTCGGCGCGGCAGACGACGAAAAGGATCCGGCGAAGCGCAAGCGGCTGCAGAGCTACGAAAAGAGCATTCTCGATCTCGTCGTCGCCGACGCCCAGAGCTTGAAAACGTCGCTCGGCGGCAGCGATCGCCAGAAGCTCGACCAGTATCTGTCATCGATCCGCGACATCGAAAAGCGCATCCAACAGGTGGAGAAGACGAACGCGCAGAATCCGTTTCCGGTGAAGATCTCGATGGAGGTCCCCTCCGGCAGCATCCCGACCGATTTCACCGAGCACTCACATTTGATTCTCGACCTGACGGCGCTGGCGTTCCAGACTGATCAGACGCGGATTATTACAGTGCTGCTCGGGCTCGAGCAGAGTCCCCGCAACTATC
This sequence comes from Vicinamibacteria bacterium, assembly GCA_031371345.1. Classification (GTDB taxonomy): domain Bacteria; phylum Acidobacteriota; class Vicinamibacteria; order Vicinamibacterales; family JAMQPK01; genus JAMQPK01. Next base: position 1,934 of record JANMJM010000222.1, read on the forward strand.
CAGAGATTGGCATTACAGAAGGCCATCACGGGCTGACGCATCATCAGGGCGACAAGGAAAAAATCGAAAAGGTCACCCAGATCAACGAATATCACATCAAGCAGTTCACCTATCTGCTCGACAAGCTGAAATCGACGCCGGACGGCGACGGCACGCTGCTCGACCACTCGATGATTGTCTACGGCAGCTCGCTTGCCGACGGCAATGCGCATCAGCACAACAACCTGCCGACCGTGCTCGCGGGGCGCGCGAACGGCACGCTGAAGCCCGGCCGTCACGTCAAGTACGCGGACGAAACACCCATCACCAACCTGTACATGTCGATGCTCGACAGGATGGGCGTCCCGGTTGAGTCGCTCGGCGACAGCACGGGACGTCTGGAAGGGTTGTCGGATCTCTGATCTTTTTTGATCCAAGGATCCGAATTGTTCGCTCTCGTTTCATATCGCGAAACTCACGACCGCAGAGTGGCATAAAGCCATTGACAGGCCGGCGAGGTCTGCCCTACTCTCGCTTTCTTCAGCAATCGTATCTTGGAGGAAGCATGAGGAAGATTGTCGCCCGTGTTGTATTTCTGGCCGTACTGAGCACCGCGTTGCCCATCGAGGCGGCGGCGCAGAACGTATACGGTTCGCTCGTTGGCAATGTCACAGACATCTCAGGCGGCGCCATTCCAGGCGCTACCGTGACCGCGACACAAACCCAAACGAATCTCGCCCGCGAAGTTATTACCAATGGCGCCGGTGCGTTTTCGATTCCGAACATACCGTCAGGTACTTATACCCTCACCGTGACCCTCGCCGGATTTCAGTCCTTCACGGCTCGCGATGTGACGGTGACGAATCGCGACGTGCGCGTGGATGCGAAACTCGGCCTCGGCGCCCTCCAGGAGGCGATTACCGTGACGGCGGCCTCCGCCATTCTGCAGACCGAGAATGCGGCGGTGCAGCACCTTGCGACCGCCGAGGAGCTCCAGACGCTCCCGACCAGCGGTCGCGCGTTTCAGAGCTTCCTCACGCTCATGCCTGGTGTGGCCGATCCGAACTATCAGCAGTCGGGCGGCATCAACAATCCGGGCCGCACCATGTCGCTCACCATCAACGGTCAGCCTGCGACCAACACCGTCGTCCGTCTTGACGGCATCACCGCGACGAATCAGTTTTTCGAGAGCATCCAGAGCTACGGGCCCAGCCTCGAGGCGATTGAAACGGTCAGCGTAGTGACGAGCAGCTTCGATGCCGACCAGGGCATGGCGGGCGCGGCTGCCGTCAACGTGCAGGTGAAAAGCGGCACGAACCTCTTCAAGGGAGCGGCGTTCGAGTACGCGGTCAACGCGAAGATGCGCGCGCGCAATTATTTCCTCCCGGCTGGTCAAAGCAAGGGCACATCGAGCGTGCACGTGTTCGGCGGCACGCTGGGCGGCCCAATCGTCAAGAACAAGCTCTTTTTCTTCGTGAGCGACGAGACGACCATTCAGCGGACGCGCGCCGGCAACGCACAAGGGCAGACCGGGACCAATGGCTACATCTCGCTGCCGCCGGCGGACCTGCGCAGGGGAGATTTCTCGGGAACCAATACGGTCATTTACGACCCGTTGACCGGTAATACGGCAACGGGCGCAGGCCGTATTCCGTTTGCGTTTCAAAATTGCCCGAGCGTGACGACGACAACCGATCCGAATTTCGCGTCGTGCAATTTCATTCCTGCGAACCGCATCAACCCCATCGCGGCGGCATTACTGTCGAAGCTGGTGATGCCCACGCAGCCGGGTTACGCGAACAATTACTTCGCCACGACCGGCTACAACACGAACTATCACAAAATCGACGCGAAGATCACCTACAACCCCGGTCCGAGGCTCAACGTGAACACGAGACTCGGGTTCCTGCCGAGCTGGGAGCGCTCCCTGGCGATTCTGCCGTCGGTGGACGGAGCGGCGTTCAACCCGATCTCGCAGGGGCGCGCGACGAACTCGTTCGTCGACAGTGATTCGATTGGTGTGACGTCGATCCTTTCGCAGACTTTCGTGCTCGACGGATCGTTCGGCTATACGAAGCACAACGTGCACGTGTTCCCGCCCGAAAGCGATTGTGCCGGCGCGATTCTTGGCATTCCGAACGCGTGCCAGCCGCGCTCGCTCGACACGGCGATACCCACTTTCACCGGAGCGGGCTTCGTGCTGAACGGAACCAGCCCGATTCGCGACTACGTGGATCCGCAGTGGCAGTTGGTCGCCAACGCGGGTTGGACGAAGGGGTCGCACAACGTCAAGTTTGGTATCGATTACATCATCCTGCACCAGAATCACTACGAGACCCAGGTGGGAGACTTCACTTTCAACGGTGGCGTGGCGGCGATCGCCGGCGGTGCGGCGGTCAACGATTTCAATCGCTTCGCCTCTTTCCTGCTTGGGATGCCGTCTGCGAGGAGCGCTCAGGCCATGACGCCGCTCCTTGGTGGAGATGCCTCTGGCGCCTCGCCAATTAACAATACGTTCCGCCCGAACACGCTCCGCAACTACAACGTGGGGACCTACGTCCGCGATCAGTGGAACCTCACGCCGAAGATCACCGCGTCGGTGGGGTTGCGATGGGAATACTACGTGCTGCCGTCGCGCGTCGATCACGGCATCGAGGTGTACGACTTCGCCAACAACAAGCTGCTCATCTGCGGCGTTGGGCCGAATGAACAGAACTGCGGCATCGGCGTCGAAAAAAATCTGTTTACGCCCCGACTCGGCCTGGCCTATCGGCCGTCGGAAACGCTGGTCGTCCGCGCCGGCTACTCGCGCAACCCGCAAAGCAACAACCCGGGCCGGCAGCAGATGACGCCGTCGCAGTCGTTCCCGCAAACGATCGTCATTACGCAAAATGCGGCGAACAATCTCACGGCGGTCGGCAGTCTCAGCGATGGTTTGCCGATTGTTCCGCTCGTCGATCAAAGCAGCGGCGTGCTGACGCTGCCCGCGGGGGCCGGGGTCAATACCTACAAAGACAAGTACATTCGCGGCAAGATTTCGTCGTGGAACCTGAGCGCGCAGAAAGCCCTCGGCCAGAAGACGAGCGTACAGATCGGCTATGTGGCGAATCGCCAGAACGGCATGACGCGTAATCGCAACGTGAACTACGGAAAACTTGGCGGTGGTTCGGCGAGCCAGCCGTTCCAGCCTCTCGGCATTACGTCGGCCATGAACATCTTCTCGCCCGACGGGAAGGTCCAGTACGACTCGCTGCAGCTGAGCATGAATCGCCGCATGAGCGAAGGCGTGCAGTTTTCGGTGGCCTACACGTTCTCGAGAACGACCGACTGGTGGGCCACAACGATCCCAATTCCCGAGTACGCCTACCTGAACAAGGCGGAGACGGGCAGGCCGCACCGGCTGAATACATCGCTGATTTACGAGCTGCCGTTCGGATCAGGGAAGAAGTGGCTCAACGGCGATGGCGTGCTCTCCGATATTGCGGGCGGATGGCAGTTGAACACCTTCTTCAGCGTCTCGTCCGGTGCGTTTGTCAACGTCACTTCCAGCGCCACCGTGCTGAACGCGCCGGGCACGACGACACAGTTTGCCGACAAGGTCAAGGAAGGACCCGTTGAAATCTTCGGCGCCGTCGGGCCACAGGCTCAGTACTTCGACGTGAGCGCGTTCCGCTCGGTTTCCGAGGTCCGCTTCGGCAACGCGGGTCAGAATTCGTTCGTCGGTCCGACCGCGCCGAACGTCGACATGAGTTTTTTTCGCGCGTTCCGGATCGGCCGCGACCGCACGTTGCAGCTGCGCGCGGAGTGCTTCAACATTACGAACACGCCACACTTCGGCAATCCGAACACCAACATGTCGAACGTCACATTCAACGCCGACGGTTCCATCAGGGCATTCAACGGCGTAGGCAGCGTCACGACGACGGATCGCACGGGCCGTCAATACGACGAACGCGAGTGGCGACTCGGTCTGCGCTTCGGATTCTGATACAGTGGGCGCGCATCCGTGGCCAGACGCGCCCGCAACGACAAGACTGGCCCGGTGCCGAGCGTTCCTGCTCGGTACCGGGTCCAAGTGCTCGACCGATCCTTCCGCATCCTTGATGCGCTCGCCGCCCCGGATCGCGATTTAAGCGCCGCGGAGTTGGCGACCGAGCTCCGTCTTCACAAGAGCACGATCCACCGTCTCCTCGTGGTTCTCGAGACGCAGCAGTTCATCCGGAAAACAGTCAACGGCAAGTACGGACTTGGGATGAAACTGGTCGAGATGGGCAGTCGCGCCAAGGAGCGCCTCGATTTGGGCGAGCACGCCATCCCGTTTCTTCAGCGCCTCGTGAACGCCACCGGTGAGAGCGCGCACATCAGTGTGTTGAGCGGAAACGAAATGGTGTCGATGGCGTACGTGGGCGGACACTGGACCCTTAGCACGCCGTCGGCCGTCGGCCGGCGCACGCAGGTGCATTGCACGTCGGTCGGCAAAGCGTTCATCGCATTTCTTCCCGAGCCGGCATTGAGCCACCTGATGGGCAGCCTGATAATGACACGGCGCACTCGCCGCACCATCGTCACGGCGACGGCCTTGCGCGGCGAGCTCGCGCGCATCCGGCGCCGTGGTTTTGCGGTTGACGACGAAGAAGTCGAAGCCGGGTTGCGGTGCATCGGCGCACCGGTCCGTAATCACACCGGCGCCGTCGTCGCCGCGATCAGCATTGCCGGTCCGGTATTCCGCCTGCCGAAAGCACGCACGTCCGAGCTGGCAAGAGCGGTCACGAAAGCCGCCGCCGATTTATCAGCCGATCTCGGGTTCGGGAAGTCGGAGTCCAGAGCAGGAAAGGCCGCGGTTTCATGATGTCATATCATCGCCCCGCGCTGAAAACCGCTCTCACCCGCGCTAAAGCGCTTCGCCCCGACGCGCCCCCCCCGCGCTACCGGGTGCAGGTCCTCGATCGCACCATTGCCGTGTTGCAATGCGTGGCCGATTCAGACATCGACCTCGCCGCCGCAGACATCGCCCGACAACTTCAACTGCACAAGAGCACCGTTCACCGGCTACTGGTTGTGCTCGAGCACTATCGCCTGATAAAAAAAGGCCCCGAAGGCGCCTTCAGGCTTGGGACGCGGTTGATCGAGCTCGGCGATCGTGCCGTTGCCCGACTGAAGCTCAGCCAACGGGCTATGCCATTTCTGCGAACGCTGGCAACCCAGACCGGCGAGGGCGCGCACGTGACCATCCTGAGCGGCGTCGACATGCTGTCGATCGCGCACGTCGAAGGCCGGTGGAGCCTGCAATCGCTGACGCGAACGGGACAAAAGACCCTGATTCACTGCACCGCGGCTGGCAAAGCCATGCTGGCGTTTCTGCCAGAAGAGGCGTGCGACGATCTCGTCGCCAAGTTGTCGCTGAAGCGATACACGCCGCACACCATCGTGAAACCCTCGGCCATCAAGCTCGAGTTGCTGCGCGTCCGCGCTGCCGGCTATGCGGTAGACGATGAGGAGCTCGAGGAAGGGCTTCGCTGCGTCAGCGCTCCGATCTTCGATCATCAGGGCCAGGTCATTGCCTCGCTCAGCATGGCCGCACCGGTCTTTCGACTACGGAAAGAACGGCTCCCGCAGGTGGCACGCCTTGTTATGACGGCCGCGCGCGGACTGTCGGCCGAGTTGGGATCTCAGGTCAGGAAAACATGAAGCTTCTGTCACGAGCGGCGTTGTGTTGCGTGGCGTTCGTCGCCTTCCCTGTGCTGGTTTGGGCGCAAAGCGCGCCGGCCAAAACGCAATTTGAAAATCGGTGTGGTGTCTGCCACGGCGGCGACGGCAACGGGGGTGAGTTCGCGCCCGGCATGGTTGCGCAACTGGCCACACGCACCGATGCGCAGGTGGCGACGCTCGTTCGCGAGGGGCTGGCCAGTCGGGGAATGCCGGGCAGTCCGACCATCACCGACGCCGACCTTGGAGAACTGATTCAGCATCTGCGCACGCTCATGCTGCGAGGTGCGGGGGGTGCGGGGGGTGCGGGAGGTGCGGGAGGTGCGGCGAGTGCGCCGGCGCGCAAAGCGAGTTACGAGCTGACTGACGGGCGGACGATCGAAGGGACGCCGCTGAATCATCTCGCGGCCGACGACATTCAACTGCGGACGGCGGACGGGCGGATTCACCTTCTTCGCCTCTCGGGCTCGAAGAAGTATCGCCACGTCACGTCGCAGGTCGACTGGCCCATCTACGACGGCTCGCCGAGCGGCAATCGCTACACGACGCTGGCGCAGATCAACAAGAGCAGCGTTCGGCAGCTCGCGCCGAAATGGATTTACGCGATTCAAAATGCCAATCGCCTCGAAGGCACGCCGATTGTCGTCGATGGCATCATGTACGTGACAGGCACGAACGAGTGTTACGCGCTTGATGCCGGCAACGGCCGTGAGATTTGGCGCTTCCAGCGGCCGCGCACGCGCGGCCTCATCGGCAATGCGGCTGGGAACATCAATCGCGGCGTGGCGGTTGCAAACGATCGTGTGTTCATGGTGACCGACCACGCGCATTTGATCGCCCTGAACAAATCCACCGGCGTGCCGCTGTGGGATATCGAGATGGCCGACTGGCGCCAGAACTACAACGCCACCTCGGCGCCTCTCATCGTCGGCGACCTCGTGGTGTCGGGAACGGCGGGCGGCGAACAAGGTGTGCGAGGATTTCTTGCCGCCTACGACCAGGCGACGGGCAAGGAAGTCTGGCGTTTCTGGACCGTTCCCAAACGAGGGGAGCCAGGGTCCGAGACATGGATTGGATCGGGGATCGATCACCCGGGTGCCGTGACGTGGAACACGGGTGTCTACGATCCCGAGCTGAAACTCGTCTACTGGACGACCGGCAATCCGAGCCCCGATTACAACGGCGACGATCGGCTTGGCGACAATCTGTACGCGAGCTCTGTCGTCGCGCTCGATGCGGCAAGCGGGCAATTGAAGTGGTACTTCCAGTTCACGCCGCACAACGTGTGGGACTGGGATGCCCAGCAGCCGATTGTCTTGATCGACACGACGTGGGAAGGGCAGCGCCGCCGCCTTTTGGTGCAGGCCAGCCGCAACGGATTTTTCTACGTCCTTGATCGCACAGACGGAAAATTCCTGCTCGCGAAACCTTTCGTGACGCATCTTACGTGGGCGCGTGAGGTCGGGCCGGACGGCCGCCCAGTGCTGAATCCCGGCAAGGTTCCCACCGCCGACGGGACGAGCATTTGCCCCTCGTCGCACGGCGCATCGAACTGGTATTCGACGTCCTTCAGTCCGGTCACCGGGCTGTACTACGTGCAGACGCTCGAGAACTGCAACGTGTTCGTGAAGAACGTCAGCGAGTGGGCGGCAGGAAGATCCTACATGGGCGGGTCGACGCGACAGTCGCCAGAAGGACCGAATCAGAGAATCCTGCGCGCGATCGACGTGAAAACCGGCAAGATCGCGTGGGAGTTACCGCAGGCAGGTCTCGGGGCGGGGCGGGGCGGAACGCTCGCGACAATCAGCGGGCTCGTGTTCTTCTGCGACGATCAGGATCGGTTCATGGCGGTCGATGCATCGAGCGGCAAGACCCTCTGGCAATTCCCGACCAGCAGCGCCTGGAGAGCATCTCCCATGACGTACCAATTCGATGAGAAGCAATACATCGCGATTGCATCCGGGTCGAACATCATCGTGTTTGGATTGATTGACTGACGAGTAGGCACGGACCTTGCTCCACCGGATGGTGTGGCATCTGTCCGGATTTCACGAGACGCCGCTCGACATGCTGTTGAGAGCGGCGAGCCAATATCTCGACATCGGCGCGCATCCGGCTGAGGCGCTAAATGGCTGCACCTCGACGACCGGTACTCGACGATCCGAATCAAGACATCGCGACGCGTATCCTCGATCTTGCCGAAGTGTATCGGCCCTCTCCGCGCTACTGGGGCTACAAGCGCGCATCGAGAACCATCCGCCGTCATCCGCAGTTTCTCTCCGAGTTGACCGAAAGCGAGATTTTGAAGATTCCCAATATCGGACCCGCCACGATGCGCATCATTCGAGAATTTCTCGACGCGGGTGAATCGGCGACCGCGAATCGGATCATCGGCGAGAGCGGCAAGAAAGACGAGCTCGACGAGCGGCGGGCGTTGCGGAAGAACTTTCTGAGTGCGGCGATGGTGGCGAAGATCCTGTCTGAGCCTCGGCGCGGCGCCGTTGGCCGAAACGACTATCTCGGCGATTTCCAGATGCATTCGCGCGGCAGCGATGGGTCCGATACGGTCGCACAGCTTGCGAAGGGCTGTCGGAAGCGTCGGTATCGCTGCATGGCCGTCACCGATCATTCCTACGGACTGCCGATTGCCGGCGGCATGAGCATGACCGAAATGCGCCAGCAGCGCGCCGAGATCGACGCGCTGAACAAGACGTACGGCGACGATTTCCATGTACTGCAGGGTGTCGAAGCGAACATTCTGCTCGACGGCCAGCTCGACATGAAGCCGCGCGAGCTGCGCGAGCTCGATCTTGTCGTGGCCTCGCCTCACTCGAGTCTTCGTAAAACCATCGACCAGACCGAACGGATGCTCGAAGCGGTCTCGCTGCCGGGCGTGCACATTCTGGGACATCCGCGAGGGCGCATGTTCAATGTGCGCCACGGTGTCATCGCCGACTGGCCGACGGTCTTCAAGAAAGCGGCGCATACCGGGGTGGCGGTGGAAATCGACGGCGATGTGTCGCGGCAGGATCTCGACTTCTCGCTCGCCACGCTGGCAAAGAAGGCTGGATGCGTGTTCGCGCTCGACAGCGACGCGCACGCGGCCGATCAGCTCTGGATGGCCGACTATGCGATCGCGCACGCGCGGTTGGCCGGGATTCCCGCCGAACGCATCATCAACTGCTGGCCGATCCATCGGATTCAGGAGTGGGCCGCGGGCGCCTGGGACCGGTAACGTGGGTATACTGGTCCGTCATCCCCATGAACATGACCACGAGACGTGCGGTTCCCGTCTTTCTCGTTGCGGCATTCTTGATTGGTGCGGCCGTCGTGTCGGCGCAAACGCTGGCGCCGCCGCGTCTGAACGCGGAGCAGAAAAAACGCGCGCGAGTGCTATCGACGCTCGTTGACGAAGTCGTTGCCAACAAACATTCAGCGCCGGCCGACGTCGCCCTCACATGGCAGGGCGCGTACCTTGCGGCCGATGGCGGGCTCGTCTACGTCCCCTACACGATCAACATCGACGGCAAGTTCACCGGCATGCCGGTCGCGATGTATGTGCGCGTGCTCACGAAGGACGCGCTCCCGCCTTCCTACGACGCGTCGAAATCGACGACCATGCGAAGCTGGGTCGGACAGATGTCGATCATCTACGACACTAAAGACATCCGCAGCGGGAATGTCGCGGCCACCGGACTCGTCGCCGAGGACATCCTGTTTTTCGAGCTCCCGAAAGACGGACGGTTGAACCGCGGATTGTGGCTGCCGCCGGGCGAGTACAACCTGTTTGTGGCGATGCAGGAAAAACCCCAGAAAGAGATGCCGCGCTCGGTCGTGCTGAAGCAGCCGATCACCGTGCCGAATCTGTCAGACGGATTTGCGATGAGCAGCGTCATCCTCGCCGACAGCCTCGGTCCGGCTCCCGCGACCTCCAAAAAGCAGACGCAGCTCGACGATCCGTTTACGATCGGCGGCACCAAAATCGTTCCGGCCGCAAGCACCCGGTTGCCACGGGCGGGCGAGATGACGGCTGTTTTTTTTCTCTACAATCCGTCGGCTGGCCGTGCCGGCAAGCCCGATGTCGTCGCCGAGTACAACTTTTACCAACGCGTAGGCGCCGGAGCGGAACCGTTCAAACAAAGCCCTCCACAGGCGTTCAACGCCGAGACGCTGCCGGGGGAGTTCGAGCTCGCGGCCAAGCAACAGATTATGGGGGGCCTCGCCGTCTCACTTTCGGCGTTTCCCGTTGGCGATTATCAACTCGAAGTGAAAGTGACCGATAAGGTGAGCAGGCAAACGATCTCGCGCACGCGCGATTTTTCGGTCTACGGCCAGTAACGGCGAACTTTTCCCCCCTGTCCGGCGTCTAAGCAGCACACCCAAGGAGGCAACGTGAGTCTGTCTCGCAGGTTCCACAGCGGTGTCATCCTCTGTCTGTCAATTCTGACGGGCGCCATTGCAGGTCACGCGCAGGCGCCGTCCCCACCTTCGAGTGGAGAAGCCGCGGCCGTCCTCAGCGCGGCGCGCGAGGCGCTCGGAGGGGACAAGCGTCTCTCGGCGGTCAAGACCATCGTCGCCACGGGGCGTACCCGCCAGGTGCAGGGTGACAACCTGGTGCCGATCGAATTCGAAATCAACATCGAGCTGCCCGACAAGTACGTACGCACCGATGAAATTCCGGCGCGCGAAAGCGGTCCGACGAGCCGCGGGTTCAACGGCGACGGGCTGATTCAGTTTCCCGAAGCTGCACCGCTTCGGGCGGGCGGGCCGCCAGCAGGCGCGGCACCGCCCAATCCCACGAGTGCGTTGAAGCAGGATTTCGCGCGGTTAACCCTGGGCATGTTTGCGACGTCATTTAGTTCGTACCCACTGTCGTTCGGCTTCGCGGGGCAGGCAGAGGCGCCCGAAGGCAAGGCCGACGTGATCGAGGTGAAGGGCGCACCGAATTTGACCGCGCGGCTATTTGTCGACAACAAAACGCACCTGCCGCTCATGCTGAGCTGGCAGACGCCGGCGAATCTCGTACCAGTCCTGCCGGGTCAGCCGCCGCCGGCGAACCTGCCGCCCGGCACAGTCACATTCGACGCGCCTGGACCGCCGCCGGGATCGACCGCCACAGCCGAAGAACGCACGAAGTATCAGCAGGACGTGCAGGCCGCTCGCGCGAAAGCGATGGCCACGGTTAAGCCTACCGAAAACAGAATTTACTATGCCGATTACCGCGACGTCGACGGCATGAAATTCCCATTCCGAATCCGCCGTGCTGTCGGCGCGACGACGATCGAAGAGACGACGTTCGACAGGTTCCGCATCAACGCGAAGATCGACCCGAAGAAATTCGAGGTTCGTAAGTGATGCGCGTCGTCTGGGGGCTCGTCTCGAGCGGCGTACTGATCACGGTGCTCATCGCTCGTCCGGCCCTCGCGCAGACGACGCGCGAAGGGCGGCTGCTTGTCACCGTTGTGGATCAGAGCAACGCCGTCCTTCCGGGTGCGACCGTGACGGCGATTGGCTCCGAGGACGGGACGGCGAAGCTCGCGCTTGCACCGGTGCAGACGCAGACCAACGGCATCGCCACGATATCCGCCGTGCCGCCCGGTCGCTACACCATCCAGGCTGAATTCCCCGGTTTTGATTCTGCGGTCCTGAAAGATATCCGCGTGCGCGCGGGCGACAACCGCCATGTCGTCATTCTTCCGATACAGAAATTCCAGGAGACCGTCGCCGTCGGCCAGGACGTTCAGGCCAGCGCGGCCGACAGGCGCGGCGCGCAGTTCGGGACGAGCCTCACGCGCGAGCAGATGGATGCGCTCTCCGACGATCCGAACGAGATGCAGCGCCAGCTGCAGGAAATGGCGGGTCCCGGGGCGGTGATCCGCATCGACAGCTTTGAGGGCGGACAGCTTCCGCCCAAGGCGATGATCAAGGCGATTCACATCACGCGCGACCAGTTCGCGGCCGAGAACCACGGCTCGGAAGGCACCTTCATCGACATCATCACCCAGCCTGGCGTCGGCCCGATTCGCGCCAACCTGAACTACAACCTGAGCAACACGGCGCTCAGCGCGCGCAACGCGTTCTCGCCTATGGAGGGCGCATCGCAGAATCAGAATTTCTTCATGGGCATTAACGGCGGCCTCATCAAGAACAAGGCGTCGTTCGCGATCGGGTTCAGCGGCCAGGCCTCGTTCGAGACGCCATCACTGAACATCGCTCGCCCGTCCGGCACGAGCACCGCGCTGCTGAACGCGCGGATGCCGCGACAGGCGGTGTTCCCGCGCGCGAGCTTCGACTGGGCGGTCACGCGCGACCAGACGTTGCGCCTCAGCTACAACGAGTCGAACACGACGAATAAGAACCTCGGCATCGGCGGGTACAACGAGCTCGAGCGCGCGTCGACGAGCGAATTTCATACTCACACCTTCCGGGTACAAGAAGCCGGGCCGATCGGGCGCCGGTTCTTCACGAACACCCGGCTGAACGTCGGATGGACCGACACCGACTCGCGGTCGGCCGTAGAAGCCCGCACGATTCGGGTGCTCGATGCTTTCACGTCAGGAGGCGCTCAGGTGGCCGGCGGGCGTCATTCAAAAGACATCACGCTCGCGTCGGATCTCGATTATGTCCGCGGCATTCATTCGCTCCGAGCCGGCACCGTCCTGAACGGCCAGTCGTACCGCTCGAACGACACGTCGAACTACCTGGGGACTTACACGTTCGAAAGTCTGCCAGCCTACGAGGCCGGGCTTCCGCGCAGCTACAATCAGCGGATCGGCGATCCGAACATCACGTATGTCAATCTGGAGGCCGGCTTCTACCTTCAGGACGATATCCGGGTGCGCCGTGGGCTGACGCTCACGCCAGGGGTCAGGTACGAAGCGCAAACGCACGTGAAGGACTACAAGAACTGGGGACCACGCTTCGGCATCACGTGGGCGCCGTTCAAAAACGGCAAGACGACATTGCGTACCAGCTGGGGGATTTTTTACGACTGGCTGTCGACGAATACCTACGAGCAGACGCTGAGGGTCGACGGCTTCCGTCAGCGCGAGCTGAACATCATGAACCCGTCGTATCCCGATCCGTCCAGCGACATCACGACCGTCACGCCAGTGAATCGTTATCTTCTGGATCCGGCTCTCCAGAATGCGAAGAACTCGCGGATAAGCGGCGGCGCCGACTACGCCATTACGCAGCGCATGCGCGCGGGCGTCACCTATCGCTACGTTCGCGGGATTGGCGTGCTGCGAGGACAGAATCTGAATGGCCCTATCAACGCCCTCAGGCCTGATCCGAATTTCGGGAATATTGTGGAGGTGGTGTCGGACGGCCACAGTCGCCAGCACGTCCTCCAGTTCACGGCCCAGACACCGCCTCCGCCGTCATCGGTCGGAGAAGGCAAGCTCTGGGACTGGAAGCGGTTCGGGTATTTCAGCGGCTATACCTACGCCGTGAACAACAACGACGCTGACGGTCCGTTCGCCACACCGGCGGCTGGCCTTCTGAGCGCCGATTGGGGACCCGCTCCAAATTCCATCAGGCACACAGCCCAGGCTGGATACTCGAGCTCGACGTTGCGCAATCTTACCTGGCAGTTTGACGGCCGGTTTGCCACTGGAGTGCCCTACAACATCCAGACGGGGCTCGACGACAACAGCGATCTGATTTTCAACGATCGTCCAGCCGGCGTCGGCCGCAACAGCGCCCGTGCGAAGGCGACGTGGTCCACGAACCTGTTTGTGAGTTATTCCTTCACGTTCGGCCCCCGCATCGTGATGCCTGGCGGCCCGATGATCTACGGCACGCCCGCGGGGATTTCCATGACGACGTTTACGCCGCCGCCACAGGGCCGGTACCGCATTACGCTGAACTGCTTCATCTACAACGTGACGAACCACGTGAATTTGGGTGGGTACAGCGGCACGATGACGTCGCCATTTTTCCGCCAGGCCACGATGGCTCAGCAGCCGCGCCGGATTAATGTGGGCTTTGGGCTGGGGTTCTGATCGTCAAGCACAGTATTAATAAGGAAGCGCCCATCGGGGGAAGCGTCGTACTGCCGACGCTGTGCGTCCATGCCGCCACCGAGGACGTGAGTGACGACTACTCGTTCACAAAACCCGGTAATCGTCGTACCCTCTGGGGGATGTTCGAGCGATACACGGAACGAGCTCGTCGCACGCTCTTTTTCGCACGCTACGAGGCCACTCAGCTACGCGGCACCTCCATAGAAACTGAACACGTTCTCCTCGGCCTGCTTCGCGAATCAGGCGCCGTCGTCGGCCGGATTTTTGTCGACGCAGATGTCTCCTACCAAGGAGTTCGGAAACAGATCGATGAGGTGAGGACGGCGCAGCCGAAGATACCGACGTCCGTCGAGATGCCGTTCACAGAGGAGACGAAGCAGGTCCTCCACTACGCCGCGGAGGAGGCCGACCGTCTGGCGCATCGTCAAATCGGCACCGAGCACCTGCTGCTCGGGCTCCTACGTGAACGTGGCACCATCGCTGAGCGCAGCCTCGCCCAGAAGGGGCTGTCCGCCGATCACGTGCGCGAGCGGATCCGAGACGAAGAAGCGTCGGCAGGTGACGAGTCCGCATCACCTCCCAGCCGGGTCGAAGCGTCCATGGCGCTGGAACGTGTGTCATTCCTGCTCGAGCAGCTCAGGCAGGACAGCAACGCTGATGTACGCGAGTTCGTAGAAAGCATCCAGTTAGAGCTCGATCTCGTGGGACGCGCATTGAGTGCGTAATACGTCGTTCAGCTCGCCGACAAAGGTTACACGCGATACACGCTCCCTTAGCACGACGGCCCCGATTGTCGGGGTGCTCCTGAGTGTCGCTGCATTGTTAACGAGCTTGCTCGGTAGATCGTCACTTCGCGACTTATGGGGAGTAATGTCCAGAACTCGCAGCCGAGTACTCGCGGCGCACTCACCCACAGGTCCTCCCTCCTCTCTCGCTGCGATAACCGAAGCGGAATTAGGCCAGAGAGCCGCCCCGAGACGATTCGGCACATTACGAGGTATGGAGGATGAGATGCACAAGATACTCGTGGCCTTGCTGATCTCGGTGCTGGTGACACCGACGGGAGGGTTCGCCCAGACCCCGCCCACGAACCAAGGTGAAAATGGGACAATCCGCATACCGACCCTTCAGTTTCCGACTGGAATTATGCGTGAGGCGGTGAACCGCGAGTCGGTCCGATTGGCGGCTCTGGTTGCTCGCCGGTAGTGAACGTTGTGGGCGTCGCCGCTGATGGTCAGCGCTTCTACTGAGCGCGCCCGACGGGT
>JANMJM010000250.1:0-22199 GCA_031371345.1 Vicinamibacteria bacterium
TGTGTTGCGCAAAACTGATCGGTGTTTCCCAGATCGCACCTTGATCGATCCATGTTTTGATCGCGGCGACCTCGGAGGGCTTCAGCGCATCTCCCTCCATGGGCATCGTCGGCGCATCCAAGCCGGCGACCAGGCGGTATAGCGTGCTGCGCTCGGCGCTGCCCGGTACGATGACGGCGCCATGTTGTCCGCCTTTCATCGCCGCATCCCGCGTGCTGAGGTCGAGTTCGGCGAGCTTGAGGTCTGCGCTATGGCAGCTCGAACAGCTCTTCTCGAGGATGGGTTGAATGTCGCGGGAAAACACCACCGTATTCGGTGGGCTGGGCGCAGGGGGGGCCTGGGCGCTCAACAGCGCCGCTAGGGAAGCCGTGGCCAGCGTGGTGAAAATGACCGAAGGGACTCGGCGTCGCATCGACCCCTCCTATTAGCACTGAAATTGAGTCTCTAGAATGCCCTGAAAGGCGTGCCCCGGACAAGCCCTTAGTGCGAGACTTGTCACCTCGCCTGGAGCGCGTGTATCTCCATCGCCGCCATCAATGCCATCGCACCGCCGCGGTCGTCGGCGCCACTAATCGCCGCACGATCGAAGTAAAACCGACGCGTGGGACCGGAACCAGTGCTCGTGCACACGTCAACGATTTCGCCGCTTTCTGTGATGTGCGCCGCCAGGGCGCGCCACGCGCGCGCGATCACCGGGCGAAACGACGCATCGAGCCATCCGTGGCGGACGCCGCGCGCCATCGCCGACAGAATCATCGCCGTCGCCGATTCTTCGCGATAGCTGCCAGGCTCGTCGATAATTTGGCGCCACATGCCGTCGGGCGCCTGCATATTTTTCAGCGCGCTCATCTGACGGCGGTAAATCGACAGAACCTCGGCGCGTGAAGCGTGCGTGTCGGGCAGCGAGTCGAGCGCTTCTGCAAGGCCGAGCGCCGCAAAACCGTTACCGCGGCCCCACGCCTGTCGCCCATCGGTGAAATGAACGAAGATGCCGTCTTCGCGCTGAAGACGGCCGGCGTATGAAATCAAGCGGCGCGCCAGGACGTCGAGATCACCCGCGCGACCCGGCATTTTCCCGCTGCGCGCGAGAATCGCGCCGCTCATGAACATGTCGTCGGTCCATCCCCCACCGTTCTGCGCGATTCCATTCGCGCCTTCGGCCGCCGCTGCCTCTGCGCCTTGAATGGCAAGCGCTCGCGCAGACTGGTCGCCGCGCGCCGCAAGCTCGGCGTAAATCATCGTCCCGGCGGCGGCGGTCAGTGCCGCTCGATCGCCGAACAGTGGCTTCGCACCCGACGTCCACGGTTGTGTCTGGCGACGAACCGCCTCGCGCAGCGACGCGTCATTGGTTACGTCGGCCAGGCGAAGCGTGTTCATCCACGCCACCGACGGGATGTAGCTGACGATTGCGTTCTGAGGGTACCGCGCGGCGAGCACGCGGGCGATCGCGAGCGGCTCGCGCGCGACACGGCCCGCAAGGCGCGCGTGAAGAGACGAACGAGGAAGCGAGCTCGCGGCTTTCAGGACCTGCTGCAAGAGTTGCGGTCCGTCCGATTCGCGAGTGATCGTTGCCAACGCCGCCGGTGCTCCGCCAAGACTGGACTCACTTGTCGCGGAAATGGCCGCGGCAAGCGAGCCCGCGGGAAGCGCGGAATTGTTGCCGCCGCCAAAACTCGTCGCAAGCGACAACTTATCGCCGCCTCTAATTTCCAGCACGACATCCGGCGCCTGGAACGTGACCCACCGCCATGCATATCGCGCTTCGGGCTCGTCAAGATCGTCAAAGAATCCGCCCTCGGGCGGAAAATGAAACGGGCGCGCGGAATGTGCCGACGGCAATGCGCTCACGGCCCACGCCTGGCGCACGGCACGCGGCGCCGACGTTTTAAACCATCTCACCGCCTCCAACGCCGCCGCCGGCGCGCGCTCATCGCCGTCGAAGCCCCCAACAATCACGAGCCGCCGTTGAAGGCTTGCATCAAAAGGTGATGGATTTTCGAGTGTGAGAAGCGGCGCTTCCGCGCGTGTGACGCCTGCCGCGCTGACGATCTTCGGTTCGCCATCGATTGCCGCAACCGCCGCGGGATCGTTCGAGCGCTGTGCGGCAGCAGTGACGAGCGTCAACACCGCCAGCAGCGACACCCAGAATGTGCGCATGCGATCGATTACTTCGTGGGCGTGCCGCCGCTGACGACCGCCTCCGGCTCAACTTCGGTTGACACGCGCGCGGCCACCATCAACTCACGCAGCGCCGCAGCGGTGGGCTCATGGAACCTGAAGTTCATGCCGCGATGCACACCCACCGCGATGCGCAGGGGCGTCCATCCCGACGAGTTCTTCCGATTCCACACGTCCACCCTGGCGCCGTGTTCGCCGAGGTACTTCACGACCGAGGGCAACTGCTTGTAGGCGGCGCCGTGCATCACGGTGTTGCCGTTCTTGTCGACGACATTCGGATCGTTGCCGAGCGACAGCGCAAGCTTCACGGCCTCGAGGCATTCGGGTTCCGTTCCTGCATCTTCACCCGGCGACTGCGTGCCTGCGCCGGCCGCCGCCATCAGCGGCGTCGTGCCATCTTCGTTCGGCAATAACGGATCGGCGCCAAGATCGACCAGCAACCGCATGAGCGGCGCATCGCCCGTTCGTGCGGCGAGAAAAAATGGCGTGCCGCCAATCAGATTCAGCGCTGTAGTCCCCGCACCCGGCCGTTTGGTGACTCGCGCGTTCAGGTTGGCGCCGTGAGCCACGAGCCTGCGGACCATCTCGAAACTGTCGATGCTTCCGGAACCCTTGGGTGCCGGGCCATTGCTCGCCTGCCCTGGTTTCCGGAGCCATGTAATGTGATGGAGCGGCGTCCAGCCCTGCGCCGCAGCGTTCGGGTCGGCGCCTTTGTCGAGCAGGAACGAGGCGAGCTCGTAATGCGCGCTGCCGACCGCGAGCCCGAGCGCGCTTGGTCCGCCAGCGGGTGCCGCGGGTCCGCGCGCGGGCGGCGCGCCGGCGACGCCCGCCGCCGCACCAGCGTAGCGCCCGCGTCCTCGGCCGCCGGAGGGCGGGAGAAGCATTTCGTTCACGTCGGCGCCGAGCGCGACGAACGTGCGCACCGCGTCGAGTTGTCCTTCGCGCACCGCAAACAGAAACGCGGTCCAGCCTCCGTTGTCGCGCGTCTTCATGTCGGCGCCGCGGGCGACCAATGCTTTAATCGTCTCCACATGGCCTTCGCCGGCAGCCCACATCAACGGCGTCTGCGCGCGAACGGTTTCCTTCGCGTTCACCTGCGCGCCGTGAGTCAGCAACGCGTTCACTGCGTCGACCGCGCCTGTGCGGGCCGCGGTCATCAGCGGGGTTTCGCCTCCCGGCGATGCCGCATTCACGTCGGCGCCCGCTTTCACCAACAGCTCGATAATCGCCGCGTTGCCGTTGACGCACGCCAGCGATAACGGCGTCACACCGTACCGGTTTGCCGCCTTCACGTCGGCGCCAGCGCGAATGATCTTCTCCACCGCCGCCGCGTCGTTCTGTTCAACCGCCTGTTGCAGCGCGGTCGTGCCATCGGCCTCGACGCGTTTGGCCGCGACCGGCGCCTGCGCCCTTGCCGTGCCGACGCTCACCACCAACAGCAGCGGAACCAGCAGCCACCCGCCTGAATATCTGACACGCATTGCCATGACTCCTTCAGAGCGTCTTCCCAAATTTACAGCGAGAGCGGATTGAACAGCTCGTCGATTTTCCCGGAGCTGTCGGCAAACGACGTCATCTCCACGCCCACTTTATCGAGCATCGTCAGCAGCAGGTTCGACATCGGCTTGGGCTCGGCGTAATTGATGTGGCGCCCGCCCTTCAGCTTGCCTGCCGCGCCGCCGGCGAGAAGAATCGGCAGCTTGGTGTGATCGTGCACGTCGGGATTGCCCATGCCGCTGCCGTAGAGATACATCGTGTGGTCGAGCAACGATCCATCGCCATCGGGAGTCGCCTTCAGCTTCTCGAGCAGATAACCGAACAGCGACGCGTGATACGAATTGATCTTCGCCAGCTTCGCGATCTTTTCCGGATCGTTCTGATGGTGCGAGGTTGGATGATGCGCCTCCGGCACGCCGATTTGCGGATAGGTTCGCGTGCTGACTTCGCGCGCGAGCTGGAACGTGATCACGCGGGTGATGTCGGCTTGGAGCGCGAGCACCTGCAAGTCGAACATGAGCTTGACATGGTCTTCCCACACCTGGGGTGCACCGATCGGCCGCTCGAGTTCGGTCGGTAGCGCCGTCCCGTTCTGTTTTTCGGCCAGCTGAATGCGTCGTTCGATCTCGCGAACCGAATCGAGATATTGGCTCACCTTCACGCGATCCCCAGGCCCGAGCTTCTGGCGCAGGCGCGCCATGTCGCCGGTCACCCAGTCGAGGATGCTGCCGCTCTTGCGGAGATCGGCGCGTCGCTCGGCGAGTGAACCGCCGTCGCCGAACATCCGCTCGAAGACCACGCGCGGGTTCGCTTCCGTCGGAAGCGGCGTGGTCGGCGTCGACCACGACAGCGTGTTCATGTAGACGCAGGCATAGCCGTTGTCGCAGTTGCCCACGACGTAGTTGAAGTCGGTGGCGAGCTCGAGCGACGGCAGCGGCGTGTCCTGACCGAGCCTGGCGGCCGCGATCTGATCGGCGGTGGTGCCCATCTGATAGTCGGGCCCGTCGGTCAGCTTCGCGCGCACGCCGCTCAAGAACGTGCAGTTCGCCGTGGCGTGGTTGCCAGTGGCGTATGCGTTCTTGTGCTCGAGGTTCGAGACCACCGTCAGCTGATTGAGATACGGCGTGAGCGAGGTCAGCGTCGGCGACAGTTCGGTGAGAAGACCGTCGGTCTTCGGCGTCCAGTACGCCTGCGCCGATCCCATCGGCACATACACGAAGCCGAGGCGGCTGACCGGTTTGGCGGCGGCGTTGCCCGCCGCCGAGAGCGCGGGAATCATGGCGTCCAGCAACGGCAGCGCAAGCGTCGCGCTCATGCCTCGCAGGAAGGTTCGCCGTGGCAACGCCTTGCTTGTAATGAACATGTCTGCTCCTCTGATCAGTTATCGGACGGATGCCGCCTGCTCGGCTGGCGCCCGC
Organism: Vicinamibacteria bacterium; assembly: GCA_031371345.1. Taxonomy (GTDB): domain Bacteria; phylum Acidobacteriota; class Vicinamibacteria; order Vicinamibacterales; family JAMQPK01; genus JAMQPK01. The sequence continues at coordinate 5,094 of JANMJM010000250.1, forward strand.
AACTCTGATTTCCTTGTGGTGAACGGAACGCTTTTCACGATGCCGAGCACGATTGACGAGAAACGATAATCTTGACTGCGCGCGGCGCTGGTGATTTGGCGAACCGCCGACGCGTCGTAGGCTTCGAGGCCGCGACCGAGCGCATACGTCAGCAGCTTCTCGGTTGTCGTCGTGACAAATAGATCGGGGCGGCTCAGCAGCGCCTTCTTCAAGCCGGCCATCCCGACAAACGCGCGGCCGTCGGGCAGACCGCCCGACGCATCGACCGAGGCACCGTCTTCCGTCCTGTCGCGCCAATGGCCGACGGCGTCAAAATTCTCCGTCGCCAACCCGATCGGGTCCATTAACTGATGGCAGCTGGCGCACGCGGGATTGGCGCGATGCTCCACCATGCGCTCGCGCATCGACAACACTTTCCCGCCGATGCCGTTGTCTTTCAACGGCGGTACGTTCGGTGGCGGCGGCGGGGGCGGCATGCCGAGAATATTTTCCAGCACCCATTTACCGCGCTGCACCGGCGACGTGCGGTTCGCGTAGGACGTGACCGACAGAATGCTCGCCTGACCGAGCAGCCCCCCGCGCGGACTGTTCTCGGGAAGCGCCACACGGCGGAAATGGCTGCCGTAAACGTTCGGAATACCGTAATGCTTGGCCAGACGCTCGTTCAAGAAAGTGTAGTTGGCCTGCAGCAGGTCGAGCAGGCTGCGATCCTCGTTCTTGATGCTCTCGAACAAGAGCGCCGTCTCGCGGCGGAACGCCTCGCGAAGGTTGTCGTCGAAATCGGGAAACAGTCGCGGGTCGGGAGTAAACGCCGTGAGATTGCGAAGATACAACCACTGTTCGGCGAAGCTGCTGACGAGCGTCTCCGATTTCGGATCGGCGAGCATGCGGCGCACTTGCGCCTCGAGCACTGCCGGCTCCTTCAGTTTTCCGCGGCTCGCCAGGTCGAGCAGTTGGTCATCGGGAATGCTGCTCCACAAAAAAAACGACAACCGCGAGGCGAGCTCGACATCGCCGATGCGATAAACGGTGTCTGGTGCAAGTTTTTCCGGATCGCGCTCGATGCGGAAAAGAAACTGTGGGCTTGCGAGCAGCGCACGAATGCCGTTTTCGATGCCCGCGTCGAATCCGCCATCGACGCCGCGCCCTTCCTTATAGAACGTGAGCAAATCGCGGACGTCCGTGTCGCTCACGGGACGTCGATACGCGCGACGGGCGAGCGTCGAAAGAATCGTCTTGGCGCACGCGGCTTCCTCGGAAGCCTTGGCCGGCCGGCACGTGAAAATCCGCTGTCGGCTCGGCGTCTCGCCGGCGGCAGCGGTGCCGTACGGGCCTGCGACAGAGATCGAAAAGATGGCGGCCAGGTCGCGGTTGTTGGGATCGATATCGGCCTTGAACGGCTGGCGCTCGGACTGGCTCAACACCGAGGGGCCCTTGATAAATGTCGCGACGACGGTATGCGGACCCGCCTGCACCGGTACTCGGACATGCAGTGCGTTATCAGCTGGAGGCTCGTCGAGCTGCTCTTGCGGCAGTGCTTGTCCCTGACCGCGCTGCGAGTATTGGCGCGGCGGCGTAATGTCGAACAACTTCACGCGCTGGCCGTCAATCGCCAGCTCGAGCTGCTGCGGCTGAGTCAGTCCCATCAGAATTTCGTCGCGGTTCCGCGCAAGCCGGACCTGGAATGCGTATTCGCCCGTTAGCGGAAACGTGTGACGGAACGAGGTGCCGCCGCGCGTGCCGAACGGAAGCCCGCTCAGCTGCTCGTTCTGCGTGAGATCGAGCGGCAACACGACCGCGTTTTCGGCGGGAGATCGAACGGGACTACCAACCGCGAGCCGGCTCAGTTTCTGCGCCGCCGCGAGATAGCGATCGAGCAGCGTCGGCGACAGTCCGCCAACGTTCACGTTATCGAAGCCGCGGCTCGAGTCGTCGGTCGGCAGCAGCGACGCCGCGTCAATCTCCAGCCCGAGGAGATCGCGGACCGCGTTCTGATACTCGGTGCGATTGAGGCGATGAAACGTGTCGGTTCGTCCGGGATTCGGCTTCTCGGCCGCCACGTGATCGAGCGACGTTTCCAAAAAAGATATCAGCGATTCGTACGACGCCTCATCGGGGCGCGGCCGGCCTGGACCCGCCGGTGGCATCGCGCGGACGCGAAGCTTTCGGACCGTCTTTTCCCACGCCGTGACGTTTTCTCCGACATGATCGATGTCGAGGGCGTCGAGCGCGAGCCCGCCCGTCTTCAGCTTCTCGTTGTGGCAACTGATACAGTAGCGATTGAGCACCGCGCGCTCGGTAGATGCCGCCGCGGCAGCGGAAGGTTTAGCGACAACGGGCTGTTGCGCGCGCAGGCCGGCCACGCACACCAACGCGATGGCGGCGGCCGCAGTCCAACCCACAAATCCAGTTAGCGAGCGGTCCCTCATCCAGCCTCCGGCCCCCGTTTTTACGTATCTTTTGTTAACCTCTAGTAGACCATGCGCCCTTCGCGCCGGTCAATCCGGAAACGCCGGTTAGGGGGCTGATGTTGTCTCAAAGTGTCTCAATGTTCACACTGCTGTTGGCTTCTCAATTCCTTGCCGCACCACAAGGCCCCACACCCGGCGCTGTGTATTCGGCGGCGCAAGCCGAACGCGGAAAAAAAGTCGTCGAGAACCATTGCACCGCGTGCCACGGAGATGATTTGAGCGGTCTCGAGGGTCCGGCGCTGGTTGGCAACAGTTTCATGGTGAAGTGGGAGCCGCAGGATCTCGGAGCGCTGTACAAGGACATTCGCGACACGATGCCTGTTGGAGCCGTGTCCAGCGTGACCGACGAGGAAAAGCTCGACGCGATTGCCTACCTGCTGCAACAAAATGGCTTCAGCGCAGGCGACATGGAGCTCGCGCTCAATCTCGACGCGCTCGCGCGCATTCCCCTATCGCGGCAAGCCGGGCCCGTCACGTTACGAACAGGATCGCTCGTTCGGGTGACCGGGTGCCTGACGCCCGGCAAGGACAACGCGTGGATGTTGACCAACGCCGGCGCACCGCGCACCGCCGCAGCGTCGGCGTCGAGCAAACCGGCCGACGCGGCGTCTGGCGACCAGACGATTCAGTTACTGAATGTGTTTCCCAATCCGTCCGTACACACGGGGCACAGAATGGACGTGAGCGGTCTGCTCGTGAGAGATGCGGCCGGTCTTAGCGTGAATGTGCTGTCCCTCGAGATGCTCGCTCCGAGCTGCCAGCCATAGCTACGGCTCGCAGGTCGAGCCGATGGACTCGAGTGCCGTCACGTTGATGCGGTTGTCCGGCCGCCTGATGAGCAAGCCCTTCAGCATCACCTTGTGATCCTTGTTCGCAGCGGGCTTGTAGGCGAGCGCTTCGAGTAATCGAAATGTGCCGGTGCCCAATGGCTTCGCGGCGGCCGCTTGCAGATCCTCGGGCGTCAGGTCGGGCGTTCGGCTTCGGGCTGGATCTGTAGCGCTCGTCAATGCCCACGCTCCGCCAGAATCGCGGAGGCACCCGGCTATTTGAATCAACGAGAACTCGGGGACTGGCTGCGGACCTTCTTTTCCCACGAGCAGGATGCTCGGCGCCGACTCCGCGTTCAACTCCTGGGCGCCTGCGGGAAATTCGTTCTGCTGAAGAATGTACGCGACGACATCGAAGTATTGGACGTCTGTCAGCGTCCCCGGCGCCCGACGCGGCATGACCGCCTTCGTGCGACGGAACAAATTATTCAAATTATCTTCTCGCCAGTCCCGCATGAACCGATCGCCGATCAGCCGGCCGGACTGCCCGCTCAGATCCTCGCCGTGACATGAGCGGCATTCGGCGGCATACACCGCCGCTCCGCGCGTCGCCTGCGCCTCGGTGTATGAGCCATCCCAGACCGTCTTGCCAGTTGAGGCGGGGGCTTGAGCGCCAACTGCGATCGCCGCAAGCGTCGTCAGCGCGAGCGCCGTAAGGATTCGCATAATGTCGGGGTATTATCGCCCAACACGCCATGAGAATCCTGCTCGCGACAGTTTTTGTCTTGATGGCGACCCTCGCCGTCAACGCCGGCGCCGAACCACTGCCGCGCGCCACGCCGGAAACCGTCGGCATGTCGTCGGTCCGGCTTCAGCGAATCGCGGACACACTTCGCGTCGATATCGACGCCGGCCGCATGCCCGGAGCGGTCATCGCCATCGCACGCAAAGGCAAGCTCGTGTACTACGAGTCGTTCGGATTTCTCGACAAGGCGGCCGGCACACCGATGCCGAAGGACGCCATCTTCAGCATCGCGTCGATGACCAAGCCCATGGTGGCCGTGGCGGCGCTCACGCTCTACGAAGAGGGGCGTCTGCTCGTGCACGATCCCGTGAGCGAGTACTTGCCACAACTGAAAAACAGGATGGTCGGGACCGAGCCCGCGAGACGGCAACCCATGATTCAGGACTTGATGCGTCATACGGCCGGTCTGACGTACGGCAGCCAGGGCGTCAGCGAACTTCACAAACGGTATCCGATTTCGGGCAACGCGGCCGCAGAAACACAGACAGGGGCGCAGTTCCTGGAGACCTTGAGCAAGCTCCCATTGCACTATCAACCGGGCACGATGTGGGACTACAGCTTCGGGTTCGAAGTACTGGGCCTGGCGATTGAGGCCGTCACGAAAAAGCCGCTTGGCCAGTTGATGCGCGAGCGTCTGTTCGACCCGCTCGGCATGTCCGACACATCGTTTGCGGTTCCCGTTCAGAAAGCCAACCGGCTCGCGAAACCGTTACCGATCGATCCCACAACCGGTCAGCCACAAGTTGCGCGCGACGCCACCAAGCCGTACAAGTTCGATTGCGGAGGAGGCTGCGCCGCATCGACGGCCGCAGACTACTTGAGCTTTGCGCAGATGCTGCTGAACCACGGACTCGCAGGCGACCGGCGCATCCTCGGACGGAAAACCGTCGAGTACATGACCGCCGATCAGCTCGGGCCAGACGTGAACGTCGAGCGGCTGAATCATTTTCCCGTCGAGCACATCGACGGGTATGGGTTTGGTCTTGGCGTCGCGGTGCGCCGGACGACTGGCGTCGCCGGCATCATGGGATCGCCTGGCGAGTTCCATTGGTCCGGATCGCAAGGCACGTTATTTTGGGTGGATCCTCACGAAGAGCTTGCCGTGGTCTTCATGACGCAAACGCCAGGTGAGACGCGCGTGCACTATCGCCAGGTGATCCCCACGCTCGTGCTGCAGGCGATCGTCGATTAGCTACTTCTTCCCGAAATAGATCGCGTCACTCACGGGCTCACCTTGCGTGGTGGTGCTGGCGCCCATCGTGATGAACACCATCGTGAAGTTCTCTTGCGGAACCGCGCCGTGCCAGTGCATGAGGCCGGCCGGGACGAAGGCGCTGTCGCCCGGCGCGAGCTCGCGCATCGGCTGCCCGATGATTTGCAGGCGTCCGTGTCCAGCCTCGCCGAACACTAGCTGTCCCGCCGTATGGGCATGAAACGTGGCGTTGTGGGCGCCGGCTTCAAACACGCGGCGGCCAACCGTGTAGTTAGTGGCGTCGAGCGTCGTGGTGTTCCCAGTGAAGCCCTGCGCCGGCCCGAGCTCGCCACGCGCCGGCTGAGTGGCAGATGGCTGCTGCTGCGCGGCTCCCGCGGCGATGGCAAGTACGCAGAAAATGACACCGGCAAGCGGAACATAGCGCGGCATGTAGGGCGATCTCCTCGAGGGCATTATATTTCCCTCTCAGTCCGCAGCGGATACGCGGCCTCAGATCTCCACGAGCCTGCGCCGCGCGTCCAAGAGCTGCAGGAGATTTGCGATCAACACAACCTCGTTGAGCGCCCGATGAACTAATCGCTGCTTAAAACCTGTGTAAAACCTGTTGAAACTGGGTCCGGGGCCAGTTGAGCGTCGCGCTTACGGCACGAGCAACCGGATCGTGCCGTCGCGCTTATTCAAAATGAAAATCTGCCCGTCGTGTCCCTGTCCGAAGCGCAAGTCGGCGCGCGCCGCCGGCGGTTTGCCTTGCGCGGCGTTCTTCTCTTTGACCAGCTGCAGCAGCGTTTTCGCCTCGCCTTTGTCGATGAACAGCACGCGGCGGATCGGATCCTGCCCACCTTTGGGCAGGTTGTCGGCGTTCACGTAAAAAATTTCGCCGCTCGGGTTGTCGCCGAAGAGCAGCAAATTCGCCAGCTGAGGAATCGCCTTCTGCCGATAGATGTAGCCGCCGATGGCGGCCGAGCTCGGTTGCAAGAGCGGATCGATTTGCCCGTACTCGACAATCGGATACGTCATCTTCGGATCGCTGCGTGGATCGCTCAGCCCAACTTCGTTGCGGCTGATGTAGCGATAATTCCCCTCCCAGGCGTTCCAGCCGAGGTTCGCGCCGGCGGTGACGGGACTGATTTCTTCGACGATGTTCTGGCCGATGTCCGACATGAACATGTTGCCCGTCTTCGGATCCCAGAACAGATGTTGAGGGTTACGCACGCCGTACGCGTAAATTTCCCCGAGCGTGTTCGAATTCTTGTCGTTCACGAAGGGATTGGCGGCGGGAATTCCGTATTTGCCGTTCGCGCTGTTGGTGCCAAGCGGATCGATCCGCAAGATCTTGCCGAAGGCCACGCCCAGGTTCTGCGCCTGATTCATTGGATCGCCGCCGCTGCCGCCGTCGGCAAAGCCGATATACAGCAAACCAAAATCTGTCGAATTTGACGCCGCTAGTGGATTGAACGTGATGTGGCCGCCGTTGTGATTGCTGAACGGCTGCTCCCAGCGGATCAGTTCGCGCGGCGCCGCGCCGTCGTATGAGGCGGCAGCGGGAGTCTTCGCCGTCCATTCAAGAAGGACCGTATCGTGCGTGTGCGTGCCGCCGAGCGGCTTGAAGTCGGCCGCCGGCTTCGTGTTCGTCGTATCGGTGAGGGTATAAAACTTTCCGTATCCGCGCGCGCCTCGCTGGTTGAATTGCGGATGGAACGCGAAGCTCTGCACGCCGCGCTCGTTGCCGTTGGACTGCACGCTCACTTCCCACGTGGGATCGTTCACGTCCGCATACGGCGTCACGGTCTTACCGTCGTAGCTGACGCTGTAAAGCGGGCCGTTCATGTCATTCACGAACAGTCGTTTGCTTCCAGGTTCGTCGACGAGCAGCATCATGCGCGCCGCCTGCCCTTTACTGTCGGGCACCGACACGAACTCTTTATAGTTCACCTTCACGACGCCTTCAGCGGCGTTGATCGGTTTCGGATACGGATCGTTCGGCACCTGCGCACGCGCCGGCGACGCGAGCACAAAGGAAAGCAGCGTGGCAGCGGTAAACAATCTCATGTATCACCCTCAGCAACCAACAACCAACAACCAACAACCAACAACTATTCCAACCAACAACTAAGAATTGTCTCCGTCGAGTAACCCACCAAGCCGGCCGAGCACCGATCCTTCTTCACGGCCGCCGCGCGTGACGCCCGGAACCGCGGCCACAATTCTATTGGCGAGCCGGCTGAGCGGCAGCGACTGCAGCCAGATCCGGCCCGGCCCCCGCAGCGTGGCGAAAAACAATCCCTCACCGCCAAACAGCGCCGACTTGATCTTGCCGACAAACTCGATGTCGTAGCTCACCGTCGGCTGCAACGCGACGATGCAGCCGGTATCGACGCGAATTAACTCGCCCGGCCCGAGCGTTCGCTCGTGCAGCGTGCCGCCAGCGTGCACAAATGCCCATCCGCTGCCCTGCAGCCGCTGCATGATGAAGCCTTCGCCGCCGAAGAGCCCAACGCCGAGCTTTCGCTGAAAGGCGATGCCGATGCTGACGCCTTTGGCGGCTGCGAGAAACGAATCCTTCTGCGCGACGAGCTCGCCGCCGAGCTCCGCAAGATTGATGGCGATGATTTTTCCGGGATAGGGCGCGCCGAAGGCGACCTTCCTTTTTTGGCTGCTCTTGTTACTGAACACAGTCATGAACAGCGACTCGCCCGTCAGCAGCCGCTTGCCGGCACCCATCAACGCGCCGAGGACGCCGGTCTGCTGCTGCGAGCCGTCGCCGAAAATCGTTTCCATGTCGACGCCGTCTTCCATGTACATCATCCCGCCTGCTTCGGCGACCATCGCTTCGTTCGGGTCGAGTTCGACCTCGACGAATTGCATGTCGTCGCCAAAGATCTTGTAATCGATCGCGTCCATAGGGTGCCTCTTGTGAACTAGAAACTAGAAACTGGAAACTGGAAGGTTATCCGATTCCTGCCGACAGCAGTCGCTGGCTGGCGATACGGAAGCTTGGTTTTTTATCCAAGTTATTGGACAACTTTCGCGAGAAATCCGGAATACTTTAACGTTAAAGGCTCCCCATTTTTCGCTCGACAATCATCGCCGCGGGGGCGTAGGATTTGCTCTCACAATCCTCATTCTCGTTCGATACTCAGGGCGGCGTTTTCTTTCCGGCAAGTCTCGTCAACAAAGAGGGGTGTCATGATTCGACGAATACTCGCGACCGTGTTCCTTGCACTGCTCGTCGCAAGCCCAGCGCTTGCACAAACGGGCCAAATTAACGGCGTCGTCACCGATAACACCGGTGGCGTCGTGCCAGGCGCGACCGTGAAAGCGGTCGAAACCGCCACAGGCATTTCCAGAGAGACCGTCTCCGGTGCCGACGGTCGCTATAACTTCACATCGCTGCGACCTTCCACCTTCGACATTTCAGCCGAGCTTTCCGGGTTCCGAACCTCACAGCGCAAAGCCGTTGTGCTGCAGGCCAACCAGAACCTCACGCTGAATTTCGCGCTCGAACTGGGCAACCTGGCCGAGACCGTCACGGTGTCGGGCGAAGCGGCGACCGTCGACGTGTCGTCGGCGACCATCAGCGAGGTCGTCGATTCCAAGCGCATCGTCGAGCTACCGCTGAACGGCCGCGACGCCGCGAAGCTCAGCACGCTCGTCGCGGGAATGGTGCTGACGGCCGTCGACCAGGAATCGGGCAAGACGATTCCTGGCGCACTGCGTTTGTCGACCAACGGGACCGAGTCGCGCCAAGTGTCGTTCCGCCTGGACGGCACGAGTCACACCGACCCCTACTTCCAGCAGAACCAGCCGTTCCCGTTCCCCGACGCGCTGCAGGAGTTCAGCATTCAGACCAGCAACTACAGCGCCTCGCAAGGCAACAGCGCCGGCGCCGTCGTGAACGCAGTCACGCGCTCTGGAACGAATGCCTTCCACGGCGGCACGTTCGGCTACGCGCGCGACAATACATTCAATTCGAAGAACGTCTTCGCGACGACGAAAGACTTCCTGAAACGCAAACAGTACGGCGGGTTCCTCGGTGGTCCGGTCCAGCACAACAAGACGTTCTTCTTCGCCGGCTGGCAGGGCACTCGAATTCAGAACGTGGGCACGACGCTCACCGGCACCGTTCCGACGGCCGCGCAGCGCCTCGGCGACTTCTCGAGCTCGAGCACCCCGGTCATCGACCCGCTCACGCGCCTTCCCTTCCCGAACAATCAGATTCCGGTGTCGCGATTCGATCCGGCGTCGGTAAACGTCCTGAAATATCTTCCCATTCCGGGCGCTGACGGCAGGCTCTCGATTCCGCGGCGCATCGGCACGCAGGATGATCAATTGATCATCAAGGGCGATCAGCTGGTCGGCGACAAAGATCAGTTGAGCGTCCGGTACTTCTGGGACAACTTCCACAACGATCCGACTTACACCGAAGGTAACCTGCTGAGCTATCGCAACCCCACGCTTGAGGCGACGACGCGGATGCAGAACATCGTCGGCGCGTGGACGAAGACGCTGTCGCCCACGTTCCTGAATGAGACGCGCCTGGGCTACAACCACACGATATCGCGGCGCTTCCCGCCGCCCGGTGTGCCCTCGATGAAGGACCTCGGCGTGCGGCTGCCGATCTACCCGGCGCTGCCGTCGATTTCGGAGATCAACGCGAACAACTTTTTCAACATCGGCGACAACCTCGAGGCGTCGTTCTACCGCCCGGGCTACGAGTTGAACGAGCGCATGACGTGGGTGAAGGGCAAGCACAACATTCAATACGGCGGCGAGTGGCAGCACTACGTCGTCGAGATCCGCAACCAGTTCCGCCGCGCCGGCCACTTTCAGTTCAACGGCAGCAGCACCACCGGCTCTGGCAACACGCTCGCCGATTTCATGCTCGGGTCGCTGAGTCAATTCGACCAGGGCACTGGCGAGTACAAGGACTACGTCGTCAACTACACGTCCGCGTTCCTCCAGGACGACTACAAGCTCACTCCGCGGCTGTCGCTGAACCTCGGCCTTCGATTCGAGCCGGCTCCACCATGGCACGAAAAGGTGGGCCGCATCGAAGTCTTCTCGATCGACGCCTACAACGCTAACGTGCACTCGACGGTCTTCCCACAGGCACCTCGCGGCGAAACGTTCCGCGGCGATCCTGGCGTGCCGGAAGACGGCACGAATGCGGCCACCAACAACTGGGGCGGCCGGTTCGGCTTCGCGTGGGACATTACCGGCGACGGCAAGACCAGTCTCCGCGGCGGTGGCGGATCGTTCTTCGATCAACATCGCGACGGCGAGTCCGGCAACGGCGCCGTCAACGCTGCGCCATGGAATCTGCGGTTGCTCGTGACCCGTCCGGAAGGACCGTTCTCGGATCCGTATCGAGGCCGCACGGACTTCGATTTGATCACCGACGGCACCATCGGAACGACCCGCGCGATCTTCCCGACGCCGATTCTGATCGAGACGCTCGATCAGAATTACAAGACGCCCGTCACCTACAACTTCAACCTCACGTTCGAGCGCGAAGTGGCGCAGGGCATCATGGCGCGCGCCGCGTATGTGGGATCGCGGAATCGCAACGGCCGTTGGAGCTGGGAACTGAACCCGGCCAATTCCTTAATCGCCGGGGCGACCACCGGCAACACCGACGCGAGGCGGCCGTTCGCCGTCGACAAAATCGGTCAGGTGAACCTGCAAGTGCAGGATCGCAAGTCAAACTACAACGCCATGCAGCTGGCGTTGAGCAAACGCTACTCTCACGGCTTCCAGATCTCGACCAACTACACGCTGTCGAAAGTTGAGGGGAATTTCGGAGACCAGCTCATCCCCTACAACCAGTTTCAGGATCCCGTGTTGATGTATGGCCCGCTCGATCAGGATCACCGTCATCGTTTCACCACGTCGTGGGTCTGGGAACTGCCGGGCGCCAACTTGAATGGCCCGATGAAATGGGTGGTCGGCGGCTGGCAGTGGTCGGGCGTCATGCAGTATCAGACAGGTCGTCCGTACACGGTGACCAGCGGCACGGATAACTCGCTCGACGGCATCGGCAACGATCGCGCGAAGCTGACGGGCACTGGTTTCAACGACATTCCCTCGACCGTTTGCGTGGCGTGCGCGTGGTCGTTCAACCCCGCGGCGTTCGCCACCAACGACCTCGGCACGTTCGGCAACGTCCCGAAGGGCGCCTACTACGGGCCGGTTCTTCACGGCTGGGACATGGGACTCACGAAGAACTTCCGGTATTCGGCTGACGGATACGTCCAGTTCCGCGCCGAGTTCTTCAACGTGTTCAACCAGGTGAACTTCGACATCCCGAACCGCGCCGTGAACAACCAGGCGACCCTCGGGCGCATCACGCGCACCGACCCGGGCTCTGGCGATCCGCGGATCATTCAGTTCGGACTGAAGTTTGTGTTCTAGAAAGTCGAAGTAAGAAGGTAGAAGTACGAATCAGGGGTAGGGGACGAGAGTCCTTTACCCCTTTTTCTTTGGTATGGACGCGCCGACAGAGTTCAGTTAGCATCCCGTTACATTTCCCACATCGCGCGGGCCTCGTTCCCCTGGTCAGGATTTCTAGGGAGGGCTGAAAAATGCGTCGAATACTTCTCGCCGCGTGTCTCTTCGTGGCCGCTGCAATTCCTGCATTCGCACAAACCGGCCAAATCAACGGGGTGATTACCGATAACACCGGCGGAGTCGTGCCGGGCGCGACCGTGAAAGCGGTCGAGACCGGGACAGGCATCTCCAGAGATACCGTCACCGGCGTCGACGGTCGCTACAACTTCACGTCGCTGCGACCCACCACCTACGATATTTCGGCCGAGCTGACGGGCTTCCGCACGTCACAACGCAAAGCCGTGGTGCTGCAGGCGAACCAGAACCTGACGCTGAATTTCGGGCTCGAGCTGGGCAATCTGGCCGAGACCGTCACGGTGTCGGGTGAAGCGGCCACCGTTGACGTGTCGTCGGCGACCATCAGCGAAGTCGTCGATTCCAAGCGCATCGTCGAGCTGCCGCTGAACGGCCGCGACGCGGCGAAGTTGAGCACGCTGGTGGCCGGCATGGTGTTGACCTCGGTCGACCAGGAATCGGGCAAGACGATTCCCGGCGCGCTGCGCCTCTCGACCAACGGCACGCAGTCGGGGCAAGTATCGTTCCGTCTGGACGGCACAAGTCACACCGATCCCTACTTCCAACAGAATCAGCCGTTCCCGTTCCCCGACGCGCTGCAGGAATTCAGCATTCAGACTAGCAACTACAGTGCGGCGCAAGGCAACAGCGCCGGGGCGGTCGTGAATGCCGTCACGCGCTCTGGCACCAACGATTTCCATGGCGGGGCGTTCGGCTACGCGCGCGACAACACGTTCAACTCGAAGAACGTGTTCTCGGCCACGAAGGACTTCCTGAAACGCAAACAGTACGGCGGATACACCGGCGGTCCAATCGAGCACAATAAAACGTTCTTCTTCGTGGGCTGGCAGGGCACGAGAGTCCAGAACGTCGGCACAGCGCTCACCGGCACCGTGCCGACGGCCGCGCAGCGTGCTGGCGATTTCTCGAGCTCGAGCACGCCGATCCTCGATCCCGTTACGCGCGCTCCCTTCCCGAACAACCAAATTCCGGTGTCCCGATTCGATCCGGCCTCGGTGAACGTGCTGAAGTACATTCCCATACCAGGCGCCGATGGCCGCCTCCAGATTCCGCGCCGCATTGGCACCCAGGACGATCAGCTCATCGTCAAAGTCGATCAGTTGCTGGGCCAAAAGGATCAGGTGAACGGCCGGTACTACTTCGACAACTTCCACAACGACCCGACCTACACCGAAGGCAACCTGCTCAGCTACAGAAATCCAACACTGGCGTCCGGCACGCGGATGCAGAATTTCGTTGGCGGATGGACAAAAACTATCTCGCCGACGCTGCTGAATGAGCTGCGGGTCGGATACAACCGTGTGTTCTCGAGGCGGTTTCCGCCGCCTGGCGTGCCCTCGATGCAGCAACTCGGAGTCCGGCTGCCGATCTATCCGACGCTGCCGTCGATTTCCGAGATCAACGCCAACAACTTCTTCAACATCGGCGACAACCTTGAAGCGTCGTTCTTCCGTCCCGGATCGGAGTTGAACGAGCGGATGACGTGGGTCAAAGGCAAGCACAACGTCCAGCTGGGCGGCGAATGGCAGCACTACACCGTCGAGATCCGCAATCAGTTCCGCCGCGCAGGACACTTTCAGTTCAACGGCAGCAGCTCCGCAGGCAGCGGCAACACGCTCGCCGATTTCATGCTCGGATCGCTCAGCCAATTCGATCAGGGCACTGGCGAGTACAAGGACTACGTCGTCAACTACACGTCCGCCTTTTTTCAGGACGATTACAAAGTCAGCCCGCGGTTTTCGCTGAACATGGGCGTGCGGTTCGAGCCTGCTCCGCCGTGGCACGAGAAGGTGGGACGCATCGAAGTGTTCACGCTCGCCGATTACGCGAACAACGTCCATTCAACGAGGTTCCCGGCGGCGCCGCGGGGCGAAACATTCCGCGGCGATCCGGGCGTGCCGGACGACGGCACGAGCGCCGCGACGAATAATTGGGGCGGTCGCTTCGGCTTCGCCTGGGACATCACAGGCGACGGGAAGACCAGCTTGCGCGGTGGCGGCGGTTCGTTCTTCGACCAGCATCGCAACGGCGGCGACGGCAACGACGCCGTCAACGCCGCGCCATGGAATCTGCGCCTGTCGGTCATCCGGCCAACCGGTACGTTCGCCGATCCATATCAAGGACGAAGCGACTTCAATCTGATCACCGACTCGACAATCGGCACGACGCGCGCGATCTTTCCGACGCCGATCCTGATCTCGACGTACGACTCAATCTACAAGACGCCAGTCACCTACAACTACAACTTGACGTTCGAGCGCGAACTGATGACCGGCATCATGGCGCGTGCCGCATACGTGGGATCGCGAAATCGCCACGGCCGCTGGAGCTGGGAGCTCAACCCGGCCCTCCCCGGCCCGGGAGCGACGACGGGTAATACCGACCTTCGGCGCCAATTCGCGGTCGACGGCATCGGCACGGTGAGCCAAGAGGTTCAGGATCGCGAATCCAATTACAACTCGATGCAGCTCACGCTGACGAAGCGTTATTCGCACGGCTTCCAGGTCTCGAGCAACTACACTCTCTCGAAAGTTGTCGGCAACTTCGGCGACCAACTGATTCCTTACTATCTGCCTCAGGATCCGGCCTTGATGTGGGGCCCGCTCGATCAGGATCACCGCCACCGGTTCACAACCTCGTGGGTCTGGGAACTGCCGGGCGGCAACCTCAATGGGCCCGCAAAGTGGGTGCTCGGCGGTTGGCAATGGTCGGGTGTCATGCAGTATCAGAGTGGCCGCCCCTTTACGGTCACCAGCGGCACCGACAACTCGCTCGACGGCATCGGCAACGATCGCGCGAAGTTGACGGGCGCCGACTTCAACGCCGTTCCTACGACGACCTGCGTGGCGTGCGCGTGGTCCTTCAACCCCGCGGCGTTTGCGACCAATGACATAGGTACGTTTGGCAATGTGGGGAAGGGCGCCTACTACGGTCCTACGCTGCACGCGTGGGATATGGGCGTGACGAAGAACTTCCACTATTCGGCCGACGGATACGCGCAGTTCCGCGTCGAGTTCTTCAACGTCTTCAATCAAGTGAATTTCGATATCCCGAACAGGGCCGTGAGCAACCAATCGACGCTCGGCCGCATCACGCGCACCGAACCGAGCTCCGGCGACCCGCGGATTCTGCAGTTCGGACTCAAGTTTGTGTTCTAGTTAGTTGTTAGTTGGTTAGTTGTTAGTTGGTTAGCGGTGAAGGGGGTGAGGACGCGCGTCTTCACCCCCTTTTGTTTTACTTCTACTCTCAAATTAGGTCTGATCTTCGGCGTCTTACAGGTGTACAAGGGCGCTACTTCGAAGGCTGATCGTCACGAGCAGAGTTCTTTTCTTTATCCTTGCCCTTTCCAAAGACCTTCGACCAGAAGCCGCGCTTTTTCGTCGGCTCCGGCGCCGTGACCACCGCCGCGGATTCCGCGCCCGACGAGTCGATCGATGCGATGGCAGGGGCGGCCACGCCGGGCGATGCCGGCTGCACCGAGCTTGGCGCGGCCGGCGCACCATCGTGATTGGCCTGAATCACATTCGCGATCTGCGTGCCGTCGAACTCGATGCCATGCGCCTGGCAGATGCGCGTCGGCACGCTTCCCGCCGGAAAATATTCCGTGATGATCCGGTCGCAGAACTCACCCGGCAGCAGTCCCGAGACCCGGCACACCTGCGCCGTGACAATGCCTTTCGGTGGGCTATACCACTCGGGCTTGTCGCCGGCCGTCGCCGTTTTCATGAACCTGGCCCAGAGCGGCACCGCCAGATCGCCGGCAAACCCGTTCGCGATGATTGTGTGCGGCCGATCGAAGCCAATCCAGACGCCGGTGATGAGATTGGGCGTAAACCCGACGAACCACGCGTCCACAAAATCGTTCGTCGTCCCGGTCTTTCCGGCAGCGGGCAGAATGAATCCCTCCTGCCGCGCGCGATAGGCCGTTCCGTAATTCACCACGTCGGACAACATGCTCGCCATCATGAAGGCGGTCGCGGGCGACACGACTTGCCGGGGATCGCGCTTGGTTTCGAAAATCGTCTTGCCGTGGCTGTCCTCGACTCGGCGGATCAAGGTGTTGTGATTCAGCACGCCGCCGTTGGCAAACGTCGCATATGCCGTCGTCATCGACATGAGCGTGACTTCGCCCGATCCCAGTGCGAGCGACGGCACGCTGGGCAAGGAGCCGATGCCGAGGCGTTGGGCGTACGCCACCGTTTTCGAAATGCCGACTTCCTCGAGCATCCGAACCGCGGCGCGATTGCTCGACGTGCGGAGCGCGGCGCGAATCGTCATGGCTGATCCGGTCGAATGTTCGTCCTCGGGAATCCACGCGCCTTGGAGCGTTTGAATGGGCTCGCCGAGTCGATCGATGAGGCTTGCGGGCGAGTATCCCGCTTCGAGCGCCGTGGCGTACACGAACGGCTTGAACGCCGACCCGGGCTGTCGCTGCGCCTGCGTCGCGCGATTGAATTTGCTGGCAGCGAATCCGCGTCCACCGACCATCGCGCGCACCTCACCAGTGCGCGGATCCAGCGCGACTAACGCCGCTTCGAGCGGATCCCGGTCCGATGCCGGCTGTTTGCCGCGCCGTGCCGCGCGTCGCGCGTCGATTTGCTTCAGCGACTGCGCGACTTGGGCCTCTGCGGCGCGCTGCATATCTGGATCGATCGTCGTGTAGACGCGCAGGCCACTCTCCGACAGCCGCTCCCATCCGAACTGCTTCACGAGCTGTCGCCGTACTTCTTCCTTGAAGTACTGCCCAATAGGCTCTTCCCGTCTCAGCGTGTCACGAAGCTCGACTGGCTCATGCGACGCTCGCTCAAACGCGGCGTCGGTGATGATGCGCTCGTCGAGCATGGCCTTCAGCACGATGGTGCGGCGCGCTTTCGCGCGCGCCATGCTCACGGTCGGTGCGTCGGTCGATGGCCCCCTTACAAGACCCGCGAGCAAGGCCGCTTCCGACAGACTGAGATCGCCGGCCGACTTGCCGAAATATCCGCGCGCGGCTGCCTCGGCACCGTGCAAGCCGTCGCCGAAATACACCTTGTTGAGATACAGCTCGAGGATCTCATCCTTCGAATACATGCGCTCGATCCTCATCGCGAGCATGGCTTCGCGGATCTTGCGCCATACGGTTTTCTCGCGGCCTAAGAACATTTGCCTGGCGAGTTGCTGCGTGATGGTACTGGCACCCTGCGCGCGCCGGCCCGCACGTAGATTGAC
>JANMJM010000298.1:0-15855 GCA_031371345.1 Vicinamibacteria bacterium
GTGGACGTAGGGGTTGGGGTTGCTGCTGTTTCAGGACGCTTCTTGCTTTGATTAAACCCCAGGACAAACATCAAGACGATCGCCACCACCCCTCCCACTGCCAGCCCTGCAAAGATGGTGCGTCCGAGGGGCTTCGAGGGAACCTCATGAACCGCATCGGCTTCCTCCGTGGCACTGTCCAGGTCGGTTTCCCCAGGTTGATCCTCGTCGTACAGAGCATATTCCGAGGGAATGGGAGGGGTATCTAAGCCTGCCAACCGTCGTTGAGCTTCCGTTCCCACTTGGGCTTGGGAGGGGTGCTGGGCCAGCTAGATGCATCCGGCCCGGCGTTGTTCTGGGGGTGGGGGGCGGTTTTGGTCGGGGCAAGGGGTTGGGGGCTCGGGTTTATGGGGTACGGGGCGAGGGGTGGTCAGGCCTCGTGTCTGAAGGGAGACAACTGCCGGTCCTTCAGCCGGGCGCCAGTCAGGGCAAGCCGCCGATCTTCCAGCGTGTGGGCATCGTCGGGCTGGGTTTAATTGGCGGATCGATCGCCCTGGCGGCGCGCCAGCTCTGGCCGACGGGTTTGGTCATCGGCGTCGATCGCAAGGATGTCCTCGAACGCGCGATGGTGCTCCACGCCATCGATGTCGCGGCCGACGATCCGATCGTGCTGGCGGAAGCCGATCTCGTGATTCTTGCGGCGCCCATTCAGCAGAACCTCGAGATCCTGCGCGATCTGGCAGACAACGTCCTCGGGGAAGCCCTTGTCACCGACACCGGCAGCACCAAGCGCGCGATTGTCGATGCGGCGAAGTCGCTTCCCGATCGCCTGACGTTTATCGGCGGGCATCCGCTCGGCGGCGCGGCGCGCGGCGGCATCGATCACGCGCGGCCCGACATGTTTCACGGCCGGCCCTGGTTGTTTACGCCGACCAGCGACCGGCACGCACAGGCGCTCGAAAAACTGGAATCGTTCGTCGTCGAACTTGGCGCCGTTCCAAAGACGCTCTCGCCAGCCGAGCACGACAAGCTGCTCGCGTTCATCAGCCATCTTCCGCAGCTTACCGTCAGCGCGATGATGCACGTCGTCGGACGCTCTGCGGGCCGCGACGGCCTCAGTCTGAGCGGGCGCGGCTTGCACGACACGACACGGCTGGCGTCGAGCCCGGCGGACATCTGGAAGGAAGTGTGCGCGACCAACGCCGACGAGATTGGCGCGTCGCTCGATGCGCTGATCGCGGTTCTGCAGGGCCTGCGCAGGGATCTCGCTGGCGGCACATCGATCGACGAGGTCTTCGCGTCGGCGAACCGGTGGCGCGAAACACTGCTCGCCGACAAGTAATCAGAGGTCGTGGGTCCAAAGCCTCGAGCCAACATGCGGTGTAAGGTAGTCGCGTGAAGGTTACCGCTCAGGTAATCGACGACATTTTGGCGCACGCGCGAGGGGATGCGCCGAAGGAATGTTGCGGCCTGCTGATTGGCAGCCGCCACGTCGTCGAGCGCAGCGTGCGCGCACGCAATCGCGAGGCCGGCCACACCCGCTATCTTATTGATCCAGACGATCACTTCGCTGCCATTCATGCGGCGCGCGCGGACAACAAGCGCGTCATCGGCGCGTACCACTCCCATCCAGCAAGTCCTGCCATTCCCTCGGAATCGGACATCGCTGAGGCAAACGGCGGTGCGGATTTTCTTTATGTGATTGTGTCGCTCGTGAAGCCGGAAGGCGAAATCTTCGCGTATCGCTTGAAGTATGGCCGCGTGATAACTGTGGTCTTAGCTCAGTAAACTCCGCCGAGCAGCCTGACCACTGTCGTGGAGGCCGCCAACACTTTATTCCCATTCTTCAAACGGAACCCGATGCGATACGCGCCCGAGCGTTTGAAGGAGTGTTGCACCGAGTAGCGCCGACGGATCACCGATTTGCCGGATTCATACGGATCGCAGTCCCGGGTTTCTTCCGACACGGTCCCGTCGCCCCAGTTCCATTCGATCGTGGGGCAGTAGTACTCCTCGAAATCGTCATCTCCGCCCTTTAACTCGGCCGCAACCAGGATGCGCACCGGCACCATGCCCGTGCCTGGTGTGGCTTTCACGCTCAACGACGGCCGCTTTGGCTCGCTCTTGCTTTTTCCTTCGGGCGTTTGCGCGACGATCGACGCGGTCGCGAAGACCGTCACCGCGACAACTGCCGCGCAGGCTCCGGCGGATGGTCGAACAGGGCGCATCACAGTCATCCTACCGCCCGCGATAGTCCAGAGCAAGGGTGCGATAATGTGCCCGATGACTGTGGGCAGAAAATCCAAGCAGATGGATATATTAGAAGGTGATCTCGAAACTGTTGCGACGGATCTTTTGGTCGTGGCGGTGTTCGAGGGGCAAGCCACCGCGTTGGGCGGTTGGTCGGAGGCAACGGCGGGCGAAATCGACCGGGTCGCGGCGACAACGGAGTTCAGCGGCAAGCTCTACGAACTGTTTCTCACCCCTATCGTGGGTGGCTCGTACCGGGCGGGGCGACTCGCTGCGGTTGGACTGGGAAAGGCCGCCGACTTCACCGTCGATCGCGCCCGACGAGTCGCGTCCGCCGTCGGCATTCATGCCCGCCACAAGAAAATCGGCAGCCTTGCGTTTGTCGCGCATTCACCACTCGACACGCCAGAAATGCTTCAGGCGATTGCCGAGGGATTGACATTGGCCGAATTCGATGCCGGTCAGTACAAAACCTCTGAGCACGACGCGTTTGAAATTCGGCATCTCGCGATTGCCGTGAAAGGCCAGCCCGTTCGGCGCGCGGTCGAGCGCGGACGCGTAATCGGCGAATGGTGCAATGTCGCGCGGCAGCTCGATAACGAACCCGGCAACACATTAACGACGACGGTGTTTGCCGATCGGCTCGCCGAGATTGCGCGTGGCGGTGGCCTTGCCGTCGAGGTTCTGGACGAGCAGCAAATTGCCAAGCTCGGTATGGGTATGCTGCTCGGCGTCGGCCAGGGCAGCCATCATCCACCCAGGCTCGTCGTCATTCGGCACGAGCCAGCCGGGGCGCCCGCGGCTCCAGTGCTTGGACTCGTCGGCAAGGGCATCACGTTCGACACCGGTGGCATTTCCATCAAGCCGGCTGCCGACATGGACCGCATGAAAGACGACATGGCCGGAGGCGCTGCGGTGGCTGCGGCCATGAGGGCTATCGCCGAATTGAAGGCGCCGATCCGCGTCCTCGGCGTGATCCCAATCGCCGAGAACATGCCCAGCGGGAACGCGCTGCGGCCCGGCGATGTGTTGAAAAGCGCGAGCGGCAAAACTGTGGAGGTGCTGAATACCGACGCTGAAGGCCGTCTGATTCTCGGCGACGCGCTCTGGTATGCGCGCACACAGGGCGCCACGCATCTGATAGACATCGCCACGCTCACCGGAGCGATTTCAGTGGCGCTCGGAACGATTACGACGGGACTGTTCGGCGCGCCGCCTCATTTCGTGGAGCACGTGCGAGCCACCGCCGAGCGCGCGGGCGATCGCTGCTGGACCATGCCGCTATTCGAGGAATACAAAGACCAGCTTCGCAGCGAGATTGCCGACATGGTGAACACCGGCGGGCGTGTTGGAGGCGCGATTACCGCGGCGCTCTTCCTGCAGGAATTCACAGGCGGGCTGCCGTGGGCGCATCTCGATATCGCTGGGACCGCATGGACCGACGACGCGAAGCCGTTTATGCCAAAGGGACCGACTGGCGCGGGCGTGCGCACGCTCGTGGAGCTCGCATTCAGCGAACTTCGTTGAATTGTTCCTGCGTCGACGTGCCGAACAGCCGGTAATTCGTATATGTTGCGTCGCCGGTAATCTCACCGAGCCCAGCCACCTGGTAGGTTTCGGTCAACCGCGACGGCACCCAGAACTTCAATCTCGGATCCTCGCGAAAGTACACGCGCATCTGCGCTTTCGAGGATCCAAACCCGCCTGCCATGAAGAACCCTTTGATGTTCACCTCGGCCCGAACGAGCACGCCGTCGATCGGATCGACCCATAGCGAGCCTTCGGTGGGCACATCGCGCGCCTGAGGCTTGTTACTTGTGAGCCGGCGGCGTCAGGCCGAGCGATTGGGTTTGTCCGGCCTCCTCGTCGGTCACGCCGCGTGCCCTCAGTTTGCGATACCCGATGATGGCGCTGGCGAGCACGATGCCGAAACCGAGTGCGCCGAGGGCGATGGCGCCGGTGAGGCCGACCGCTTGAATCATGACGTTGCCAAGACCGGCCACTTCCGACGTCTCGACGACCCTGACGATGATCGGCGTACTTGGTGGAACCTGCACGCCTGAGATCTTATCTCAACGCGGCGGTCTGGACTTTCTTTAAGGTTTGCTGGTATTTCAGCACGCCGGCCAGCAGCGACTCGGCGATCTTGTCGCGATAGGCCGACGATTTCAGCAGCCGGGCGTCCTGGCGATTCGTGATGAATGAGATCTCGGCGAGCACGCTCGGCATGGCGGCGCCGATCAGCACCATGAATGGCGCCTGTTTGACGCCGAGGTCCCGCAATGTGTTGTTCGACGGCGCCAGCCCACGCACGAGCGATCGCTGAATGAGCGCCGCAAAATCGCGCGATTCGTTCAGCTTGCTGTTCAGCGTGATCGCTTTGATGATGCCCGGCAGGCTGTTCATCGTCTTGCCCGACGCCGCGTTTTCGCGGGCGGCGACCGCCTCGGCTTGCCGGTTCAGCGCGAAGTTCAGGAAATACGTTTCCACGCCGCGTGCGGTGGCGTTCGCGCTCGCATTGGCGTGTATCGAGAGAAAGAGATCGGCCGACTCGCGGTTGGCGATGTCCGTGCGTTCCTCGAGGCCGAGATATTCGTCCGCGCGGCGGGTGAGGACGACTTCGATGCCAGGCTGTTGCTGCAGAAGCTTTTCGAGCCGCAACGCCACATCGAGCACGAGCTCGGCTTCCGAGACCGCGAAGGCCGCGGCGCCAGGGTCGCGGCCGCCGTGGCCCGGATCGATCACGATCCGCGAAACGCCGAGACCCAGTTGGCGTGCAACGGAAAACTTGCCGCCGGAGTTCACCGCAGGCGCAATCGGTTTGCCGGGAGACGACTCCACGGGCGGCGTCGTAGGCTTGATGATGGGTGTCTCGGCCACAACGACCGGCGGAGCGACCGGTGGGACCATCCGCGCCACTTTGACAGCAGGCGCGACCGCAGATGCGCGTTCGCAGTCGATCACAATGCGATACGGCTCGTAGAGCGTGAAGACGCTGTAGCGCTCGACCTGTCCCAGGTCGATCACGATGCGCGTCGTGCTGTTGGGATGCCGGCCGAGCCGGATCTCGCGCACGATATCGGCGTCGTAGCGCAGTACGGCGTCCTGCAGCGGCGCGACCGTCCTCGTGCCTTTCAAATCGAAGAACACGCGCGTCGGATTCGCCAGCCGCTCCTGAGAGAACGGCACCTCACGATCCAACTCGACCGTCACGCGCACGACGTCGGGAAGCACCTCGCGGTGTACCGCACGGATGATCGTGTCGGTCGCTGCCGCTTGCGGAGCAGACAGTTGCGCGAGTTCGCTGTTTGCGCGCGCAGCCATCGGGCTGTGCGGATACTGATCTCTCAGCCATTGAAAGAGCTGGATCGTCCGATATTTGTCGCGGTCCTCTGAGAATCGCCGGAATGCCTCCATGGACAGATGTCCCGCCTGCCACAGGGCGTTGTCGGCGTAGCCGGTGTTCGGGTAGCGGCGGACGATGCTCCAGTACTTGTTCACGACGAATCGGAAGTCGTCGGCGGCGGCCGCCGGCGATGCCGTGACGCGGTGCTCCTGCTCGCGTGCCGTGTCGTAACGCGCCGCGGCCTCGCTCTGTGCGAACGCAGGTCGGGCAAGCGCGCAAACGAGCGCGAACGCGAGCGCGGCGACAGGCGACTTAACGCAGTTGCGCATCCACTTCCTCGAAATATCCCTTGTCGACGAGCACTTCCCGCGTCTTGCCGCCTGTGCCGGGCGACACGATGCCGTCCACTTCCATCATGTCTACGAGGCGCGCCGCGCGACTGAAGCCGATGCGCAGGCGCCGCTGCAGGTACGAGATCGAGGCCTGGCCGCTCGACACGACGATGCGCGAGGCTTCGTCGTACAGATCGTCCTTCTCCATGTTGATACCGTCGAGCTTCTTTTCTTCCGCCGTAATTGTGTTGTCGTAGACCGGCTTGCCCTGTTTGCGCAGGAAGCTCGCGAGCCGCGCGCTTTCCTGCTCGGAGATATACGGCCCGTGCAGACGCACCATGCGCGAGGATCCGGGCGGCATGAACAGCATGTCGCCCCGCCCGAGCAACTGCTCGGCGCCGTTGCCGTCGAGAATGGTTCGCGAGTCGGTCTTCGACTGCACGCGGAACGAAATGCGCGACGGCAGATTCGCCTTGATGAGCCCGGTGATGACGTCAACAGACGGCCGCTGCGTCGCAAGCAAGAGATGAATGCCGACCGCGCGCGCCATTTGAGCGAGGCGCGCGATCGACTCTTCGACATCGCTTCTTGCGACCATCATGAGATCGGCGAGCTCGTCGATGACGACGACAATATAGGGAAGCTGCTGCAGCTGCTCCTCGTCGTCGGCGGGCTTTTCCTTCGCCTGGTTGGCCGCATTTCTGTTGAACTGCTCGATGTTGCGCACGCCCGCTGCGGCGAGCTTCTTGTAGCGATCTTCCATTTCCTTCACGGCCCAGCGCAGCGCGTTCACCGCTTGCTTGGGATCGACGACCACCGGCGTCATGAGGTGGGGGATGTCTTCATACATCCCCAGCTCCACGCGCTTCGGGTCGATCATGATCAACCGCACATCTTCCGGCGTCGCGCGAAACAGGATGCTCGAGAGCATTGAGTTAATCGCCACCGACTTGCCGGTGCCGGTTGATCCGGCAATCAGCAGATGAGGCATCGTCGCGAGATCCGTCATGTACGGCTCGCCGTGGATGGTCTTCCCGAGCGCAATGGTCAATTTTGACGTTGACCGCTGGTACACCTCCGATTGCAGCAGCTCGCGCAGCGAGATCTGTTCGCGCGCATGATTCGGAATCTGGATGCCGACCGTTGACTTGCCAGGGATGCGATCGATGAGCACCGACTCGGCTTGCATGGCGAGGCAGAGGTCGTCGGCGAGCCCGGTGATTTTTCCGTACTTCACGCCGGCGTCCGGCTTGAACTCGAACGTCGTGACGACGGGACCGGGATGGATCTGCGCCACAGCGCCCTCGACCGCGAACTCGCGGCATTTCTCTTCGAGCAGCCGGGCGCCTTCCATCAGCTCGCGCTCGTCGATCTTTCTCTCGGTCTTTGGCGCGTCGAGCAGCGACAGCGGCGGCAGCGTAAACGCGCCGATGCGCCGGGGTTTGCGCGGTTCAGGCTCGGGCAGCGGAAGTTGCGGGTTCAGCTCGGCGGTGTGTCTCTTCGCCATCACCGGCGGGCGCCGTTCTCCGGCCCGCGGCTCGGGTATTGCCATCGGGCGCGCCGGTGGCTCTTCTGCCTTCTTCGCCACGGCAAGAACAGTGGCGGGTTTCTTTCCCTGTTTGGCCGCGACGATGCGGCGCTGCCGCGCGCGCCGGCGTTCCTGCAACCAGGCGCCAATCCGGCCGAACAGCCAGGACGAGCCTTTGCGGCCGACCATGGCAGCGGTCGAGAACATTCGCCCGATCGAGAACTGCGTCGAGAGAATGATCCCGAGAAAGAGCAGCGTCACGATCACGATGATCGAGCCGGTTCGATTGAGGTACTCGGACATCAGCGCCGCAAGCCATTCACCGAGGTAGCCGCCGGTGCGGAACGATTTTCCCGAGACCTCCACGCTGCCGAACGACAGGCTCAGCAGCGAGCTGAGACAGCCGAACATCAAGAACGCGCCGATGATTTTGCTGTAGGCGGCGTCGACTGCGCGGCACCAGAAGTAGTGCCAGCCGATGATGACGAGCACCGCTGGCGTGAGATACGACGCGTACCCCATCAACTGAAACGACAACTCGGCGAGGAAGGCGCCTACGCGCCCGGCGAAATTCACCGGGGCCGCGCCCGATCCTGCGCTGAAGAACCACACCGGGTCGGTCGGTTCGTAGGTGGCGAGCGCAATCAGCCAGATCAGCGCCAGCGCGAACACGGCGACGCCGAAGAATTCGCTGACGCGGCGCGAGAGGGTCGATCGTCCTGCCACGCTCATACCTCCATGATGACCGGCACGACCAGTGGCCGGCGGCCCGAACGTTTGCGGAAAAAGCGCCGAAGCTCGACGCGAATTTTTTCCTTGATCAATCCTTGATCGGTGCGCTCTTCGACGCTGGCGGAGTGACTCACCTCGGCCAGCAGGCGCACGCTTTCGCGCAGAAGTTCAGCGCTGCCAGCGTCCTGCGCCAGCCCGCGGCTGATGACGTCGGGGTCTCCCTCGATCTCGCCCGTCTGCTTATTGATCGCGACGACGGGAACCAGAAGTCCGTCCTCCGACAGATGCCGTCGATCGCGCAAGACTTCGTCGACGACTTCGCCGGATCCCGACGCGTCGATGAGGACGCGTCCGGCGGGCACCTTGTCCATCAGCCGGCCTCCCGTCTCGTCGAAGCGCAGCACGTCGCCGTCTTCCATCAGCATCACTTTCACCGCAGGCTCGATCCCGGCCGTCACACGCTGGGCGATCTTCGCGTGCCTCGAGAGCTGACGGTACTCGCCGTGAATCGGAATGAAGTGCCGCGGCCGCACGAGCGACAGCATCAGCTTGAGCTCTTCCTCGCTGCCGTGACCCGACACGTGCACGTGCTTGATCCCTTCGTAAATCACGTTGGCGCCGCGTCGTGCCAGGTGGTTCATCATGTGACCAATGGGCTTCTCGTTGCCTGGAATCGCGCGCGCGGAAAACACCACGGTGTCCTCCGGCCCGACCTTCACATAGCGGTGATCGTCGATCGCGATGCGCGACATCGCCGCCATGGGCTCTCCCTGTGAGCCGGTCGCAAGACACAGCACCTCGGACGGCGGCATGTTGGGCACGTCGAGATCGCGAATCACTCGACCGGGCGGCAAGCGCAAATACCCGAGACGCTGGGCCGCCTCCGACGTCTGGAGCATGCCGCGTCCGACAAACGCCACCTTGCGGCCAAACTGCGTCGCAAGGTCGACGAGAATCTGCATGCGATACACGCTCGAGGCAAACGCGGTGACGACGAGCTTGCCTGTGGACGTCGTGAACACTTCTTCGAATGCGTCCTGGACTTCGAGCTCCGATCCCGTAAACCCTTTTCGATCGATGTTCGTGCTGTCGGCAAAGAGCGCCAGCACGCCCGCGCTGCCGAGCTCGGCGAAGCGGTGCACATCGAAATGCTGTCCATCGATCGGCGTCTGATCGATCTTGAAATCGCCCGTGTGCACGATCGTGCCTGCCGGCGTATGGAGCGCGACGGCGATGCAGTCCGGCATGCTGTGCGTGACGCGCAGAAACTCTGCCTCGCAGTCGCCGATCCGCACACGCTGCCGCGGCTTCACGGCGACGAGGCGGTCGCCCGGATCGATGCCGTGCTCTTCCAGCTTCGGCCGGAGGAGCGCGAGCGTCAGCGGAGTCCCATACACCGGTCCGTCGATGAGCGGCCACACATACGGCACGCCGCCGATGTGATCTTCGTGACCGTGCGTCAGGACCATCGCCGCCGGGCGCGGCGAGCACTGCTGCAGGTACGTCAGATCGGGAATCAATAAATCCACGCCCGGCAACTCGGGACCGGCGAACATCACGCCGGCGTCGATCACGACCGTGGTCTGGTCCGATGACACGACCATGAGGTTCATGCCGAACTCGCCGAGTCCGCCAAGCGGAACAATTTGTAACGTTGGGGCCATGTGCTCCTGTTTCCGGAGACACTCCGACAACAATTCACCCTGGCGGGCGTGCTGTTCTCGGCTCCGGATAATGTGATGCGCCGCTCGGCGCGATCACGCGGCCAGGCTGCTGGGCGCTGCCTGAAGGAGAGGGCAGAAGAATAGCACAGACCTAGGGCTTTGCAGCCGCCTCGAAAATGTCGGCAAGTCTAGCAATTTCAACAATCTCCAGCGTTTGAGGACGCCGTGTGGGGTCGATGCCCGCCTGCGTAAGCGCCCCCGCCGCCGAGACGCCGAAATCGGCCGCAAACGGAGCCAGGGCGTTGCTCAAGGTTTTGCGCCGCTGGGTGAACACGCTGCGAACCAGGCGGGTGAAGATTCGAGGATCGCGCACGGCGACATCCGGCTCATGAAACGCAAGACGAATGACCGCCGACGTCACTTTTGGTGGCGGCCGGAACGCGCCGGGCGGCAGCGTCAGCAATTTCGTCACCGAGGCTTGCCACTGCATCAGGATGCTCAACACTCCGTATTCCGCCGAGCCGGGCTTGGCGACGATGCGGTTGGCAACCTCGAGTTGCAGCATCAGCGTCGCGTCCTGCACCGGTCGCTTTGAGTGAAGGTCGAGAAGGCGAAACAGGATCGGCGATGAGATGTTGTACGGCAGATTGCCAGCCACGCGCAGCGGGCCCTTTGGCGCAAGCAGTGTGAGGTCGATGTCGAGAATGTCGCCGGAGACGATGGACGCGTTGGCCGGGAGCTTCGGCGTGAGATCGGCGATGAGGTCGCGGTCGATCTCGATCGCGACCAACTGTTTCACCTTCGGCGCAAGTCGCAACGTGAGAATGCCCGGCCCCGATCCAATCTCGAGAAACGTGTCGCCGAGCGACGGAGCGATCGCCTTCACGACTTTGTCTGCCCAGGCCGGCTCGAGGAAATGCTGGCCGAATCGTTTGCGTACGATCATGGGATCTTCCGAGTCTTACTTTTCAGATTTAACTTTCCAGGTTTTAGATTCCTGTAGTAATCGCATTCCTTGCGCACCTTGCAGATATCGCAAAGCGGCTTCGGCTTGCAGATTCTCCGTCCATGAAGGATCAGCGTGTCGGAGGCCTTCGTCCATTCTTCGGGCGGTAGCACGTCCGTCAGCCGTTGCTCCACGACGACCGGATCCTCGCCCTTGGCGACGCCGATGCGATTCGAGACACGCAGGACGTGACGATCGACAGGCAGGCCGGGAACGCCAAGCGCATGACCGAGCACGACGTTCGCCGTCTTGCGTCCGACGCCGGGAAGCTCGACCAGCAGATCCATGGTCTTTGGAACGTCGCCGCCGTGGTGTTCGACGAGGGCCTGGGCCATCCCCATCAGCGATTTTGCTTTTGATCGGAAAAACCCCGTGGCGTGAATCAGAGGTTCGAGATCGGCAGCCGTTGCGTTCGCGAGCGCTTTCGCATCGGGATACCGCTTGAAGACCGCGGGTGTGACGCGATTGACGCCAACATCGGTTGATTGTGCCGAGAGGATGGTGGCAACGAGCAGCTCGAACGGCGTCGTGTAGGCGAGCTCGGTGTCGGCGTCGGGATGGTGCTCGTAGAGCGTCTGAAAAATGGCGCGAGTGGCGGCAGGCGACTTCACGTACTAGTGGACCGGTCCGGGCGGCGGAGCGCCGGCCGACTCGGTATAGGCCCGAAGCTGCTCCTGCAGAGCGGCGATCAGATTCGGTAGCACTTGTACCGGCAGCACCACGCGCGCCTTCACCGGCGCTCGGACGATATGGTCTGCTTCGGCGGCACGGATATCTTTTTCAGACAACGGTGTCATCTCGCAGAACGTGACGGTGAAATCGAACGGCGTGTGATTCACCGCGCAGAAATTGGCGTAGGTGCGCGGCGCGTCGGTCGAGTCGTCGGGGACGATTGTGAAATTGATTTGTTTGGGTTCGGGCATGTATGCGCCGGCCTCGGCCGGCCCTCAGTATTTCCGCATGACGCCGACGACGACACCCTGTACCTGAACCTGGTCGGGGTCGGCATAGATCGGCTGCATGGTCGGGTTGGCGGGCTGTAAGCGCACGCGGCCGTTCTCGCGATAGAGCTTCTTCAGCGTGACGTCCTGGCCACCGAGCAGCGCGACGACGGTCTCGCCGTTCAGGGCCGTCTTCCGATCTTCGACGATCACAAAGTCGCCGTCGCAAATCTGCTCGTCGATCATCGAGTTGCCGCGCACTCGCAGCACATAAGTGTCTCGGCGGCCGACCATTTCCTCGGGCACTGCAATGGTTTCTGACGTCGCGACCGCCTCGATCGGCGCGCCGGCGGCCACATAGCCCAGCAGCGGCAGGTCGAGTGAACGGCCCGCGGAGTTGGTTGGAATCATTTCAACCGAGCGGCTCCGATTCCATGCCCGCTTGATGAAGCCTTTTTCTTGAAGGTTCGTCAGATGTTTATGGACGGTGGCGAGCGACGACAGGCCAAAGCGGCGCCCAATCTCTTCGAGGCTAGGCGCGTAGCCGTGCTGCTGAATAAAATCCTGCAGATAATCGAGAATTTCGCGCTGGCGCTTTGTGAGCGGAAGCATCCGTCGCCCTCCTTGGCGCCCTAAATATACGCAAAAGAAAGGCGAAGGTCAACCGCATACCGGAATCGCGGTGTAACCTTTCTCCGGCGACCGAGGTCCAACGGGGTAAGGATGGCTCTCGATCTCACAGGGTCTTTGGCTCAATACATCAGGCCGGAATGGACTGTGACCGTCGCGCGGCGCGAGCAGATGACGGCGGTCGAACGCGCGGCCCTCGCCGAGCTTGATGAGCCGGCGCTCGTGGCCGCGTGCCTGGCGGGCCAGCGCGAGGCCTTCGACATCGTCGTCGAACGGCATCGGCGGACGGTGTATCAGGTGTGCTACCGGTTCATGGGCAACCACGAAGACGCGAGCGACCTGGCCCAGGACGTGTTCATCCGCGCGTTTCGCGGGTTGCACCGGTTCCGCGGCCAGTCGGCCCTGAGCACGTGGTTGTATCGGATTGCGGTGAATGTCTGCTTGAACCGCGTCAGCGCGAAGAAGCCGCAGACCGAACCGATCGACGCGCGGCCGCATCTTGATCATCGCGCGATCGATCCCGCTTCTGAATTGATGCGGGGAGAGCGGGCGGCGGAAGTGAGGGCCGCCATCTCGCATCTGCCGAAGAAGCAGCGGGCCACCGTGATCCTTCGCGTGTATCACGAGCTGTCGCACGAGGAGATTGCCAAAGTGCTCGGCAGCTCGGTGGGCGCCGTGAAGGCGAATTTTTTCCACGCGCTGGCGAACCTGAAGAAATTGTTATGACGCATCTGTCGAACGACGAGCTCTTGGCCGCGGTCGAAGGCGGTGCCGACAACGCCTTCCATCTCGAGGCATGCGGTGCGTGCCGCGCTCGCGTCAACGAGCTGCGTCAGGTGATGCAAGTGGCAGCCGCGGTCGGCGTGCCGGAACCGTCGCCGTTGTTCTGGAATCATTTTTCCGACCGCGTGCGCGACGCCGTGGCTGCGGAGCCGATGCCGCAACCTGCTGGCTGGCGATTCAATTACGGGTGGGCTGGCAGTGTTGCGGGCGCCCTGGCCATCATTGTGATTGGCGTCGCCGTTACGATGAGATCGGCGCAGCCCGTACACCCTGTCGTTCCGGCGGTGGCCGTGGCCATGACGGGCGAGAACTTGTCACCCTTGGACGACGACGCCACGTGGGCGCTCATCGGCGATCTGACATCGCAAATCGATTTTGACGATGCGAGCGAAGCGGGCCTCACGACCAAGCCGGGTTCGGGTTCGGCCGAACAGGCGCTCGCGCAGATGTCGCAGGAAGAGCAGCGCCAAGTCGTCGAGCTGCTGCAACTCGAGCTTCAGAAATCAAAAAGCCTATGACACGTGTCGCTCGCTTCGTCGTCTTGATTGGGTTGTGCGGCGCAATCGGCGCGCCCGCCGAGGCAAGGGCTCAACGTCAACAGTTAGCGGCACAGGAGTCGCAGCAGGGAGAAGGTTTACCACTTCGTGAAGTGCAGCAGCTGCTCGACGGCTATGCCGTGATTCAGGGACAGGAATTTCTCGGCCTCACCGATACGCAGTTTGCGCAGTTTCTTCCGAAGTTCAAGGCGTTGCTGGAAACCCGCCGCCGCAATGACATGGAGCGGCTCCGTTCGCTGATGGAGCTGAACCGCATGACCAATCCGCGCGGCAACGCCCAGGCGTCAGAGAACGATCTTCGCGAACGACTGCGTATGTTGCGAGAGGCCGAAAGCCGGACCGCCAGCGAGATCGAGAAGGCGCGCGACGCCGTCGATCAGACGCTTGATTTACGCCAGCAGGCCCGTTTTCGTGTGTTCGAAGAACAGATTGAACGCCGCAAATTACAGCTCCTGATGCAAGTTCGCCAGAATCGGGGGAATCGGCCAGCCGTTCGTCCGCAGCAGTAGTTCGTCGCCAACGGGCCCCGGACGGTGCGCGGGGCGCCCTGCCACATCTCCTGGGTCTGGATAGGTAACCCTAGCGTTGCAAGTTTTTCCAATTGGCGTTGATTTGCACGAACGCGCAACCTTAGGGTTGCCTGTCGCAACCCTAGAGTTGCGTGTTGTCGCTGATCGGCTTTAATCCGGACGAATCGCAACCTTAAAGTTACCTATCTAGGTTCCCGACACACCGATCCTGCTCGCGAAGAACCTGCACGCCGACCGTTGAGAACCTTCGACCCACGTTCGCCGGCTCGTCAAGCGGTGACGACCACACGCATTGCTCTTGCTTTACACGCCGTCACAGTGGCCGTACACTTCCATCAGCGCCTCTCAGCACGAGTTAGCACCATGAGTCGACAATGCGCCAGGCTGGTCTTGGTATCGCTTATCGTTGTAAATCTCGCCGCGGGGTTGTTTGCCGCGGCCGATCCTGTCACTCGCCGCGATGCGGCGCGGCTTCAAGCCAAGATCGAGAGGATCACGAAAAACGGATCAGGAAAGGCAGCGGCGTCGGCACGCACGGCCATCACTGAAGCTGAGCTGAACTCGTATCTGCGATACGAGATGGGAGACCGTATTCCAGAGGGCGTAAAAGATCCGTGGGTGTCGATCCTCGACGAGAACCGCGTGTCCGGCCGCGCCGTGGTCGATCTGAATCAGGTCGCGAAAAGCAAAAAAACCGGCGCCATGCTCGATCCGTGGAGTCTGGTCGGCGGCAATCTGCCGCTTACTGTTAACGGTCTACTGCGCACGAAGAACGGCGTCGGCACCTTCGGCGTCGAGTCGGTAGCGATTTCGGGCGTGCCTGTTCCGAGCTGGATGCTCCAGGAAATTGTCAGCTACTACTCGAAGTCGTCGACGGCGCCTCAGGGCGTGTCCCTCGACAAGCCGTTCGAGCTTCCTGCCGGTATCCGCGAAATTCAGCTCGCTCGAGGCCAGGCGATCGTCGTTCAGTGACCCGCGGTTCTGGGTGCACCCGAACGAGCAGCCTGGAACCGATTGTGACCGACTACCTACAGACACCTCTTCAGTACTTGAAAGGCGTTGGGCAGAAGCGAGCAGCCGAACTGCAGCGCATCGGCCTGACGTGCATCGAAGATCTTCTTTATCGATTTCCCATTCGCTACGAGGATCGCGGCCATCTTCAGCCCATCGCCGGTCTGAAGGCCGGCCAGGACGTCGCCATCTCCGGTCGGATTCAGAGCAGCCACCTGCGCACCACGCGACGCCCCGGTTTTAAAATTTTTGAGGCGCTCGTCGGCGACAGTTCCGGATCCATTCGCGCCGTGTGGATGAACCAATCGTTTCTGCAAGACGTGTTGCGACGCGATGCCCAGATCGTGCTCTTCGGACGAATCGAGGCACGGCCCGGTCTGCAGATGATGAATCCCGATTACGAAGTCATTGATTCGTCACCTGAAGAGGCCTCGACGATTCATACCGGCCGCATCGTGCCCGTGTACGAGAAAGCCGGATCGATGACCCCGAAAATGCAGCGCCGGCTCGTGCATGAGGTGCTGTTCAAGCTGCCCCACGAGATTCCCGATCCGTTTCCTGAAGAC
>JANMJM010000360.1:0-3172 GCA_031371345.1 Vicinamibacteria bacterium
ATCGAGCGCGGCGGGCGGCGCGTCGGTGACTGTGAACTCCACCACGTGCTCTGCGCCAAGCGACGCAATGAGCTCGCGCGGCGTACCTTCCGCAATGACATGCCCGTGATCGACGACCGCCACGCGATCGCACAGGCGCTCGGCCTCATCCATGTAGTGCGTCGTGAGCACGATGCTGCGGCCACTCGCGCGAAGCTCAATGATGAGGTCCCAGAGCTGCCGTCGTGATTGCGGATCGAGGCCGGTGGTTGGCTCGTCCAGGAAGAGCAGATCCGGATCGCCGACCAACGCGCAGCCAAGAGAGAGCCGCTGCTTTTGGCCACCCGAGAGTGTTCGTACGTGCGCGGCCTCTTTCTCTTCCAACCCTACCAGGGCGAGCACGTCCGCGACGTCCAAGCCGCGCGGATAGAAGCTCCGGAAGAGGACGACGACCTCGCTGACGCGCAGTTTCTCGGGGAACTTCGTCTCCTGCAACTGAATCCCCAGACGCGCGCGCAAGGCCAAGCCGTCGCCGCGCCAGCGTTCGCCGAGCACCTCAACGACACCAGCATCGGGAACCCGTAAGCCTTCGAAGATCTCGACGGTGGTCGTTTTGCCCGCGCCGTTTGGGCCGAGCATGCCGAAGCACTCACCTCGCCGTACGTCAAGATCGAGGCCGGCCACCGCCACGGTTGCGCCGTAACGCTTCACCAGGTCTTTGCAGTAGAGGGCGCTCTCGGGATTCGGCATTGTCGGGGACTTCGTCAGACAGTTATTCTAAATCGTGAACCTCATTCTTCTCGAGCCGAGCGAAGTCACAGACGGATGTGATGTTCGTCTCTCGGGCCCGCGCGCCGCCCACCTGCTGAACGTCCTTAAGGTTTCCCCTGGGCAGCGGGTTCGCGTCGGCGTCGTAGATGGCCCGTGCGGCTTGGGCATGGTCCAGTCGGTCGCCGCCGAAACGATCGACTTGCTGTGCTCGTTTGACTCGACGCTTCCGTCCCGGCCGCGGGTCGACGTGCTCCTTGCGCTTCCTCGACCGAAGGTGCTGCGACGGCTTTGGGCGCAGCTCGCCGCGCTTGGCGTGGGTCAGATCATCCTGACCAACGCGGAGCGCGTCGAACGACATTACTTCGACACGCACATCCTTGCGCCGGAATCCTACCGGCCGCTACTGGTGGAAGGGTTACAGCAGGCGCGCGACACGCGGCTGCCGACCGTGTCGATTCACCGGCAATTCAAGGTGCTGGTCGAAGACCGGCTCGACGGCTTGTTTGGACGCGGGGTTCGTTTGGTGGCCGATCCTGGCGCGACGAAGCCAATCGGATCAGCTGTGCGGGAGCACGTGGAAGAACGTGTCCTGCTCGCCGTGGGCCCGGAGGGAGGGTGGAACGATTTCGAGATCCGGCTGCTCGAGGGCCACCGGTTTCAACGCGTTGGCATGGGCGCACGAACGTTGCGCACCGACACCGCGTGCATTGCGCTCCTCGCCCTCGTGCACGACGCCATGAAGTAGACAGGCAAAGACACCCCGAACCGCTTGGGGTGTTTGCCCGGATAACCTAAGGGGATGACTACGCCGGAATGGCCGCGGCGATCGCGCTGTAGAGGGCGATCCACTTCAGGCCCGCCGAGGTGACCGCACCGACTGCAACCAAAGCGATCAACGAGACTAAAAGCGCGTATTCGAGCAAGTCCTGTCCGTCTTCCGCACGACGAAATGAGCTCACGAATCGAACGACGTACGCCATTGGTTCCTCCTTGTGTGCACCGCGCGGACGCGGCACGCCCTCGCCGGGCATGACGCAACGGGCGTACCGCGAGGCGGCCTGGCGCTGGCAAAGACGACGCAAGTGTATATATTGCTATGGGTTAGCAACAGGATCGAATAGGGCGACGTGCGGGTCCGTGCATCATTGCAGCACACGCATCAGTCGACAGAGTTGGTCTCCAAAGTTCGAACTCGTCATCTATAACGCTTTGACTGGGACGTCATCTATTTATAGGATGCCGTCCTTGCCGAGCAGGATGGTATCTTCTGGCGTCCATGAAGATGTCAATTTTCCCGAAGGAGCCTAAATGAGACTCTACCTCTACTTGTTCTCGATGTTTCTCGGCGTCGTGTTGACTGTGCACCTGGCGATGAACGGGAAGGTGGGTGCGGTGTTGAACAACGCGCGAGTGGGGAACGCTTTGTTCTGGTGCATCGGCGCGGTGATGGCTGTCGCGATCGGATTGAGCGGATGGCACGCCGGCGCGCTGAGCGGGCTCAAACAGGTGAACCCCATTCTGTTGACTGCCGGTGCCATCGGCGCGTCGCTCGTGTTCGCCATCGCATGGCTCATCCCCCAGATTGGCGCTGGTCCATTTACGCTCACGTTGCTGGCGGGTCAGATCGTGAGCGGCATGCTGCTGTCCCATTTCGGATGGCTGGGGTCGCCCGTGCAGCCCATTGGGTTGAAGAGCGTCGTCGGCGCGCTCATCATGGTCGGCGGCGTGCTCCTCGCCACGTTTTAGGCAGCCGTGGACTATCAACTGAAAGGGCAGCTTGCCTACGTGAGCGCCGGCGCGCATGGCATCGGCGAGGCGATTGCGGATCTGCTGACGCAGGAAGGCGCGCTCGTCATCGTGGCCGACCACGATGAAGACGTGTTACGCGAAAAGAGGAAAAAATGGCACGGCACGGTCGCGGCAAATCTCGCGACGAGCGGTGGGGTCGAGAAAGCGGTCGCCTACGCCTTGGAGAAATTCGGGCGTGCCCCCGAGATTCTCATCAACAACCTTGGTGTTGGCGACTCGACGCCGTTTGAAGATATTTCAGACGACAAGTGGGCCAAGTCGATCGATGTGAACCTGATGGGGACCGTTCGCACGTGCCGAGCGATGGTGCCGGCGATGGCGGCGCGAGGATCGGGATCGGTCGTCATGACGGGATCGGACCTCGCGAAGCAGCCGGAGCCAGGCTTCATCGATTACGGTGCGTGCAAGGCGGCGCTGCTGTACCTGACGAAAGCGCTCGCCAAGCAGTACGCGCCGATCGTGCGCGTCAATACCGTGCTCCCTGGTCCGATTTGGTCGCGCATGTGGACGAGGCAGGGTGGCATCGTCGATCAGTTGGTTCAGCATTACGGCCTGGACCGCGACGGCTCAGTGAAACGCTTTCTCGAAGACCGCCAGATGCCGATGGGCATAG
>JANMJM010000108.1:0-11289 GCA_031371345.1 Vicinamibacteria bacterium
CACAAAGTGCAGTCAAGCGGCCGTGTTCGTGCCGCGTAAGTTCCGGCCGCAGGACGGACGTATGTTCTGTGTGGCCGCTTCTGCTTACCAGTACGCGATCAGCCGCCCGGCCGTGACTGCGGCCAGCCAGCACATCAGGGAAATTCCACCCATCACGGCCAACTGCCGATCCTCGGCGCGCGAGAGTGCGCGCACGCCTCGCGCACGCCACGCGGGCGATAAGTTCAGCACCAGTACGTTGATCAATCCAAGCGCGATCGCCGTGAATTTCATCGCGAGGAACAGGTTCCCGTCATACTCGGTCGCCTTGGTGGCCAGCAGACCGGCGCCGGTGGTGGCCGCGACGAAGAACCCTGCGGTCGCCACGGGAACAGCGGATTCCGTCAACGACGCAAGCGGCACGCGGCGCCACACACCAAGCAGACGAAGATCAATGATGAGCGTCGCGCCGAAGAGCGACGCGATACCAAGGATGTGGGTCAGATTCACGACGGGATAGGTCCAGAGGCTGGAGTCGCGCATGAAATACCCGAGCGCGGAATGCTCGATCCACGAGAGGAACTCACGCACGTCCAGCCTGCCAATCGTGGGTGTTTAACTGCGATCGGGATAGACGTTGTAGAGCTTACCGTTGTAAGTGACGCGCTCGGTCTTCACCTCGAAGCGTTTCGGATCTTTCGACCGATGACCATGCACGGTGACTTTGGCGCCAGCGGGTATCGTCTCGGCCCTCAGTCCGGCGCCCGACGTCCTCGGCGGTGGCGCTAAGGTGATGTCCCAAATCTGCTGATCCACCTTAATCTTCATCGTCGCGTGAGGCCCCGCGAGACTCACAGGGGTGACGACGGTGCCTGAGATTTCAAATTCCTCTTCCGAATAGCCGGCCCAGCCGTGATGGGCGAGCGCGGGAATCGGCGCCAGTAACGCGATTGCGACCAGAACGTAGCCGAATTTCCTCATGCAAGACCTCCCGGCTTCAGTATAAGCGTGATGGGAGTTAGAATCGCCGTCATGAAAACACTACGCGTCTGCATGGTCATGGCATCGCTGGCCGTACTGCTATCGACGGGAATGTCGCCGGCAGTGGCCCAGTCGCCCGAATATTTTGTCTATTTCGGCACCTACACCCGGGCCAACGCCAGTAAAGGCATTTACGCGTATCGATTTCAACCCTCGACCGGAAAGTTGACGTCGCTCGGTCTGGCGGCGGAGACGCCGAATCCCTCGTTCCTCGTCGCGCATCCGAACGGCCGCTTTCTCTACGCGGCCAATGAGCAAGAAAAGGGAACAGTCAGCGCGTTTGCGATTGATCGGGCGACGGGAAAATTGACGGCGCTGAATACGGTGGCGTCGCGCGGCGCCGTCGCGTGCCACGTGTCAATCGATCACACAGGCAAATTCCTGCTGGTGGCCAATTACGGGAGCGGCAGCGTTGCGGCGTTGCCGATTCAACCAGACGGCCGGCTCGGTGAAGCGACGGGCTTCGTTCAGCACAAAGGGTCGAGCGTCGATCCTGCACGACAAACCGGGCCGCACGCGCACTTCGTAACCGTGTCGCCGGACAACCGCGTCGTGCTCGCCGCCGACCTCGGGTTGGATCAAGTTGTGGAATACCACTTCGACGCCTCAAAGGGCACGCTGACGCCAAACACCCCGCCGTTTGCGACACTGCGCCCCGGATCGGGTCCGCGGCACCTGGCCTTCCATCCGACAGGGAAATACGTCTACGTCAACAGCGAAATGGCATCGACGCTGTCGGCGTTTGCCTACGATGCGGCGACCGGCGCCATGAAAGAACTGCAGACGCTGTCCACGCTGCCCACCGGATTTTCCGGCGCCACTTCGACGGCCGAAGTGCTGGTCGATCGCGCCGGACGATTCGCCTACGTGTCGAACCGCGGGCACGACAGCATTGCGATATTTGCGATTGATCCTGCGAAGGGAACGCTCACGCCCGCTGGTCACGCGTCGACCGGGGGGAAAACTCCGCGCTATTTCGGCCTCGATCCCTCAGGCAACTATGTGCTGGCCGCCAATCAAAACTCCAATACCGTCGTCGTGTTCCGCGTGGACGCGAAGACCGGAGGACTGACGCAGGCACAGACGCTCAGCGACGTGCCGGAGCCCGTGAGTATTGTGTTCGTGCCGGCAAGCTGAAGAGCACCTTAATTTCGGTTCACCGCTTCGGCGCTCAACGTCTTCGTCAGCCCCGCCCGATCGACGGCAATACCTCGCTGGTACACCTTGCTGATCTTCCGGGAGTTCGTGATGTTGTCGAGCGGATTGGCATCGAGCACGATGAAATCGGCGCTCTTGCCGGCGGCGATCGTTCCGAGGTCGTCGAGCTTGAGAATTTGAGCCGACGTTCGCGTGGCGGCAACAATCGCTTCGGCCGGAGTGAGCCCGCAAAACACCATATCGGCCAGCTCCAGATGCACGCCCCAGCCGATATCGGCATTGCCGTCGGTGCCAAGGCCGATCATCATGCCGGCATCATGAACTTTCTTCAGGTTGCGACACTGGATCCCGAAAAAATCATTTGCCGCCACAGCGGCGGGCCGGCTGGCCAGCTCGTCGCGCATCCGCGCGATCTGACTGGGCGGAAGCGTCTCGCTGACCCAGGCGATTTCTGCGGCCGCTTCTTCTCTTGAGATCGTTCGAGGTGGAAGGTTCGGCCCTTCCCAGACCTTCGGGTGTTGCTTCAGGATTCTCAGATACTCCTCGTCAACATCCCTGTCGCGAACGCCGTGTGCGAAGCCATCGATGCCCGACTTCAGGAGCTGCTTGGCGTCTTCAAGATTGAAGATGTGCGCGACGACGCGCATTCTGTTTTGGTGCGCTTCATGAATGATGGCTTCGTACACGTTCACCTGAAGTTTCGGCACCGTCCCCAGTCGGTCGTCGACCCAGATCTTGATCATCTCGACGTTTTTAGCGTGCAGGTCGCGGACGAGGGCTTTGCCTTCGGCCTCGGTCTTCGCGCCGTACGGCACACCGAGCCGATAGTCAGCCACTGGCCCCGCCATCGGCGTGGCCGCGATGCCCCGACCGACCGTCAGAAATCGCGCCGCGTTCGGGATGATTTCATGGCGCAGCTGATACGGAAGCTCGGGGTTGCTGTCCCATCGATCGAGGCCCATGCTGAGTGTGGCTGCCACGCCGTAGTACGCATAGCGCTGCAGATGGTCGATGACCAGCTCGCGGGTGTAGCTATCTTTGGTCGCTTTGTTGGTTTTCTGGTTGGTCCATCCGAGATGATTGTGAATATCGATGAGCGCCGGGATGACCGTCTTTCCGCTGAGGTCGACGCGCGTCGCGCCTGCCGGCAATCGGATCTCACCTTTTCTGGCCACCTGTGTGACCTTGGCACCCTCGACGAGGAATGCGGAATTTTCAATCGGCGCGCCGCTGTTGCCCGCAATCAGCCCCGCGCCTTCAAACAAGGTTGAGCCGCCGGTCGGGCGGACTTGGCTCGCCGACAGCCAGACGACGGCTAACGCGAAGAGCGCAACCCAAACGAATGCCTTCACGGCGACTCCGATCTACGGCTTGGTGGCGAGAAGCTCTTTCAGTTTCGCATCGAACGCGGCGTACGGCTGGGCACCGACGATGCGGATGCCGTCGAGACGGGCGCCAGACGTGCGGCCGATGATGAAGCTCGGCGTACCGTTGATGCCGGCGGCGACGCCCTCGGCCTGGTCTTTCTTCAATTCGTCCTGGTGTCTGGCTGCG
This sequence comes from Vicinamibacteria bacterium, assembly GCA_031371345.1. Lineage (GTDB taxonomy): Bacteria > Acidobacteriota > Vicinamibacteria > Vicinamibacterales > JAMQPK01 > JAMQPK01. The sequence goes on from JANMJM010000108.1 coordinate 3,733, forward strand.
TCACTCGCGCAGCGCTGGAACTCGTCCGCGTTCAACTTCAGGTCCTGTGCGAAGGCCGCGAACACGTCTTTGCCGATCGTCTGGTTGTTGGCCAGGATGATGTGCCGCATCTCCCAGAACTTGCCCTGATCGCCTGCACAGCGGGCGGCGCGCGCCGCGGTGTTCGCGAGCGGATGAATCGCCTCGAGCGGAAAGTCGCGGCTGATGTAGCGCAGCTTCCCCGTGTCGATGTAATCCCTTTTCAACTGCTCGAAGGTAGTGACGTGATAGACGCGGCAGAATGGGCATTGCAAATCGGTGAACTCCACCATCGTAAGCGGCGCGTCAGGCTTGCCGATGATGTAACCCGTAAGATTCGTGAGCGTCACTTTGTCGCTCGTCGGCACCGGCGCGGGCGGCGCGACCGGGGCCGCCAGTTTCTCGAGGAGCTGTCGGATCGCGCGCAGCTCGTTCAGGATCGCCTCGTTCTGTTGCTTCTGCGACTGTGCCGCCAACGGCGCGCTGAACATCAGCGCGAGGATAGTCAAGGCGGAGAGAGCTTTTGTTCGCATCATCAGTCACCTCCCCGCTTCCGCGCCACGAGCGCCATGCCCCGCCCGGCCGAACACTGCGTGAAATCTGAAAATCCGCGCCGCTGGAGCTCGGTCGTCAAACGATCGAACGGCACGAAGATCGGCGTCTGCGTCCCGCTTGAAAAGGCGAAGAGTACGTAGCCGCCCGCCCGAACCACACGCGCGATCTCGTCGAAGAACGGAATCATATTGCTGTGCGCGACGAGATCGAATGTTCCGTCGCTGAACGGCAGCGACGCCGCGTCTGCTTGCCGAAAGGACACACGGCCTGAGAGTTGCGTCGTGATTTTTGCCGACGCGTGCGACACCATCGCTTTCGAGAAATCGACGCCGACGACTTCCGCGGCAGGAAAATGAGCCGCGATCGAGAATGCGCCGCCGCCCGTGCCGGTCCCCACATCGAGCGCTCTCGCCGGCGGCTTCGGTAGCAGCTCGAGCGCGTTGCGATACGGCGCGTATGAATCCGGAAGGCGCGACTGATCCCACGACGGCGCAATCCGATCCCACTGCCGGCGGAACATCGGCCGAAACACGTTCCATGCGGCCGGACGCGCGACAACCGCGCGTGTGACGAGTCGCGCAAATCGCCGCATCATCGTCTCGAACAGCGTCACCGCTTACGGTAATGATTGCAGATACGCAGCCATCGCGTCCGCGTCTTCCGCCTTCGCGGTGTAGGCCGGCATCGGCGGTCCGGCTTTGCCGCCTGTCGGTGTCTTCGCGGTCTCGAGAAACTTCGCGAATCCTTCCACGCCGCCCCATCGCTTCCAGAGTCCGCTCGTCGATGTGATGTCGGGCGACTTCTGATGCCAGCCGGTAATCGGCGCCGATGGCGCGTACACCAGCGTCGTGCCTTTCAACCATTGCGCTCTGTCGAACTCGCCGCTCGCCAGCTTCGGCGTATGGCATTCCTGGCATCGCGCCACTTCTTCGACGAGATATTTGCCGCGCGCGAGCTTGGCATCAGCGCCCGCGGCCGTGCCCTGGCCGGACAGCGTCAGCGTCATCACCCCACAGGCCAGCAAGGCGACGGAAAACAAAAGGAGTCTATTCATCGTCATATCTTAAACTGGACTTCGAGTGGCAGCCGCTTCGAAAATGCCCGATTGGCTCGAACCGATGGCCGCGACCCTCACTCAGGAGCGTTTCAGCGGTGCCGAGTGGCTGTTCGAACGCAAGTTCGACGGCATTCGGCTCCTTGCCTACAAGAACGGATCGGACGTGCGATTGTTCTCGCGCAACCGCCTGCCGCAGCATTTGCCGGAGGTGGCCAGCGCGATTGCGGCGCTTCCTGTTGACGAGGTGATTCTCGACGGCGAGGTCACCTGGGACGGACGGAGCGGGTATCACGTGTTCGACATCCTCTGGCTGAACGGGCGTGCCGTCACGTCGTTGCCGCTTGAAGATCGACGCCGACTGCTGCAGGAACTGCCGTTCACCGCACCCATGCGTCGCGTCACGCTGCTCGAAGACAACGAACCGTGGCAGCGCGCCAGCCGCGAACGGTGGGAAGGCGTCATCGCGAAACGCTGCGGGTCGCCCTACGAGCATCGGCGCTCGAAGCACTGGTTGAAGATGAAGTGCGAGGCGTCGCAGGAACTTGTGGTCGGAGGGTTTACCGATCCGCAAGGCGCACGCGTGGGCCTTGGCGCACTGCTCGTCGGCTATTACGACAGCGACGATTTCGTATTTGCCGGGAAGATCGGCACCGGTTTTGACACGAAGCTTCTGCTGGATCTGCGAAGGCGCCTCGATGCCATCGAGCAGCCTGCATGGCCTTTTACGAAAGCCAAAGGCTTGCCACGACGTCGCGTGCACTGGGTGCGTCCGGAGATTGTCGTGCAGGTCGCGTTTATCGAGTGGACCGTGCACGGCAAGCTGCGGCACCCGCGCCTGCTCGGCGTTCGCTTCGACAAACGCGCACGAGACGTGACGAAAGAGCAGCCGTGATCACGCACCCCGAGAAAATTCTGTTCCCCGAAGACCGCATTTCGAAAGGCGAGCTCGCGGCCTATTACGACGCGATGGCGCCGGTCATGCTGCCGCACCTGCGGGGCCGCCCGCTGACGATGGAACGATATCCGGCGGGCATCGACAAAAAAGGGTTCTGGCAAAAGGACGTCTCGAAAGGCTTTCCCGACTGGCTGGAGCGCGTGAAAGTACCGAAAAAAAATGGCGTCGTCCATTATCCGATCGTCACCGATGCGCGATCGCTGGGTTGGGTGGCAAACCAAAACACCATTACGCAACACGTGTGGACCTCGCGCGTCCCCGACCTGCAGTATCCGGACATCTGCGTGTTCGATCTCGACCCGTCGAAGGAGGACGCGGCAGACGTGCGCGCGGCGGCGATTGGCCTGCGCGATCTGCTCGAGGAGCTGACGCTCTTGTCGTGGGTCAAGACATCGGGCTCGAAAGGTTTCCATCTCGTCGTGCGACTCGACGGCAAAACCCACATCCAACACGTCTCACGCTTTGCAAATGCCGTCGGGACCGTGTTCGTGAAACGGGCGCCCGATCACCTTACACAAGAGTTCAGCAAAGCCGATCGGCGCGGGCGGATCTATGTCGATACCGGCAGGAATGGTTACGGCGCCACGTTCGCCGCGGCGTATACAGTGCGCGCGAAGCCCGGCGCGCCAGTGTCGGCGCCCTGCACATGGGACGAGATCGAGCGCGGCGAGGTGAACCCACGGACGTTCACGCTGCGCAGCATGCCGGATCGCGTGGCCAGGGTCGGCGATCTGTGGGCCGACATGCGACGCCGTGGCCGGTCGCTGAAGCGGCCGATGGAGATATTGCGGCGCCTGGAAAACTAGCGGCCTGTCTCCGCTGAACGAGTACCGAATTCCGGAGCGCGGCGCCCGGATGGCAAGGCGGTACTTGATCAGCGGAGACAGGCCACTAGGCCAGGGCGTTCTTACAGTACTCGAGGCACTTCCTGACTTCCTTCACCGCATCCGAGCCCTGCGGCACGTCGTACTCGAGCTCGATCGCCGCCGGCATTGTCCACTTGTTCTTCTTCACCGTCTGCAGCAGCGCCGTCAACGGCGTGTCGCCAGTGCCCCACGGAAGGTTCTTCTGGCCGTGCGCGGGGGTCGTGCGATCTTTCAAGTGGAAGCTGGCAATCCGGTCGTGGAACGTCGTGAGGAACGCCACCGGATCTCCGCCGGCTGCGACAAAGTGTCCGAGGTCGACGTTCGCCATGTTTCCCTTCGACACCGCGAACGCCTGATCGAACGCCTTCATGCTGCCCTGCAGATGCGTGTGATATGCCGCGTAGATCTTCTTCTTCTCCGCGAAGTCGCCAATTCGCTTGAGCTGCGCCGCGTCCTCGGTCAGCTCCAGAGTCGTGTGCGTGCAACCGAGCGCCTCGGCGACGTTGAAGACGTACTCGAGCTCTTCGTCCGACATGTTCGGATTCAACTGCTTCCACGCGTAAATCGTCACGCCTGCATCGTTGTACATCTTGCGCAGCGCCTTGAACCTGTCCATCGACACCGACGTGCGCCATGCCTTCAACGTGTTGGCGGCTTCACGCTGGGCGGCCTGCTGCTCGGGGCTCGGCGGTTGATTGCCGCGACCGCCACCGCCACCCCGCGCCGCCTGTGGCGCGCCGGCAAAGGCTTCGACGGGTCCACCCATGAATTCGATCCGACTCATGCCGGAGTCGACGATGTAGCGCAGTATCGCTTCCGCGCTTTGGTCCGGCATGCTGCGATAACTGTAAGTAATAGTCCCGAGGCGCACGCCATGGATTGTCGAGTTCGGCTTCGCCTGTGCCAGCGCGGTTAGAGGACGCGTCAGGAGTGATGCCGCAGGCAGCGCTGAAAGCGCGAGCTTCGCAACTTCTCGTCTCGTGTAATGCATAGCTGAATCCTACCGCAAACAGCTGCAATTCCACCCGATCCGGTGTATTGTCACGGCAACATTTTTTATTAGAAGGAGAAAGCCCATGACGAATCTCATAGGACGGAGAGAGTTGCTGGCCGCTGGTCTCGGTCTGTGCGGGAGCCTTCGCCCCGGCGTTGCCAGTGCCCAGCAACCATCGCAAGTCGCGCCCCGCGAGGCGGGAACCGACGCGCTTGGGCGTCGCATCGGCGGCCCTCCCGCTCCAGGAAGGCAAATCCCGAAGCGGAAGGCGAAGACCACCAACATGTTTCTCACGCCACCTGGCTGGCCCAATGCGATCGACATCGATCACGACCAGAAACGGGGCTTCTGGGTTCAGGAGCAGCGCCACGACAACAAGCCGGAAGCTGCCTGGCTGATCGACTGGAATGGCAAGCTCCTCCATACCGTGATGACCAACGGCAAGGACACGAGCGGCATGTGCTATGGCAACGGCTGTGTCTGGAGCGGCGCCAACGGCGCATCGGTGATCAATCATCCCACTCCGCCCATCAACGGAATCTTCCAGACCGACATGAACGGCAAGCAGATCAGCCATCGTCAGATTCCATTCGGTCCCAAAGAGGATGGCGGCGCGACTCACGGCATGTCGTGGCAGGAGGACGTCGGCAAAATGTGGATCGACTCCAACCGGCTCCAAGGAATGATCCGCATCGACCCCAAGACGTGGGAAGTCGATTACATGATCCCGACCACTCACCTGCCGGGCATCTCAGAGCGGTTGCACGGCATCGCGTACGACAACGGCTTCATCTGGCAGGTGACCGGATATCAGAAGCCAGGCACCAGCGACTACGAGGGTTACACGCCTGGGCTCATCAAGTACAACATCAAGACCGGGCAAGTCGTCGAGCACGTGGAGTTCGAGCCGGGGTCGTGCGACATTCACGACGTCACGGTGAATAACGGTCAGCTTTACGGGGTCGATGCCGGCGAGCATCCAGGCTGGTCGATCGACAAACCGGCGTATCAGCATCCCGGCTTTCCGCCGATGAACAGCCCGACGGGCGGCTATGTGTGCCGCATCGATCTGATTTCATAAAGATGACTGAGCTCGATAGAAGACGCTTCTTGACGACAGCCATCGCCTCGCTGGGGCTCGCTGCCACGTCGAGCGCTCAATCGCCGGGCTCGAGCAAGCCGAAACGCATCGACGTCCATCATCATTTCGCACCGCCGCCATGGGTCGCGCAGGTGAAAGGGCGGCCGCTGCTGCAAACGGCAAATACCAGTTGGACGCCCGCTAAATCGATCGACGATATGGACCGTGGCGGCGTCGCGGCGGCAGTCGTCTCCATTACGAATCCGGGCGTGTGGTTCGGCGACCGAGAGGCCACGCGGCATCTCGCGCGCGCGTGCAACGAGTACGGCGCAACGCTGGTGCACGACCATCCGACGCGGTTCGGGTTATTCGCCGCGATGCCGTTACCCGATGTCGATGGGGCGTTGAGGGAGATCGAGCACGCCTACGACACGCTCAAGGCCGACGGCGTCGCCTTGTTCACCAGCTACGGCGACAGTTGGCTCGGCAACCCGGCCTACAGGCCGGTGATGGAGGAACTCAACCGGCGTAAAGCGGTGGTTCATGTTCACCCGACGGCCGCCAATTGCTGCAGGAACCTTGATTATGGTGTGGCGCCCGGTACCATCGAGTACGGGACCGACACGACACGCGCGATGACCGGTGTGACGTTCAGTGGCGATGCCACCCGCTTTCCCGACATCCGTTTCATTTGGTCGCACGCCGGCGGCTCGGCGCCGTTCCTGGCAGGACGCATTGAGGGCGGCGCGGGCAACGCCAAAGATCGCATGCCCAACGGATTTATCCACGAGGCGAAAAAATTTTATTACGACACCGCCGGTGCCGCGAATCGCGGCGCGCTCTCTTCTCTGCTGCAGTTGGTGACGGCGTCGCACGTGCTGTTCGGGACCGATTTTCCGCCTGGCGCCACGAGTTTAGACATTGCGAAGGCGTTGGCAGACGTGGGGCTCTTCAACGAACGCGACCTGCGCGCGATCGATCGAGAAAACGCGGTAAGCCTCCTGCCGCGGTTCAAAGCGTCGGCGTGACATTCGGCGAGTTTCCGTTATTCCAAGCGAACGACCGCGGCGTTCCGCCCATCGATCGTCACAGCCAGCGTGTGACCGGCAATCGTCGGGTTGCTCGACTGCTGCCAAAGTTCTGTCGCCCGTTGAAAGGTGGACGGCAGCGTGATTTTGACCGTACGGACGGTACGCGTGGGATTCACCACCCAGATATAACTGCCACCGGCTCCCTTATGTAGCCGCGCTTTCACTTCAGGATCGCTCGACTGCACCTGCTGCGGCATCCCGGCCCAGATGGGAAGACCAGCGAAAAACTCCCGCGTCGCATTGAGGTGGTTCAGGTAATAACTGCCTCCTGGAAACGTACCGATCAAGAGCGTTTTACCGCTTCCCGACGTGTGCTCGACGGCCGCGATATGGCCGTTGGCAAACTGACCGGCGGACTGGCCGCCTGCGAGCGTGTATTCCTGCAGAAAGAACCGCCCGCCGATTTTTCTGTCCTTGACGGTGAGCTCGAGCTTGTCGAGCAGGTCTGGAGTGAACTGTACATACCGTTCGCGCGCGCCGAATAATTGATCCAAGCCAAGATTTGGCTGCGTCGTCCCAACGGTCGCTGTATCTCCGAAATACCCTGGGACGCCTTCGCTCACCAACTTACCTCCCTTTGCAACATAGTCGCGGAGTTTGTCGGCGGTAGATTTTTTCAGCATCTCCGGATACGGAAGGTAGATCAGCGGGTACTCCCCGATATCCTCGATGCTCACGAAATCGGCTTGAATATTCGAGTCGAAAAATGCCTCGTAGGCGCCTTGGACCGACTGGTTGTAGTTATCCGGTCTGCCGCTCTGGACGGTGTTGAAGTCCTGCGACTCCGGCACGTATACGATACCGACATCGCCTTTCACTGGCCGCGATTTCCAGATGTCTTCGTGCGCGTTGGCCCAGCGCCCCAATTTGCTGCCCATCTCGGCCTGCGGCGTGACCGAACCGTCCATGCCCATCGGCCCGAACGCTCCGAACAGCGGCC
>JANMJM010000051.1:0-34200 GCA_031371345.1 Vicinamibacteria bacterium
GCTTTCGCGTTGTTTACGCAGAGGCCAATGCCGATCGACATGAGGAACGGCATGTACTTCAGCCGCGTCATCCAATCCTTGTGAAGCTCGCGCTGGCACACGACGTAGAAGTTGCAGACCGACATCGTCGCGGCGAAAAACAGCGGGATGTCGATGAGCAGCATCTCATACCAGCCCATCTCATACCGGATCACCATGGCGGGAAAAATCAGGACCGATAAGATCACCATCAAGAGATAGTTGAAATTCGCCGTCAGGTGGAAAAACGCTTCCGCCTTCACGTGCAGCGGTAAATCGGCCATCAGAATCTGCGGCAGCAATTTGCGGCAGGTTTGAATCGAGCCCTTGGCCCACCGATGCTGCTGCGACTTGAACGCATTCATCTCGACCGGCACTTCGGCGGGCGAGACGACGTCGGGCAGGAACACGAACTGCCATCCGCGCATCTGCGCGCGATAGCTCAGGTCGAGATCTTCGGTCAGCGTGTCGTGCTGCCAGCCACCCGCCGAATCGATCGCCTCGCGCCTCCACATGCCGGCCGTGCCGTTGAAGTTGAAGAACCGGCCCGCTCGATTGCGTCCGCCATGCTCGAGCACGAAGTGACCATCCAGCATGATTGCCTGAATCTTGGTCAGCAGCGAGTAGTCCTGGTTGATATGTCCCCAGCGCGCCTGCACCATGCCAATGCGCGTGTTGGCAAAGTGCGGCAGCAGCCGGTGGAGGAAATCGGCGTGCGGCAGGAAGTCGGCGTCGAAGATCGCCACGAACTCTCCGCGCGACACTTTCAAGCCGGCTTCAAGCGCTCCCGCCTTGTAGCCGGTGCGGTCCGCGCGGTGGAAATACTTGATGTCGATACCGTGCGCGGCGTGGCGGCGAACCGCAAGCTCGGCAATCTCGGTCGTCTCGTCGGTCGAGTCGTCGAGCACCTGAATCTCAAGTCGGTCGCGTGGGTAGTCAAGACGGCAGACCGCGTCGATAAGACGATCGGCCACATACATTTCGTTGTAAATCGGAAGCTGGACGGTCACGACCGGGAGCGGGTCGAGCGGCACCGGCTCGATCGGTTGGGAATCCTTGTGCCTCATGTAAAGATACACAAGGTAGTAGCGGTGCCAGCCGTACACCGCCAGAATACTCAGTACAAAGAAATAACTGACGAGGATGATTGTGTCAGAGGGCGTCATTCGGTGAGCTTCGCCGGCGGCAAAACGTCCGCAGATTATACCAGAGCCATGACTTTGGCGGATCTTCAGCAATTATTGGACCAGGTTCGGTTGGGAACAGTCTCGACCGATGACGCCTTTGAGAAGGTGACCCATCTGTTGCGTGCCCCGTCGGTCCAAGACCTGGGTTTCGCCCGGATCGACCACCATCGAGAGCTGCGACAGGGATTCCCCGAAGTTGTGTTCGGCTTAGGCAAAACACCGGAGCAGATAGCGGCGATTGCGCGGGAAATTGTGAACCGCGGTCATACACTGCTTGTGACACGCGCCACCAAAGACGCATTCACCGCCGTTCAGGAAGTCGTCCCAGACGCCGACTTTCAACCGGTTGCCCGAACCATTACGTTTCGTCAGCGGGACGTGCCGCCAGGGCGCGGGACCATTCTGGTGGCCGCCGCCGGCACATCCGATTTGCCTGTGGCGGAAGAGGCGTGCGTCACCGCGGAGGTGATGGGGAATACCGTTGACCGTCTGTTCGACGTGGGCGTGGCTGGCATTCATCGTCTGCTCGGCGAACACGAGCGCTTGATGGCGGCACGCGCAGTCGTTGTCGTTGCCGGTATGGAAGGCGCGTTGCCGAGTGTGGTCGGCGGACTCGTGAAAGTGCCGGTGATTGCCGTGCCCACCAGTGTCGGTTACGGTGCAAGCTTTGGCGGCCTCGCGGCGTTGCTTGGCATGCTGAACAGCTGCGCCGCGGGCGTTTCAGTGGTGAACATCGACAACGGATTCGGCGCCGCCGCGATTGCCAGTCGCATCAACCATTTATAATCATGCACCCCGGAGCCCTCCGCGCCCTCGAATGGGATCAGATCGTCGACGTCGTCGGCGGATTCGCGCTGACGTCGCTTGGCGCGGCGCGTCTCGCCGGGCTCGAACCGCAGTTCGACAATCATCGCGTCGCGCAGCTGCTCGCGGCGACGGTCGAGGGCGTCAAGTATCTCGATGCCAATCCCGCATTCGCACTGCTGGCGCCCGATGATCTCGACGCGCTGGTGGCCGCGCTTGCCGTGGAAGGGCGCGCGCTCGAGCCGCTGCGGCTGATCGCGTTTGCCGATTTCCTCGATTCGGTCGGCCTCACCTGCGCGACGATTCGGCGTGTCAGCGGACCCTACCCCACACTGAAGAACATCGCCGAGCAATGCGGGTCGTTCAAGAATCAGATTGCCGACGTCCGCCGGCAGATTGATCAGTCGGGAGAGGTGAACGACTCGGCCAGCCCCGAGCTCGGCCGCCTGCGCACGCAGCTCAGAAAACAGCGCGCGCGGCTGCGGTCCACTCTGGAGTCCTACCTGCGCGGCAAGGAAACGTCGCGTTATCTTCAGGATCAGGTCGTGAGCGATCGCGACGGCCGCTACGTGCTCGTCGTGAAAGCCGAGCATCGCACCGCGATTCCGGGCATCATTCACGGCAGTTCTGGCAGCGGCGCAAGCTTGTATCTCGAACCGCTTAGCACTGTCGAGATTAACAACGACATCGTCGCGATCGAGCAGCAGGAGCGCGAAGAGGTCTATCGAATTCTTCGCGCGCTCACAGATGGCTTCCGCTCGCGCCCTGTCGAGCTGCGGCAGGCGCTCGACGCGGCCACCGAGCTCGACATCATTCAGGCAAAGGCGAGGTTCTCGCAGTTGATTTCGGGTGTCGCGCCGACGCTGTCGACCGATGGCCGACTCGAGCTACGCGGGGCGCGTCACCCGCTGCTGATTCCGGCGGTCGTGTCGCGCCTCGAGGATCCCGACCGGGACAGGCCGTCGCGCGATCCCGTTCCCGTCGACGTGCTGGTGATTCCGCCGACGACTGTGCTCTTAATTACGGGACCGAATACCGGTGGAAAGACGGTCGCCCTGAAAACGGCAGGGTTGTCGGCCGTGATGGCGCAAGCGGGATTGTTCGTGCCGGCCGCGGAGGCGCGCTTGCCCGTGTTTCGCACGATTTTTGCCGATATCGGCGACGAGCAGTCGATCGCGGCGAGCCTCAGCACGTTCTCCTGGCACATCACGAACATCGCATCAATGGATCGCTCGCTCGCGCTTCCGGCGCTGGTGCTGCTCGACGAGCTGGGCGCCGGCACCGATCCGCTCGAGGGAGGCGCGCTCGGCGTGGCCATCATCGAGCACTTCCGATCGCGGGGTGCCACCGTGATCTCCACGACCCATTACGACGCGCTGAAGACGTACGCGGCGACGACCGCCGGGGTGACCGCCGCAGGATTCGGTTTCACGCCGGATACGTTCGAGCCGACCTATCGCATTCAATACGGTTCGCCAGGCCGAAGCCTGGCGCTCGAAATGGCGGGGCGGTTGGGAATGAATCCCAGCATCATCGATGCGGCGCGGAAGAACCTGTCGGCGCGCGAAGCGCAGCTGGCAGACCACCTCGCCAAAGTCGACACCGACCTCCGCGCGCTCGAGCACGAGCGGCGGCTCGTGAAACGCGAGCGCGAAGCCTTGACGGAAGCCGACGTGCGCGCCCGATCGCGCGAGGACGCGCTGCGGCAGCGGGAAGACACCTTCAAGCAGAAGCTGAACGAGAAGCTCGATGAGCGGCTGCGCGAAGCCCGATCCGAAATCGACGCGGTGGTCGGCGATCTACGCAAGCAAGCGGCAGCGGTCGCCGAACAAGCGTCGAAGCGTCCCGCCGACGCGATGCCGTCAACGGGCGATACCGGCCGCTTACGCGGCGACGCGCGGGCGGCGATCGACGCCCTTGTCGAGAAATTCCGGAAGGACGAGATACCAGCACCCGCGCCGCATAATTCGCGGCTCGCGGTCGTGGGCGATCGCGTGACGATCCCCGGCCTCGGTGTCGAAGGCACGGTTGTCTTGATTCACGATCGCGATGCCGAAGTCGAGGTGCGCGGCAAACGATTCCGCGCACACACCGGGGAGCTGCGCGTCCTCGACGTGCCGTCGAGAGCTGAGCCGGCGCCGGTTCGTGTCAGCGTTCAGCTGCAGCCGCGCGAGGGTTCATCGGGATCTGGCGAGTTGCTGCTTGTCGGGAACACCGTCGATCAGGCCATCGATCGTATGGAAAAATTCCTCGACGAAAGCCTGCTCGGCGAGCAGCGCACGCTGCGATTGATTCACGGTTTCGGCACGGGCCGCCTGAGGGAGGCGGTTTTTGATTACCTGCACAAGCACCCGCTCGTGACGCACGTGCGTACGGCGTCGCCCGAAGAAGGCGGTGGAGGCGTGACGATTGCCGAATTGAAAGATTGAGGGCGCCTTCTGACGTATCGATGTTTTTACACGTTGCGCCCCTGCGCCTTTGCGTCCAAGCTGAACGAAATTAATGCCGTTCCCGCAATCCTTCATTGACGACCTGCGCATGCAGGCCGACATCGTCCAAGTTGTGCAGGAGTACGTCACGCTGAAGAAAACGGGCGCCACCTACAAAGGCCTGTGCCCGTTCCATTCCGAGAAAACACCGTCGTTTCATGTCAACCGCGATAAGGGATTTTTTCACTGCTTCGGCTGCGGCGTGGGCGGCGACGTGTTCAAGTTTCTCGAGCTTCAGGAACGGATGGGGTTCCAGGACGCGGTGCGGCATCTCGCATCGAAGTTCGGCATCCCTATTCCCGAACAGGTCGGCGGCCGCGAGTCGCACGCCGACGCCGCCGAGCGCGAGTCGCTGTTGAAGGTCCACGAGCGCGCGGCCGAGTACTTCAAGGCGCAGTTGGCCGCACCCATCGGAAGAAAAGCGCAGCAACTCCTGAAGACCCGCGGCATCACCAACGAGACGATCAAGAAGTTGGGGATGGGATACGCGCCGCCTTCCTATGAAGGCCTCAAGACCACGCTCATCAAAGAAGGATTTGCGCTGCCGCTGCTCATACGCAGCGGCCTGGCTGTCGAGCGCGACAACGGACAGACCATCGATCGCTTTCGCGGCCGGCTCATGATCCCGATCGCACGCGACGCAGGCTCGATCGTCGCGTTCGGCGGTCGAGCGATGGAACCTGACCAGCAGCCGAAGTACCTGAATTCGCCGGAGACCTTCATCTACACCAAAGGCCGAACGCTGTACGGACTGCATCTGACCAAGAAAGACATCTCGCGGCTGGGTTACGCGGTCATGGTCGAAGGCTACTTCGACTTCGCGCAGCTGGTGCAGGCGGGCATTGCCCCGATCGTGGCATCTTCCGGGACAGCGCTTACCTCGTCGCAGGCGCAGCTCCTGCGGCGCTTTACGTCAAAGGTGATCCTCAGCTTCGATCCCGATGCGGCTGGCCAGGGTGCCGCCGCGAGGTCGTGCGAGCTGCTCGTCCAGGAAGGATTCGAGGTGAACGTCGCCATTCTTCCTTCCGGTCAAGACCCCGACAACTTCGTCCAGAAGAGAGGGCGCGAGGCGTACGTCGAGCTGCTGAAAACGTCACGACCCTATCTCGAATATTTGCTGGACCGCTCGGCGGCGGTTCACGATCTAAATAATGATGAGGGACGCCGCCAGTTCCTTACCGCCATGCTGACGGTGGCCGCGAGAATTCCCGACCCGGCGGCGCGCGACCAATTCGGCGATCGGCTCGCCCATAAAGCCCGTATTACAGAAGAGGTGGTGCGGGCGGAGGTCCGGAAGGCCGCCGTTCAGAGGCGTCCCGAGCTGGATGCCCGGCAAATTCCCAGTTTCGGGGAGGTCAAGCGTGCCGAGAAGGGCCTCATCTGGGCCTTGTTTCATGAGCCAGAAACAGGGATGACGGCGCTCAACGGTTTGCAGGATAATGACTTAGAGGGTTTACCTACGCGCCGAATCCTGGCAGAAGCCAAAAACCTTGCGGGCCGACCGCCCGGCGTGTTGCCTTCTGCCCTGCTCGAGCGTCTAAATGCACTAGAGGCGGAGCTCGTCACGCGCATTGCCGCGGACCCGACCGCTCCATGGCCCGCCGAGAGCTGCGTGCGGGAACTCCAACAGCTGAGAGCCGAGCGCGAATTCGCCGGCATTCAGCGCGAAATTCGACGACTGCAGGAAGCGGGCGAGCAAGCCGACTCAGACATCCTCGAGAAAAAACTGGCGCTCGCGCGCGAACTGGAGCAATTGTCACGGACGGTTCACTAGGATTATCATAATGGGTTCGGTTTCGGTTCCGAGCAAGGTAGGAGGAACGCTTGTCGATTGAAGAAAAATACGACGAAGTACGGCAGTTGATTTCCATCGGAAAAGAAAAGGGCTATCTGCTGTACGACGAAGTCAACGAGCTGCTGCCCGCCGAGATTACCTCGTCGGACGAGCTCGACGACCTGTTTAATACGTTTGGCAGCGCGGGCATCGAAGTCGTCGATTCCGAGAAAACGTATCTCCAGGAGAAACAGTTCGACCGGACCGCCGAGGGCAGCGAGGAGATGGAATTGGATCTCACGCCCGGCGCGCTGGATAAGACGAACGATCCCGTCCGCATGTACCTGCGCGAGATGGGCACCGTTCCCCTGCTGACGCGCGAAGGCGAAGTCGAGATCGCGCGGCGCATCGAGCGCGGCAAGCTCGCCGTCATCAAGTCGATCTCCCGCACGCCGACCGTGGCCAAGATGATTATCGCCATGGGCGATCAGCTGAAGGCCGGCACCCGCACGATTCGCGAGCTCGTCATCTTCCAGGATGACGAGATCACCGACGAGCGCGTGGACGAGCGCGCCAAGGAAGTCCTGAAGCAGATCGACGCCATCCGCAAACAGCGCGCGATCGTGCAGAAGCTCGAAGAGAAGCTGAACGAAACCGCCAAAGGGACGACGACCCGCGAAAAGCGCAAGTACCGCCGCGCCCGCTGGGCCGTCATGCGCGCGCAGGTCGGGCTGTCGCAGCTGATCCGTGAAGTCGAGTTCACCGAGCTGGTGAAGCGCCGCCTCATCGAACAGATTAAGGACGAAGTCGAGTCGGTCCGGAAGATCGAGCGCGAGGCCGAGAGCCTCGAGCGGCAGATGAATCCGAAGGGCAAGAAGCCGATCAAGCTGAAGGAAGAAGACAAGAAGAACATGCTCCGGCGCGTCAAGGAATTGAAGGCGGCCGTGAAGCTGCGCACCGACGAGCTCGAGCAGTCGACCGAGCACCTGCGGGCGACCCTCGATACGATCTACAAAGGCGAAGTGCAGGCCGAGCAGGCGAAGAAAGAGCTCGTCGAAGCCAACCTGCGCCTCGTCGTCTCGATCGCCAAGAAGTACACCAATCGCGGGCTGCAGTTCCTCGACCTCATTCAGGAAGGCAACATCGGCCTCATGAAAGCGGTCGACAAGTTCGAGTATCGCCGCGGGTACAAGTTCTCGACGTACGCCACGTGGTGGATTCGCCAGGCGATTACCCGCGCCATCGCGGACCAGGCGCGGACGATCCGCATTCCGGTGCACATGATCGAGACGATCAACAAGCTCATCCGCACCTCGCGGGCGCTGGTGCAGGAGCTTGGCCGCGAGCCGACGTCGGAAGAAATCGCCAAGCGGATGGACATTCCGGTCTCGAAAGTCCGGAAGGTGCTGAAGATCGCGCAAGAGCCGATTTCGCTCGAGACGCCGATTGGCGAGGAGGAAGATTCGCATCTTGGCGACTTCATCGAAGATCGCCAGGTGGTCTCCCCGGCCGAAGCCGTGATCAACCTGAACCTGAAGGAACAGACCGAATCGGTGCTGAAAACGCTGACGCCGCGCGAGGAGCGCGTCATCAAGATGCGGTTCGGCGTAGGCGACGGCAGCGAGCACACCCTCGAAGAAGTCGGCCAGAACTTCGCGGTGACCCGCGAGCGCATCCGCCAGATCGAGGCGAAGGCGCTGCGCAAGCTGCGGCATCCGTCGCGGAGCCGCAAGCTGCGGGCGTTCTTGGAAGGACGGACGAGCTAGGATCGGTGATTGGGCGATAGGGGATTGGGTGAGTTGTGGAAGATTGCTCAATCAGCCACACTATCCCCAATCACCAATCACCAATCACCCAATCGCGCGATGTTTCGGGCCTATAGCTCAGCGGTCAGAGCCGCCGGCTCATAACCGGCCTGTCCCAGGTTCGAATCCTGGTGGGCCCACTTACTTTATGAATGCTCCTAAGTTGAAACTAAAAACTGGAAACATGAAAGTAAGCGGGAAACATCAACACTTACTTTCTCGTTTCCAGTATTTAGTTTCTAGTTTCTGCGAAGCCCCCCTGCGGGGCTTTTTTTGTTAGTGGCCCAGTCTGCTATGAATCCTGATTTGGAAAAACTGATCCGCCTGCAGCAACTCGAGACGGCCGCCGACGACGCGCGACGGAAGATTGCCGACCACCCCGACCGGACGCAGGCGCTCGACGCCAGGCTTCAACAGGGCCGCGACCTGGTCACCAGCGTGAAAGCGAGGCTTGCGGCCGCCCAAGAGAAGCGGCGCGCCGACGAAAAGGAAGTCTCGACCGTGCAGACACGCCTGGCGAAATACAAGGACCAGTTGCTCGAGGTCAAGACCAACCGCGAATATACGGCGATGCTGCACGAAATCGAGGCCGCGCAGAACGACATCAAGGCGCGCGAGGACCGCATTCTCGAGATCATGCTGGAGTCCGACGAATTGACCGCCGAGCTGAAAAAACGCGAGGCCGAGCTCAAGGTGGCGGAAAAAGAAATCGCCGCTGAGCGCGCCCTGATTGAGAAGGAAGTTGTACAGCTTCAGGCCGAGATGGACGCGACGACGGCTGCGCGCACGGCGCTTGTGGCGCACATCGATCGCACGGCCCTCGCCATCTTCGAAGCGACCGCCAAAGGGCGCAAGGGCGTCGCCGTCGCAGAAGCCCGCAATGGCTTGTGCACGATCTGTCACGTGCGTCTCCGGCCGCAGGTCTTCAACGAAGTCCGCAAGAACGAATCGATCATCCAATGCGATAGCTGCCGCAGAATCCTGTACTTCGCCGGCGAACACGCGCCAGCTCAACCGCAAGCCACGCAGCCTGCTGTTCCCGCCGAGGAATAACCGATGATCGTCGCCTACATCGACGGCGGCGCCAGGGGAAACCCCGGCCCCGCCGGCTACGGAGTGCGCATCGAGGACGAGATGGGCGCGCTGATCGAGGAGTTCAACGGCTTTCTCGGCAGCGCCACGAATAATGTTGCGGAATACAACGGCTTGCTTGCGGCCTTGCGCTACGCGCAAGCGAACGGACACCGCACACTTCGCGTCAAGTCCGACTCTGAGCTGCTCGTGAAACAAATGAAGGGCGAGTACCGCGTCAAAAATGCGGGCTTGCAGCCGCTGTATCAGGAAGCAAGCGCGATGGCGAAAGCGCTCGACCGCATCGTCTTCGAGCACGTGCGGCGCGAGCAGAACAAGGACGCCGATCGGCTCGCGAACCTGGCGATGGACGAGGGGACCGCGCGTTCATGATCGCGGCCCGTGAAGCCCTCGAACGGCTGCGTGACGGTAATCGCCGGTTTGCCTCGGAGGTCCGAAGCCAGGCCACGCCCGCGAGTCGCGCACGCCGCAGTGAGTTGACGGCCGGCCAAGAGCCCTTCGCCGTCATTCTCGGATGCTCGGATTCGCGTGTCCCCGCAGAGATCGTCTTCGACCAGGGGCTGGGTGACCTGTTCGTGATCCGCGTGGCAGGCAACATCGTCGCACCGTCGCAAATTGGGAGCGTCGAGTTTGCGGCGGAGCGGTTCGGCACGCGGCTGGTCGTGGTCCTGGGCCATTCGAATTGTGGCGCCGTGATCGCGACCCTCGAGGAACTTGCGAGGCCGTCTCAGGACCAATCAAAAAATCTTCATTCGATTGTCAGTCGCATTCAGCCCGCGGTGGAAAGTCTGGTCGCCCTGCGAAGCGGGCACGATCCCGATCAATTACTTCGTGAGGCGGTCAGAGCGAACATCGAAGTGTCTGTCGATGGGTTGCGGCATGGCTCCGACGTTCTCGAGGGGCTCATCCACACCGACGGCTTGCTCGTCGTCGGCGCCGAATACTCGCTTGAAACCGGAATTGTCGACTTCTTCGACGTGCCGACATCGTGAAGGCTATTTCTTCATCACGATTTTCGCGCTCGGCGTCGCGTCGGCGGCGAGATCGCCGAGCGCGTACTGAGTGCCCGCGAACACCATCTGCGACAGCTCCGGTGTGGCGAGAAGCTGCGCCGTGTGCCCTAACACCGTCGTGAACACCCTGCCCTGACCGTAGCTGCGGATCCACGCCATCGCGTAATCTTCGTCGGGGCGAATCCCCTTCCATTCCGTCATGTCGGATTTTGCGTTGTCGATGCTCAGCAGCACGTGCAGCTTCTCTCGCGTATACGGCGTCGTCGCCGGGAAGTGATAGTGCTCGTCGACGCTGCCGTAATCGGGCCCGGAAAACTGCCTCGTGAGTGGGCTGCTCGGATCTTCGACTTTCAGCACGCTCGATTCGATCCGATGCGGTCCCGCAGTCGCGCCCATCATCTCGCCAAACGCCGGCACATCCTGCGACGCGTAGGTCGATCCATGTATGCCGGCGACCCCGCCGCCCTCGCGAACGAAGCGCATGAGGCCGGCAGTCACTTCTGGATCGGCAAAGACCGGCCCAACGATGCTGTTAAGGAAGATCGCATCGTATTCCTTAATCTTCGGATATTTCAGGTTGTCGAGATCGTTGCTGAACGTGGGCGTGAACGCCTTTGTCTGCTTGGCGGCTTGCTCAATCCAGAGATTCCCGTGCGCGATCGTGCGGTGATAGAAGCCGCCCTGCGGGCACAGATCGATCACCAGCAGCTTTCTTGGCTGCTTCGGCGGCGCCGCGGCGAGGCGTTGAACGGTCGCCTGAATCATCAGCCGGTCGAGCACCGGCACGCTGTCGGTACTTGTGATCGGTGTGTTTTTGGAAATCTGATTGATGCGCGCGCCTTCAATCGGCTGCACGGCTTTCGCGAACGCGTCGATCGCCTGCGTTAGTGCTGTATCGCCGCCGCTGACGTTGATCGCGATGAATGTCGGCTTCACCGGCGTCATCGGGCCCGCACAATCCGCGCAGGCGGGGGGCCACGGCACGGTCGCAGGCGGTTCCTGCTGACTGAGTGCCGCCAGCAGTGTCGCCATCGTATTGGCGCTCCTCAACGTCGCGACGAGCACGCGACCCTTCGCCGCCGTGGCCTGCTCTGGCGTCTCGACGGCGGCCCCGAGGTTGTCACTGCGACCCTGCAGCGCGGCGGCAGTCATTCCCGTCAACGCGATTTTGACGCCGTTCTCAGTCGCGAGCTTCTCGAGATCGGCGAGCGCGGCAGCATCGGACGAGCCGACGATCGTGTCTGAACCGAGCGCCTTGGCGAGGTTGAACAGCTTACGCCGCGCGCCAGCGTCTGCGGGGATGGCGCCGGCGTCGTACACCGGCATGCGCAGCCGCAATTCGGCCAGGCGGTTTTTTGCTTTCGCCACATCGGCGCCGGCCATGTTGTAATCGAGCGTCTTCAAGGAGCCTAAGACATAGCCGGCGCCGGCTGCGTCGGCTTTGGCGGCGGCGTCGGAAAAGCTCGCCGCCCCGATCGAGTCAACAGCAATCCCGGCGCGCCATCCGAGAATGTTCGCCGCTTCGCTCGCGATTTCCTTGTTGCCGCGAACCGAGACGGACCTAACGCCCTCAAACGGGCCGCCGCCGCGCTGCGCTGAGCCCGTCGCCGGCAACACCATCGCCCCGAGAGTGACCGATAGAAGAATCCGGCAAGCAGTCTTTTTCACGGTTTCCCCTCGTTTGTTGAGTTCATAAGTTACTCCCGAACCGCCTCACATGGAAAGCTGATCGGCACGATCCGGATCAATTGCTTCATTGGGAGGGTTCGAGCGAACATACGTGCGAGGACGGGCATTGAATCATAGTGAAATCGTCAGCTTACGGTAGATCTCGTCGACGTCTCGTTGCGGCTAAGCGAAACTCCCATAAGCACCGTCGCATGGGAGTCTCCCGCAAGCCTCGTTCACACTATCCTTAGATGACTACGTGCCGGCAGGTGCAGGCGGCATTACCGCAACCGGCGGCCGCGCTGGTTTTGCAAATCGCACGAGCGCCACGGCACCGAGGCCCGTCGTCCACGCGATGTACTCGATAACCACACCAATACCGACGAGTAAGCCGACGACAAATCGCATCTCTCCGGTCAATCCGACGAGACGACCCAGCAGCAGCGGCGACACGATGAGCACGATGCCCGCAACCGTCGCCGCATATGGACGCGCGCGCAAGTGATCGACGCGATCTTGCAGCAAGCGGCCAAGGTGGTAGGCGACGCCGGTGAACCCGACCAGGAAGATCACGATGGCGCCGACAATCGCCACTGGAATCAGCAGCAGCAGCACAGGAATGCCGATGATCGAGACCGCGAGAATGAACGCCGTGAGCGTGAAAACGGGCACAAACAGAACCTCGGCCAGAAGACCGACGGCCCACGACTTCAGAGGCTCCGCAGCGGCCCTTTCGGCAACCTGCTCGACCGGTGTCTTCGCAACAAACAGCACCAGACCCGCAAACAACATCAGCAGGCCGACCCGCACGATGGTCCCCATGAATTGTGCGATCGGACGCATGCCGGCAAACGGCGACCACCCGCGCCAGGCGCGACGGTGCCCCCAGTCGCCGCCCAAGGGAAAATCATCAAAGCCGATATGCACTTGCCCACTAATCGTCGCGTTCGGATCCTGATGGAGTGCACCGCCAACCACGACGAGATCGCCCCGGATGTCGGCCGTCGGTCCGAGATTCGCGGATCCGCCAACCGCAACGACATCACCATCAACCTGACCGTCGATGTTGACGCTTCCGCCAATGGCGACGACATCGCCTGTCACGTGCTCATCACGCGCCACCGTCACGCTCCCACCGACTCGAACGACATCGTCCCTGCGCTTTGGCCGCTCGGGACGATCGGCCGAGCGTTCACTCGCAGCTGCCGGAGGTCCCGGCGTAGACGCCGTAGAATCCGCGGCCGGCAACGAGGGCGCCCCCTGAACGCCCGCAAGGACGCGTCGCGCGGCGGAATCGAGATACGACAGTTGCAGAACCAGATCGGCGTCGGCGCCCAGCTTCTGACGCAGCTCCGCCCCAGTCACCGACGTGCCGTCGATGGCGATGGATCCATCGGTCACTTCGATGGATCGGATCGCGTCCTTGAAGCGCGGCGTCAGGACCACGCCGTTGGCGAGCGGCAGAATCTGGAATCGCTGCTCGAGTCGCGAACGTAGCGCTTTCAGATCGCCGCCACTTCCTCCACCTTGCGCAGCCGGCGACGCCGCCAGTACCCCCAGCAGGAATGCCGCTATGAAAGCTCTTGCCATTGTGGAACCTCCTTTTCGGAAAAGAGCAGCCGCTGCAGCGCCAGGAGCGACGTGCCTGCGACAGTGGCTGTCATGATCAACGCCATGGCGCCTTCCCTCGTCGCTGCCGCTCGTGCAACGGCATTACCAACAGTCGTGAACAACTCGGACACCGCCAGCCCGGCGTGGATGAAATCCACAAGCTGCGCGGTTGCACGCAGCGTGAAGCCCAGCGCCGAGGCGAACGCCTTGGCCGCGAGCGGCTGGCTGACGATGAGGGCGGCGACGGCCGCTGCTGCGCCGATGAGCGCGGCCCATCCGAGTGGCGCAACCCACGGGTGACGGAGCGGCTGCCGGCCTGGCGGCAGCGGCGCGACGCGCACCGCGTTTATCGTGCGCAAGGCGAAGCCGGGCGACGGCTCGGGTTGTTCAACCGAGCGGAACAGCTCGTTCAGCCGTGCGTCCAAGTCGTCTTCGGGCGGCCGTTTCATTTCCAACCCATGGCCTCCATCTCAACCGCCAACTCTTTTCGCGCGCGAAAGAGCGAGCTCTTTACCGTGCCGAGCGGCAATCCGGTAATGTCTGCGATCTCGTCGTACTCGAGCTCCTGCTCGTATCTCAGGTTCACGATCTCACGATATTCGGGACGCAAGTTGCCGATGGCCGCCTTCAGGGCCGCCGCAAGCTCCGCGCGCTCGGCGAGCATTGCCGGCGTCGCACTTTTGCGGTCCACGATTTCGATCGGCGGCGCGTCGGGACCGGTCAGATCGTCGAGCGAGACGGTCGGAAGCGCCCCTTTGCGAACCTCATCGATGGCAACGTGATGCGCAATGGTAAGGAGCCAGGCGGAAAATTTCCGCGTCATGTCGTAGGTGTGAAGGGCGCGAAAGGCCTTCACGAAGGTGTCCTGCGCGAGCTCCTCGGCACGTCCAGAATTTCGAACCACGCGGGCAATGAGCCCGAACACCGGCCTTTGATAACGGAGGACGATGTCGCGATATGCATGCTCGGACCCATTGAGCGCCCCACGAACGAGCTCGACGTCTGTGGCTGCCAACCTTCTCCTTCTTTACGTGGGACACCCGGGAAAGGTTGCAAGAGACTACAGCCAACTGTCCCCACCCGAACATCGTCTAAGCAATCCAGTGAAACCCGCTGCCTTTCAGCCGCGTATACAGCGGGGAGCCACCCGGTGACCATCAACTGTCCTACAACCCTCGTGGTGTGCCTTGCCGCCGGGCTGATCGCATCGCCCGCGGCGGCACAAGGCGATCCGGCTCAGGAGCTTCATGCGCGGCGCGTTTCTTCACCGCCAAAGATCGACGGCGTCCTGGACGACGATGCATGGTCGTCTGACCCGTTGCCGCTCGGCACATGGAAGTCCTACAACCCGATGCGAGGCGAAGCGGCAGCCGAAGCGACGCAGGTGTGGATCGCCTTCGACGACGAGGCGATTTATTTTGCGTTTCGTTGTCTCGACAGCCAGCCTGAAAAGATTCGGACAACGATCAGCCGTCGTGATGCGGTCTTTTCCGACGATTGGGTTGGACTCAGTCTCGATTCCAGCCGCGCGGGCCAGCTCGCGTATCACCTGTTCGTGAACCCGCATGGCATTCAGATGGATGCGCTCCAGAGCGGGAGCAACGGTGAGGATTTCGCGCCCGATTGGGTCTGGCAAAGCGCTGGACATGTGAATGGGGATGGATGGTCGGCAGAGATTCGCGTCCCGCTCGAGAATATCCGTTTCCGCAGCGGCACAGATCTCCGCATGGGCGTACTGTTCTGGCGTCGGCTGAGTCGAACGGGTGTGTCGGCGTCTTGGCCGGAGATGCCGCCGGGCAAGTGGGTGTTCGAGTCGAACGGATCGGTCGCGTTCGACGAACTTCATTCGCGACGACTGCTCGAAGTCATCCCAAGCGCAACTTTTTCGAGCAATCAATCACGCGAGACGCCTTCAATCTGGAACGGCGTGCGCTCGAAGGGCGACGCCGGCGTAAGCGTGAAATACGGACTCACGTCGGCGATCACGCTTGATGCGACAGCGAATCCCGACTTCAGTCAGGTGGAAAGCGACCAGTTCGAGGTCGAGGTGAACCAGCGGTTCCCTGTGTTCTTCAGCGAGAAGCGGCCGTTTTTCATGGAAGGGCTCGGACTCTTCAATCTCGCCGGCACCGGGGGAGATTCGACGATGCGCACGGCGGTGCATACGCGGCACATCATCGATCCAAGCGTCGGTGTCAAGCTGACCGGCACTGCGGGCAAACACACGTTCGGCGTGCTGTCCTCTGCCGACGCGTCGCCCGCGGGCGAACGGCAGAGGGTGTTTACCATTGGTCGCGAAGTGCTGAACTTCGGACACGGACAGTACGCGGGACTGCTCTTGAGCGACACCGAGTACGGCGCCGCGCACAACCGTGTGGCGGGCGGCGATGTCGCGTTCAGGAGAGGGGATCATTTTCAGGCGAACGGATCCCTCCTCTCGTCGCACTCGCAATCGACGACGGGCGCCCACCGTAGCGGTACGGGGGCGCAAACGAGCTACGAGTACGGAACGCGCAGATACACGATCGCCGGTCAGCTGGAGCACTACGATCGCGGCTTTCAAATGGACACGGCATTCATCAACCGCGTGGGCCTGACACGCGCGTGGCAATATCAAGATCTGAATCTCTATCCATCCAACCCCAGGTTTCGATGGATCAAACGCATTAATCCGTTTTTCTGGGTGTCAGGGGGAAAGGACCGGGTACAAGGCGGAACGGAGGCGTCGTATCTGTCCGCCGTACGTTTCAACCTCACTCGCGACGGCAGTCTGCGGCTCGACTACAGCCGCGGTCACGAGACATTCGCGGGGCACCGGTTCGACATCGGCACAATGACCGTCGATGGCGGCGTGCAGATGACGCGTTGGCTCGAACTCAACGCCGCCACGCACAACGGCCCGGGGATCTTCTACGACGCGGACGCACCATTTCAAGGCTACCGGCGATCCACGAGCGTGCGCGTTGGGCTCCAACCGAATGCCAAGATAAACAGTCACACGTCGTACAGCTATGTGACGTTCAGCAATCGCCGCACGGGATTGAACGTGTATCGTGTGCATATTGTCATCTTGCGCAACACGTACCAGTTCAGCCCGCGGTTTTTCGTGAGGGCCGTGTCTCAGTTCGATTCGTCGCGTGAGCGCGTGCTCACAGATTTCCTTGCGTCGTACGAGCTGACACCAGGCACCGTGGTCCACGCCGGCTACGGCTCGCTCTACGGAACCGAAACCGTGGAGACGTACCACGCCACGGCTCGCGCATTCTTCTTCAAGGCGTCGTATCGCGCCCGCTTTTAGGCTGCGCGTTCGCGCGAATTGCCGCCACGAGGCGTCCTGCGGCCCGTCCATCCCGTCTGTAAGACGGAAAGACGCCGGCATGATCAAAGGTGCATAGCTCGCTGATGTGGATGTCGTCGGGCGACAAGCCGGCTCGTCGCAGCTGATCGTGGGTCGCCTGCCACAGATCCAGACGTAGATCGTCGCTGCGATGGAACCACCGTGTCGCGTCCGGGTGCGAACTGAACTGGTGCACCAGCTCTTCGCCAACGGTGTAACAGCAGGGGCCGATTGATGGTCCCACAGCCGCGATGATGTTGGTGGGCTCGGTGCCGAACTTCTCACATAATGCTTGCACCGCCGTCAGCACCGCTCCCGCCGCTGTTCCCCGCCATCCCGCATGAATCGCCGAGACGGCGCCGGTCACGCGATCGGCGAGCAGCACAGGTACGCAATCGGCGGCGCGGACAGTCAGGATACGCGTTGGATCGCGGCTGACCGCGATGTCTGCTTCTGGTGGGTCGGCATATGGCTTATCTGAGATGACCGGGCCCAAGGCCTCGAATACGCCCGCACAATGCACCTGCCGAAGGCGAACCACTTGCTCGGGCCTCGCGCCAGGTAGATGTAATGCGCGTGCCAGCGCCACGTAGCCTGCCGCGTCGTCTGGGCGGCCGGCGGAGATGCCAAACGGCCAGGCACTGAAACAATGGTCGGCGGCCGTCGACAACGGGGTACAGCGAAGCGCTGGTCCCCACGACTCTTGCGTCCACTCGAACACACCGGTAGGCTTGGGCAGGATCATAGACGTCGATGAATATTATCGGCATCGGGTTGGATGCCACCGAAATTGATCGGATTGAAGCTGCCGTAGCGCGATTCGGCGACAGGTTTCTGCGCCGGGTCTTCACCGAAGGCGAGATCGCCTACGCGACACGCCGTCGAAATCCTGCGCCCCATCTCGCCGGTCGTTTCGCGGCGAAGGAAGCAGCGATGAAGGCGCTCGGCACGGGTCACTCGCAGGGCGTGCTGTGGCGCGACATCGAGGTCGTGCGCGTGAGCGGTCCACCGCAATTACGGTTTCATGGGGGCGCCGCCCGCCGCTTCGAGCGGATGAAGGCCGGCGGCTCGCTTCTCACCATAACTCACTCGCAAACACTGGCCATCGCCCAGGTGATGCTGCTCGGCACGTAACGCTGGTTGTCATGGGCGGCGTGCTTGCGGCCCGCGCCCAGGCGCTCGTCGCAGCGCCGTCGCAGAAGTCCTTCCCCGTCAACACATTTCCTCGACGCGGCCTGCGGTCGCAGTCGGGCATCGCGCTTGCCAGTGTGATCCAACACAAGGAGCACACCATGACCGTGAAGATCACCCCGAACGACAAAGGCACCCCTCCCGGAAAGCTCGCGGAAGCAGAACTCCACTTCGAGGATGGCTATCTCCAGGGCCTCAAACTGGTCGGATTCGCTGTCTGGGAACGGCGAAGCGGTAACGGCCGGAACGTCACGTTCCCGGCCCGTCAGTACTCAGTCAACGGCGAGCGCCGCAGCTTCGCGCTGCTCCGGCCCGTGACCGATGCGACGTCGCAGGATCGCGTGCGCGATCTCATCCTACAGGCGTACCAGGAGCACGAGGAGCGCCTCGCGATAGCGGAATAACCGCCTCGCCGCGAGCGCGGCTACGGCGGTCGAGACTAAAGAACCGGCAGCAGGCGCGCGTTTTCGGCCTGGCGTTTTGGGGGGAGCGTCCATTCCTCGCGCAAGCTCTTGTCGAGCTCGCTGCGGAAGAACGCTTCCTTCATACCGCCGTCGATGATGCTCCACGGCAGTACCGAGTCGGTGGTTTTATCGCGGAATACGTAGAAGTCGGCGTCAACGCCGGTGTCGGCGACGGCCTTGCGCCAGTCCCCGCCGTTGGCTTCGGCAGCCTCGATCACAGGAGCGACGCGCCGATCGCCCAGCGACAGCAGCGCCTGGTAAAACGAATGACGCTCGGACTTGATATTAAAGAACACGTTATCGATATCCGAGGTCAGCGCTCGAAGGCGTTTGACCTTCGCTTCGATCACGTCGGGATCTTCCATCGGCAGCCATTGATAGGTCGTCGACGGTTTCGGCACCAGCGGGTTAACGCTGCCGATGATGCGGCCGATCTGCCCCTTGCCTTTCGCATGCTTCAGCATGATGTCGCGCATCTGCAGCGTCAGGTCGCGAATGGCCACGAGGTCGGCGTCTGTCTCGGTGGGCAATCCGATCATGTAATAGAGCTTCAGGTTCTCGATGCCGCTCGAGAAAATCAGCTCGGCGCGATCGAGAATTTCGTCGTTCGTTACCGTCTTATTAATGACGCGGCGCAGGCGATCGGATCCTGTCTCGGGTGCAATCGTCAGCGTTTTTTCGCCGCTCTCGCGAAGCAGGCGGACGATGGTCGGTGTCAGGTCGTCCAGGCGAAGCGACGCTGGGCTAATCGAATAACCCATCTGGGCGAGGCCGATCAGGATTCGCTCGATCTCCGGATGATCGCAGAGCGCGATCGACACCAGGCCGGCGTGACTCGAGTGCGTCCGGGCTTCTCTCGCGCGCTCCAGAATGCGATCGGCCGGAAACGCGCGCACCGGCAAATAGTTGTAGCCGGCCCAGCAGAACCGGCAGAGGTTGGCGCACCCGCGGACCACCTCGACGAGGAACCGCGAACCGAATTCGGTGTCGGGCGTGAAAATGCGCGTGCACGGCGGGTCAACCGTGGCAGTGGTCGACAAGGCGGCCTTCTTCACCACAGCCGGGGCGTTCGTGCCTGGTTTCGGCACGAATCGCTCGATGGTGCGATCGGCTTTGTACTCGACGTCGTAAAAAGATGGAATGTAAAACCCACGTTTGCCAGCGAGATTTTTCAGCAAATCCTGGCGGCTGCCGCCCTCGCGAAACGCATCCAGCAGGCCAGGCACCAGCTCTTCGCCTTCGCCCGCGGCAATCACGTCGACGAATGGCGCCAGCGGCTCAGGATTCACGAACGTAATCGCCCCGCCAATCACCACCAGCGGATCGCGCGCCGTGCGCTTCGATGCATGAATCGGCACGCCCGCCAGCCTGAGCATTGTCAGAATGTTCGTGTAATCCCATTCGAACGAGACGGAAAACGCGATCACGTCGAACTCGCGCGCAAGCGACTGCGACTCGAGCGTGATGAGCGAGGTTTTCGACAACAGTTGTTCCTTCAGCTGCTGCTTCGGCGGAAGGCAAATGCGCTCGCATACCACGTCGTCGTGCGCGTTGAAGAGCTGATAGACCGTCTGAAAGCCCAGGTTCGACATGCCGACGAAATAGGTATTCGGGAACGCGAGAGCCACGCGCAGCTTGTCCGCGTGGGGCTTGCTCACGTAGCCCACCTCTTTCGCCAGCGTGGCGAGGGCCTGTTCTTTCAGTTGCCAGGAATTCATAGATGTTGAGGGAGGACTTTCCCGGCGGCAGACTGCTCAGCCTGCGGCGCCGCAGATCTCGTCTTCCGTGGATATATCTAGTGTATCAGGAAGGGAAAAGGGGTAAGGGACGAGGGGTAAGCGAACGCGCGTCTCTTGGGACATTTGCCCCTTACCCCTTGCCCCTTTCCCCTGATAGGGGTTGGGACCTGTCTAGCCCTCCCGACGCAGAAACGCCGGCACGTCGAACGCCGACAGTGCCTCGAGATCGACATCGCCCGGATCGGTCGTTGCCGCCTGCTGCCTCGCTGTTGCCGATGCCGACGTCGGTGCCGCGACATCCGGCGACGGCCTTCTCCCAAACGACATACGGCCCAGATCCATTGCCGGCGCCTCGGCGCGATCCTTCAGATGCGCGGCGTAGTGGTGCAGATCCACAGGCGTCTGGGTTGCCGACGGCGCCGCATGGCTGTTCACCGCCGGGTCGAAGCCCGTGGCAATCACCGTTACCTTCACGCGGCCGTCGAGTTTCGGATCGACAACAGCGCCGAAGATGATATTGGCATCTTCGTGAGCGGCCTCCTGAATCAGGAGCGACGCCTCGTTCACTTCCATCAGCGACAGATCGTGACCGCCGGTGATGTTGATGATGACGCCTCGCGCGCCCTGCACCGATGCACCTTCGAGCAGCGGACTCGAGATCGCAGCCTTCGCGGCTTCGATCGTACGGTTCTCGCCCGACATGATCCCCGTGCCCATCATCGCCATCCCCATGCCCGACATGATGGTCTTTACGTCCGCGAAATCGAGATTGATCAGCCCTGGAACCAGAATCAGATCCGAGATCCCTTGAATGGCCTGCCGCAATACGTCATCGGCGGTTGCAAACGCTTCAGGCAACGTCGTCGAGCGATCGATGATGGAGAGCAGTCGCTCATTGGGAATCGTGATGATGGTGTCGACACACTCGCGGAGCGCCGCGAGTCCGCGGTCGGCCTGAGCGAGCCGCTTTTTCCCTTCGAACTTGAACGGCTTGGTCACGACCGCAACGGTCAACGCGCCGAGCTCGCACGCGAGGCTCGCGATGACGGGAGCCGCGCCGGTTCCCGTACCGCCACCGAGGCCCGTCGTTACAAACACCATGTCGGCGCCTGTGAGCGCTTGGATCAACTGGTCGGTATCTTCGAGCGCCGCCTCGCGCCCGACGTTCGGGTCGGCACCGGCGCCCAGCCCCTTCGTCAGTTTTCCGCCGATCTGAATTTTCGTCGGCGCCGCGTTTCCGTTCAGCGCCTGCACGTCGGTGTTGCAGACGATGAATTCGACGCCTTCGAGGCCGACCTGCACCATCCGGTTCACCGCATTGCTGCCACCGCCGCCCACGCCCACCACTTTGATGCGCGCACCGGCCCGGAACTCTTCGGCGAGCTTCAGACGCATTGGGGTTTCACTCATCTGTGCCATTGAGGCCTCCAAGTCAAAAGTAATCTGCCTTCGCGAAGCTTCGGCGAGACCCGCCGTGGCTTTGCGGAGGCCGGTCAAAAGAACTCCTTGAACAATCCGCGCAGCCGGCCGGCCACGCGTCCGAATGCTCCGGCCCCAACCATGCGGCCGGCTTCGCCGATGTGATTGCGCTGCGCGTACAACACGAGACCGACGGCCGTGGCGAATTCTGGATTGCTCACGTGATCGGCCAGCCCGCCAACGCCGACGGGACTTCCGCGCCTGATGGGCAGATCGAATATCTGCTCGGCGATCTCGGGCATGCCTTCGAGAATCGCGCCTCCTCCTGTCAACACGATGCCGGAGTTCAGGGATTTTTCGTAGCCGGCGCGTCGGATCTCGTCCCACACCTGATGGAAGATTTCCTCGGCCCGCGGCTGAAGTATTTCGGTCAGCACGCGGCGCGCCATCAGCCGCGGATTTCTGCCGCCGACGCTTGCCACGTCCATCGTTTCGTCTTCGTCGACGAGCGACGACAGCGCGCATCCGCATTTCCGCTTCAGCTTTTCCGCATCCGGAATCGGCGTCCGCAGGCCAACAGCAATGTCATTTGTAAAATGATCGCCGCCGATTCCGATCACGCCCGTGTGCCAGAGGCTGCCTCGCTCGAAGATGGCGAGGTCGGTTGTGCCGCCGCCGATGTCGATAATCGCGACGCCGAGTTCTTTTTCATCGGGCGTCAGCACGGCTTCACTGGCGGCGAGCTGCTCGATGACGGTATCGGCCACGCTGATGCCGGCGCGGTTCACGCAGGCCACGATGTTTTGGGTGGCTGTCGTGCCGCCGGTGACGATGTGCACGTTCACCTCGAGGCGAGCGCCTGTCATCCCAACAGGAGCGCCGATCCCGTCCTGGTCGTCAACGACGAAATCCTGCGGAAGCACATGCAGGATTTCACGCCCTGTCGGCAGCGCAACCGCTTTCGCCGCGTCGATGGCGCGGCGCACATCGTCCCGCGTGATCTCACGGTTCTTGCCGGCGACGGCGATCACGCCGCGGCTATTGAACCCCTTGATATGTGGTCCCGAGATGGCGATGTACACCGAGTCGATCTCGACGCCGGCCATCAGCTCGGCCTCGTCGACCGCACGCTTGATGGAATCGACGGCCGCTTCGAGATTCACCACGGCGCCGCGACGAATGCCTTTGGCTTCGGCCATCCCGATGCCGATAATCTCGAGGCTGCCGTCATCCATGATTTCCGACACGATGGCGGCCACCTTCGACGTGCCGATGTCCAACCCAACCAGGTAACGATCTCTGCTTCCCAAATGTGCCCTCGTTTCTTAGTGCTCTTCCCTCTTCCCTCCGCTACCCCGTCTGCGTGCCCTTCCCCCGCTTCTGCGGGCTTGTTCGGGGCTTGACGGTCACCGGCGCTTCCACAGCCTCTCGCCCTGCGGGCCGCACATACACCCGTTCGTCAAACCGCAAGTCGACATAGTCGATGTTCGGCACCTGCTCGCGAAGCGCGGGCGCCAGGTCGAAGTAGGCCTGAAGCCGCTCGACAAAACGCTCATTGCCGAGGCGAATCGACGTCGGATCGCCATCGAGCAGAACGACGGCGTTGCGAGCGTCGCTCACGTCTATCTGCGAGACACGCGCCCCCATGTTTCGCGCGCGCAGCGCGTCCATCAAACGGCGCACCAGCATGGCGCGCGACAAATCGGGACTGGTGTCTCCCGGCACCAATGACAGCCCATCGATAATCGGCAAATCGAGATCGGCGTAGTTCGGGCCGTACTCGTCGATGACGGTCCCGCGCTCGTCAATCAGGTACAACGAGCCGTTGATTCGGCCGATGCCGAGCGGCGCACGCTCCTGAACGGTGACATCGACCGTCGACGGCAGTGTGCGGCGAAGGGACGCATCCGCCACCCACGGCGAGTTCATGACGCCGCGCCGCCAATCTTCGAGATTCACCGCCAGAAGGCTTTCGCCTCGCAGGCCCTCGAGCAAAGAGGTCACTTCGCCGTTCGACAAGCGGTGATTGCCGTGCACCACGATCCGTCGCACCTGAAATGTCCGAAGACCGAGCACTTCGGTGAACATGCGATGCGCCACGAAACCACCGAGCGTCACCGCCGACACCATTGCGATCAGTCGCCATCGCAGGGCTATCCAGCCGGCGCGTTTACGTCCGGGTTTCAGATGCGCACGTCTGAAGCGTTTGTCCGCTGGCGCAGTGACTGGCATCAGCTCGTCGAACCTCGCTCGAGCGCGCTCAACACGCTTTTCCAGATGGACCCAATCGATCCCGCACCAAGCAAGACGATGAGATCGCCTGGGCGCGCCTTTCGCGCGAGCGCCTGCGGCACATCGTCGAGCGACTCGATCGCCTGGAGATCTCCGAGGAACTCGCGGCCCACCTGTCGTACGAGCGCGTCGAGATCAACGCCAGGAATCGGATCCTCGCCTGCGGCGTAGATGTCGGTGAGCACGAGCGCGTCGACACCCGCGAAGGCCCGTCCGAACTCGCCCATCAAGCCCTGCGTGCGTGAAAATCGATGGGGCTGAAAAGCCACGATCAGCCGGCCGCGCGTACCCGGCTTGGCCCCTTCGATGACGGCAGCGATCTCCGTCGGGTGGTGACCATAATCCTCGACCACGGTGACGCCGTTGACCTCGCCATGCACTTGGAAGCGACGCTCAGCGCCGTGGAAACCGGCGAGTGCCGATGCAATGTGGCTCCACGCAATACCGACCTCGCGTCCGAGCGCCACGGCTGCCAAGGCATTCAGAACGTTGTGTTTTCCTGGGACGGCGAGTTCCAGCTCTCCGAGCTCGTCGATCTGACCACCCACTCTGCGTGCCTGAACGCGCGACACCGACCCGAAACCTTTCATCCGGACATCGAGCGCCACGATGTCCGCGTCTTCGAAGCCGTAGGTCACCGTCGTCCGCTCGATCGCGGGCATGAGCTGTCTCAAATGCGGATCGTCGGCGCACACGATGACCACGCCGCCATTGGCCGGTACGCGATTGGCGAACTGCGCGAACGAGGCTTTGAGATCGTCAAAATTCCGATAGGCTTCAAGATGCTCGCGATCGATGTTCGTGATGACGGCGAAGCGGGGCGACAACCGAAGAAACGAGCGATCGCTTTCGTCGGCCTCCGCCACGAGATACTTCCCTTGGCCGAGCCGCGCGTTGCTGCCGAATGTGCTCAACCGGCCGCCGATCACCGCGGTGGGATCGAGGCCCGCCCCTTCCAGCACCAGCGCAATCATCGACGTGGTGGTCGTTTTTCCGTGCGCGCCGGCGACGGCAATGCCCTGCCGCAGATCCATCAGCTCGGCGAGCAGGTCGGCGCGCGGCACGATCGCCAGCTGCCGATCGACCGCGGCCGTCATTTCCGGGTTCGACGACTTCACCGCCGAGGAATAGACGACGACCTCGGCGTGGCCGAGATTTCTGGCGTCGTGTCCTTCGGCGATGCGCGCGCCAAGCGACTCGAGTCGATCTGTGATGTCTGTCCGCTGCATGTCCGATCCGCTCACCTCGTAACCCAGGTTCACCAGAAGCTCGGCGATGCCACTCATCCCGATTCCACCGATGCCGATGAAATGGATGCGCTTATGCTGTCCGAGCACGCCGCTCACGACGCGCGCCGTTCCGCAAGCCTGATGACGGCGTCGACGATCCGCTCAGCGGCGTCGGGCTTTGCGACGCGCCGCGCCGCCGCCGACATCTGCTGCCGCCTCTCGGGATCGGCCGCGAGCGCAAAAATGCGGCTCACCAGCACATCGGCCGTCAAATCCTTCTGCTCGATCAATTCCGCCGCGCCCGCCGCCTGCAACGCTTCCGCGTTCTTCAGCTGGTGATTGTCGGCAGCCGTGGGCAGCGGGATCAGGATCGACGGCCTTCCGGCCGCTGTAATCTCGGCGAGCGTTGTCGCGCCCGCTCTCGACACGATCAACCCGGCGGCCTTCACCTCTCGGTCCATCGCATCAATGAACCGTTCCACGCGGCCCTGTACGCCGCTCCGCTGAAAGGCCTCGTGGACCAGGTCGAAGTCGCGCATCCCGGTCTGGCAGACGACACTGATGGCCGGCGCATGGCCGCCCCCAGCCAGTCCTGACGCCGCCTGCGCGACGGCCACATTAATTGCGTGCGCGCCCTGAGAGCCCCCAACGACTAAGACCCGAACCTGGTGTGCGTGAATGGCTGCGTCATCAACATTCAGGAACTCCTGGCGAATAGGGTTACCGCTGACGAACGCTTTTTTTCCAAAGTACGCGAGCGACGCGTCGTAGGTCACCGCCGCTGATTGCACGAGCGGCGCAAGCAACCGATTGGTGATGCCCGGCTGCGCGTTCTGTTCCATCAGAAGGGCCGGAATTCCACGCGCGACGGCCACGCCCACGACCGGGCCGGAGCTGTAGCCGCCCACGCCAATCACGACGTCCGGGCGACGGCGGGAAATGAGGCGCCACGCATCGAGTGCGCTCAGCGGCAGCAGACACAGTCCTCGGGCCAGCGCCACGAGCGACTTGCCTTTCAACCCACCGCTGCGAATCACGTCGAGCGCGAACTCGGTTAACGGAATCACACGTGCCTCGATGCCGGCAGAGGTCCCGGCGAACGAAATCTGCGCGGACGGCACACGCGCTTTCAGCGCCCGCGCCACCGCCAAGCCAGGAAACAGGTGGCCTCCTGTTCCGCCTCCCGCAATCACGACGCGCAAACACTCCTCCTACCGTCACGATCCCGGCGCCGTGTGCTGCGAGACATTGAGCAGAATGCCCATGCCGAGCAGGCTGATGAGCAGCGACGAACCGCCCGCGCTCACAAATGGCAATGGAATGCCTTTCGTCGGCACCATGCCCAACACGACGCTGATGTTGAAAAATGCCTGCACGGCAAACATCGTGGTGAGCCCGATCGCGAGAAACGCGCCGAAGCGATCCGGGGCGCCCATCGCGATTCGAAGACCACGCCAGGCGATCACCAGAAAGCACAGAAGGATCACGCTGGTGCCGAGCAGACCGAGCTCCTCGCCAATGACCGCGAAGATGAAATCGGTATGCGGCTCGGGCAGGTAAAACAGTTTCTGGACGCCCGCCATGAAACCGCGCCCGGTCAAGCCGCCGGCGCCGACGGCGATGAGCGACTGGATCACCTGAAACCCGTCGCCCAACGGATCTCTCCACGGATCCCAGAACGCCATCAGCCGGCGCCGCCGGTACGCCGAGCCCATGACCAGGAGATACGCGAGCGGTAATCCGCCGAGGAGCACACCGACGACGTAGCGGTAGCTGACGCCCGCCGAAAATACCATCGCCGCGGCGATCAAGATCAAGGTGATCGACGTGCCGAGATCGGGCTCCAGAAGAATCAACCCAACCAGTACGCCGACAACAAGGCCGATGGGCACGAGCGCGTACGGAATCTCATCGATGCGATCCATCCGGCGTTCCAGAATCGCGGCGATGAAAAAAATGGCGCTCAACTTCGCGAGCTCGGACGGTTGGATGCCAATGCCGCCGAGACCGAACCAGCGGCTGCTGCCGTTGATGGGCCG
This sequence comes from Vicinamibacteria bacterium, assembly GCA_031371345.1. Classification (GTDB taxonomy): domain Bacteria; phylum Acidobacteriota; class Vicinamibacteria; order Vicinamibacterales; family JAMQPK01; genus JAMQPK01. The sequence goes on from JANMJM010000051.1 coordinate 27,172, forward strand.
GCTGAACAACACAGCGACGAGTGCCAGCGTGACGACGCCGAGCGAGAGCCAGATGACCGACGGTTGGCGATAATTCCGATAATCGAACCGCATGGCGATGCTCATGGCGGCCAGGCCGAGGGCCGCCCACATGCCTTGTCTGATGAGAAAGAAATACGGCTGGCTGTAGCGGTTCTGCGCGAGCACAGCCGAGGCGCTGTACACCATGACCACGCTCGCTCCGACCAGCAGCAGCGTCGCCATGAACAGTACCTTGTCGGACTTCAGTTTTCGGGCCATACTCCTGCTTTTCCAGGGGACTACAGCGAACGCGCCTTCGTCCCGACATATGTGTCACGCGAACGTTGCGAGCAGTCAGCAGTCATCAGTCAGCCCGGGGATGAGACACCAGCTTCACAGACCGGGGCGGCCTGTGTTCCCAGCAGCCAGCTCTCTTCCGCAGAGGCCGACTGACGACTGCTCACTGCTCGCGCGTTGTTTTCGATTCCTCCGCTAACCGCTGCACTTCTTTTTTAAACGCCACTCCCCGCTCCGCGTAATCGCGGAACATATCGAAGCTTGCACATGACGGCGACAGCAGCACGGTGCCGTGCGGCTGCGCGAGCACATACCCCATCCGCACAGCGTCGCCGAGCGAGTCCGCCATCTGCACGGGCACGACGCCGTCGAACGCCGCCCGAAAGAGCGGCTGCGATTCGCCGATGGCCACGACCGTCGCGTTCCTGGCGCTCAACGGCTCGCGCAGCAGGTGCAGATCGCCGCCCTTGAACCGGCCACCCATGATGACGACGAGCCGGGCGTCGAAGCTCTCGATCGCGCGCTTGGCCGCGTCCACGTTCGTCGCTTTCGAGTCGTTGACGAAGCGGACGCCTTTGATCGTCGCGACCGGCTCGAGCGCGTGCTCCAGCCCGGTGAAGGACTCCACGGCCCGGACCATCGCGTCCCTCGGCACGCCGGCAATTTGCGCCACGGTGGCGGCCGCCATCACGTCGGCCACCAAGTGCTTGCCGATGAGCCGAATCGACGACAACGGCACGAGCGTCGTCGCACCGGAGGAGAAGGTCACCTTGCGCGCGCGGCTCATGCGCGCCAGGGCGAGCGTTTGCGGATCGTCGGCGTTGGTCACCGCCCAGTCGCGTTCGTCCTGATTTTCAAAAATTCGCGCCTTCGCCGCGGCGTACTCGTCGAACGAGGCGTGGCGGTCGAGATGGTCGGGGGACACGTTCAACAGCACGGCGATCCATGGATGAAACGTCTCGGTCGTTTCGAGCTGAAAGCTGCTGACCTCGACAATGTGAAACGTGTCCGGCGTGGACTGAGCCACTTGCGAGCTCAGCGGCGTGCCGATGTTTCCTCCGACGAGCGCTTTCAACCCGCCTGCCGTGAACATCCGGCCCGTCAACGTCGTCGTCGTCGACTTCCCTTTCGTTCCGGTGATGGCGACAATGCGCCCACGTACCCACCGCGACGCCAGCTCGATTTCTCCGATCACCGGCACGCCCAATCCCCGCGCGGCGGCGACGTGCGGCTGATCGAGCCTCACGCCGGGACTCAGGATAATCAGGTCCGCGCGGTTGAACGTCTCGGACCGATGCTCGCCCAGCTCGAGAGTGACGAGTGCGCGGCGCAGCTGCGTGTCGGCCGCTTCGTCGTCGATCGCCGGCCGCGTGTCGGTCAGCGTCACGCGTCCGCCACGGTCGGCGAGCAGCAGCGCAGCCGCGATGCCGCTGCGCGCTGCACCCACGACCGTCACCGTTTTTCCTTCCACAGAAAAGCTTGTCATCGTCTTCATCAACGCAGCTTTAGTGTCGTCAAGCTGAAAAGCGCAAAGATGATTCCCGCGATAATGAAGCGCGTGATCACCTTCGGCTCGCTCCATCCGAGCAGCTCGAAGTGATGGTGCAGCGGCGCCATCTTGAACACCCGCTTGCCCGTCAGCTTGAACGACGCGACTTGAATAATCACCGAGGCGGCTTCCAGCACGAAGATGCCGCCGACGATATGCAACAGAATTTCCTGCTTGATGAGAATCGCGACCGTCCCCAACGCTCCGCCAAGCGCGAGCGATCCGACGTCGCCCATGAAGATGTCCGCCGGGTACGAGTTGTACCAAAGGAATCCGAGGCTGGCGCCGACCAGCGAACCGCAGAAAATCGTGAGCTCGGCTGCCGGTTCGAAATGCACGAGCAGGAGATATCGCGCCAGCTCGCGGTGACCAGTCACGTAGGCGAGCGCGGTGAATGTGGCGGCGGAAATCGCGAACGTGCTGATGGCCAGACCATCGAGTCCATCGGTCAGGTTCACCGCATTCGACCAGCCGACGAGCACGATGACCGTCAACGGAACGTACCACCAGCCGAGATCGGGAATCAGCCGCTTGAAGAACGGGAAGATCAGCCGTGTCGAGTACAGGTTGTGGTCGGTGAGGATGATCAGCGTGATGCCAACGATTAACGCCACGACGAACTGACCAGCGAGCTTGTAGCGGGCGAGCAAGCCGTGGTGAGACCGCCGCACGATCTTCAGATAGTCGTCGACAAACCCAATCGTGCCGAAGGCCGAGGTCGAGAGAACCGCGATCCAGATGTAGATGTTCGACCAGTCGGCCCACAGCAGCGTCGGCACAATGGCCGCCGTGAGAATCAGCAGCCCGCCCATCGTTGGCGTGCCGGCCTTCGGCGCGTGAGAAGACGGCCCCTCTTGCCGGATGACTTGACCGATCTGAAACTCTCGCAGCTTCCGAATGAGCCAGGGTCCAAGCAACAGGCTGATGGCCAGCGCCGTCAGGCTGGCGGCCGCCGTTCTGAACGTGATGTATTGGATCACGTTCAGAACCGGAACCTGCGTGTGGAATGGATACAGAAGGTTGTAGAGCATCAGACGAACTCCGCCTTGAGACGATCGACCACAACCTCTGTCTGGATGCCTCGGGAGCCTTTCACGAGGATCAGATCTCCCGGCTGTACTAATGTGACGGCCAGATCCGCAGCCGCTGCGCTGTTCGGCGCGTAGTGCACCGTCGACGCGAGCATTCCGGCTCGAACAGCCGCCTCGGCCAGAGCGCGCGCTGGCGCTCCACCAACAGCGATGAGGACAGCCAGGCCGGAGCGCGCGGCGTCCTCTCCCGATGCACGATGCAGCTCCTCGCTCGCGTCGCCGAGTTCGAGCATTTCGCCGACGACAGCAATTCGGCGCGAGTACCGCTGTTCGCGAGCGACGGTCGAAAGGGCCTTCGAGAGCGCGCCCGGATTCGAGTTGTACGTATCGTCGAGGATCGTCAGGCCGCCAGTGCGCGTCACCTCACCGCGCCGCGCCATGGGCTTCAAGGACGCCGCCCGCGCGGCGATGTCGGACAGCGACACGTCGAAACGAACGGCGACCGCTGTGGCCGCGAGCAGATTGGAAAGATTGGCGCTCCCCGGAAGAGCCGTTCGAACCTCGACCTCGCCGACGGGCGTGCGCACGCGAGCCGCGGTGCCATCCACGCCGAGATCGCGCACGTTCAGCGCTTGTACGTCGGCCTTCCGCTCGATGCCAAACGTGGTGAGGCGGCCGGCAAACGTGGCGGCGTGGCGCATCACGCGATCGTCATCGGCGTTGGCGACGAGCATGTCGTCGGTGTCTGCACCCTCCAGAATTTCCGCTTTCGCCTCGGCGATGGCATCGACCGTTCCGAAGAATTCCAGATGCGCCGGTCCCACGTTGGTCCAGACGCGCACGTCTGGCTCGGCAATCTTGACAAGCGCGCTGATTTCGCCGAAATGGTTCATGCCAAGCTCAAGAACACCGATGTCGGGCTTGTGCCTCAACTCGAGCAGCGAGAGAGGCAGTCCGATGTGATTGTTCAAATTTCCTTTGTTCCGAAACACTCGATACCGTGACGACAGCAATTCCGCCGTCATTTCTTTCGTCGTCGACTTTCCCGCGCTGCCCGTGACGGCGACCACGGCGGCGCCAGATTCTCGGCGCACGTGTCGCGCCAGCGTCTGCAAGGCACTGAGTGCGTCGTTCACAACGATTAACGGCGTGCCCGCAAGCTCTGGCACGACGGCCAGCGCGCGATCGCTAATGACCGCTGCCGCTGCACCTTTCGCAACGGCCTCGCGGACGAACGCGTTTCCATCGCGCGCCCCTCGAATGGCAAAGAACACGTCGCCGGCCGCGAGCGTCCGCGTATCGAACGAGAACCCGGCGACATCGCGATGGCCTCCCGGCCCAATCACCTCGCCACCCACAGCTGTGGCAATGGCGGCCGGCGTCAGTTCGAGTTCTTGCGGCACCGCTCGAGCGCCTCGCGCGCGATTTCCACCTCGTTGAACGGCAACTCCTGGTCGCCGATCACTTGTGTCTTCTCGTGGCCCTTGCCTGAGAGGAGTACCAGATCGCCTGGCTGGGCCGTCTTGATCGCAAAATGAATGGCCTCCCGGCGATCGACAATCGCGAAAAATGGTGTCGTCTCGCGCTCTGGCGGCATCTGAATCCCACGCTTGATCTCCTCGATAATCCGGGCCGGATCCTCGCTCCGCGGGTTGTCGGATGTGATCACGACCACGTCGCTCAATCGCGCGGCAACCGCTCCCATGAGCGGACGTTTCGTACGGTCGCGATCGCCACCGCAGCCGAACAGCGTGATGACTCGCCCATGCGCCAGCGGCCGCGCCGTCTCGAGCAAATTTCTCAACGCGTCGTCGGTGTGGGCATAGTCAACAACGACCGTCATCCGATCGCGCGAATCGGAGACCACCTGAAAACGTCCAGGCACTCCCTCGAGTTCTGCCAGGCCCCGCTCGATGGCGGCCTGCGGTAAATCGAGAGCCACCGCCGTCGCGACCGTGGCGAGCAGGTTCGACACGTTCGGACGTCCGACGAGCCTCGACTTCACATGCACGGTCCCGCGTGGCGTTCGGGCATCAAAATCGAGTCCCTCCCACGTGAACGACAGGGGACCTGGCGTCACATCTGCCGCTTTGGTGATGGCGTACGTCACCGGACGCGCGGCCATCTTGCGAAGCGGCTCTCCCCTCGGATCGTCGAGGTTGATCACGCCTGGCGCGCCCGACGGCAACATCTCGAATAATCGCCGCTTGGCGGTGAAGTACGACTCCATGTCGCCGTGATAGTCGAGATGGTCGCGCGTCAGATTCGTGAACACGCCGGCGGCGAACCGTGTGCCATCGACGCGTCGCAGCGCCAAGGCGTGTGAGGAGACCTCCATCACGCAAGCGCCGCAGCCACTGTCCACCATCAAACGAAACATGCGCTGGACATCGGGCGATTCGGGCGTCGTACGCGACGCCGCGATCTCGCGATCGCCAACCAGATAGGCAACTGTTCCAAGAAGCCCCGTTTTGATTCCCGCCGCTTCGAAGACGGCGCGCAGCAAATACCCTGTTGTCGTTTTGCCGTTGGTGCCGGTGATGCCAACGACGTTCATCGCCTTGCTCGGATGACCGTAAAACTCGTCGGCGAGGATGGCCATCGCCTCGCGTGCATCGGTCACGACGAGCCACGGTACGGCGACGCTCTGCGCCGGTGGCTGTTCCGCGACGACCGCGACAGCGCCGCGTGCGATGGCGTCGGCGGCAAAGTCGGTACCTGCCGCTTTCAAGCCCTGAAGGGCAATGAACAGATCGCCCCTCTCGACCTGACGCGAGTCGTAGGTGAGGCGCCGAACATCGGTGTCCGGTATCGATGGAGAGGGGCGGGGTTGTCGCGCGAGCCGCTCGACAGATCGCAATAGCTGAACGAGCATCATTGTTCAGCAGCGAACGCGACGGCGACAGGAACACGTTCCAACCAGAGCTCACACGTCGTCCCCTGATCAATCGACGTACCGGCAGCCGGCATCTGCGTGGCCACCACACCGTTGCCGTGCAGCCGCGCGGTTAATCCCATCTTCGTGAGAATTCCCAAGACCTCGCGCGCGCTCAACCCGCGAAAATCGGGAAGGTCGTGCGAGGCGCCGGGAACGCCAATCGGAATGATCGAGGTCTCGCGCGACGTGCGCGACGACCGAGCGTCTAACGGCGCATTCCGCATGGCCACCAGAACGGGAGGCGGCGCGTTGAGCGTTGGCGCAATCATGTAGTGGCGCAACGTCGCCTGGGCGATTTGTTGAAACACAGGACCGGCAATCGGACCGCCGAAGTGCCCCTGCGCGTGCGGCGAATCGAGCACTACGATGATGCTGGCCACCGGATTTCGCGACGGAAGAAAGCCAACGAACGATGCGAAGTAATCGGTGTTCGAGTAGCGGCCGTTGACGAGCTTGTGCGCCGTGCCTGTTTTCCCGGCGATGGTGTAGCCATCGATCTGCGCGAAGGTCGCGGTGCCGCGTGCAACGACCTGCTCCATGATGCCGGTCAGCGTGACCGACGTTTCTTTGCTGATCGTCCGGCCGAGGATCGTCGGTTTCACTTCGAGGCGCCTGCCGTCGCGAACGAGCGCGCGGACCACGCGAGGTTCAACGAGCTGGCCGCCGTTGGCCACCGCGCTGACGGCCGTCACCATCTGGAGAGGCGTGACACCCACTTGGTAGCCCATCGACATCGACGCGAGCGCACTGGCGTCGAGCTTGGCGGGATCCCACAGGATGCCGGCTGTTTCTCCTGGAAAATCTGGCGACAGGACGCGGCCGAACCCAAAACGCCGAGCATAGAGGCCGAGACGCTCCGGCCCCAGCCGAAGCCCGACTCGAATGGCGCCGACGTTGCTCGACTTGACGATGACGTCGGTGAAGCTGAGTACGCCGTAATCGTGTGTGTCGGGAATGACCCGAGATCCGATTTTGATCCGCCCACCGCTCGCGTCGATCATCTGGTCGATGCCGAAGAGATGTTCTTCGAGCGCAGCCGATGCCGTGACGACCTTGAAGGTGGACCCTGGCTCGTAGATGTCCTGAACGGCGCGATTGCGACGCTGGTCCGGCTCCGCGTCGGCGAACGCGTTGGGATTGAACGTGGGCTCGTTCGCCATCGCGAGGATCTCGCCCGTGTTCGGGTCCATCACGATGACGGTGCCGCCCACGGC
>JANMJM010000070.1:0-62283 GCA_031371345.1 Vicinamibacteria bacterium
CCGCAAACACCAGCAGCCCGATGGCGCCGAAGAACTGCCCGCGAATCACGTCGGCGCGCGATGCCCGGCGTGCGCGATTGCGCGACGCCCAGTAGACGGGCAGCAACAAATAGGGAAAGGGAGCGGTCATAACATGTCGTCGATTTCCTGCAAACCGCTGCCGCCGGTCAGCTTCAGGAACACGGGGGTGAGTGCCTCGTCCGGGCTGCCCGCCATGGCTTTCAGCTGATCGACCGTTCCTGTGGCGATGATTTTGCCCTTCAGGATAATGCTGATGCGATCGCACATCTCCTGTGCGACCTCCAGCGTATGCGTGCTCATAAGAATAGCGACGCCCCGCTCGCTCATCGTGCGGAACACGCCTTTGATCAGCTTGGCGCCCCGCGGATCCAATCCGACCATCGGCTCGTCAACGAGGACGGCGCCCGGCCGGTGCAGAAAGGCCGAGCCCATCACGAGCCGTTGTTTCATGCCGTGCGAAAAACTTTCGATCAGCTCGTCCTTCCATCGTGAGAGCTCGAAGAGCTCGAGCATGTGATGCACGCGCTCGTCCACGCCGGCGTCCTCGATGCCGTAGAGACCCGCGTGAAATCGGAGGAATTCGCCGGCGGTGAGCTTCTCGTAGATGTACGGCCTGTCGGGAATGAAACCCAGCGACGCCTTGGCACCTTCCGGGTTCTTCGCCAGATCGTGGCCGTTCACGAAGATGCGCCCGGAAGTCGGCTTCAACAATCCGGCGATCATCCGGATGGTGGTGGTCTTGCCCGCACCGTTCGGCCCGAGGAAGCCGTGAATCTCGCCGGGCTGGACATCGAGGCTGACGCCATCTACGGCCGTGAATTGGCCGTACTGCTTCACGAGATCGTGAATCGCGATCATTTATGGCCGCCGAGAAAACAGGGCAAGCACCAGCGCGCCTGCGGAGGCTGAAGAGGCAGAGAGATTTCTGCCGCGGTCGGCGTGGCGTGCCCGACGAGAATCGGTGTCGCGTCGGGCGCAAGCTCGAGCTCGAGCACTGTAATCTTCACACGCCCGATGAATGGAATGATGGCGGCTTGCTTGTCGAGGCCGCCGCGCGCGAGTCGGAGATGCGTGCTATCGGCCGGAAACTGATTGAACGTGGGATCGACCGGCAGCCACAATCCGCGATTGCCGCCTTCGTCGATATACACCTCGGGCCACGCGTGGTAATAGAAGGCACCGTGCACGAAGGCGAGACCGACGGCAATGCGCGCGGGAATGCCAATCGCCCGCGACATCGCGACAAACAGCGCCGTGTGCTCGTTACAGTCGCCGATTTTTGTGCGCAGCACTTCGCGCGCCGACGGAAGGCTCACGGTCGGTTTCTTCTGGATGAGGGCGTTCACGTAGCGTGTCAGCGCCTCTGCCCGTGCTCGAGCGCCATTGGTCCCATGCACGGCCTTGTCGGCCTCGGCGCGAATTTCGGGCGCATCGCTTTCGATAAAAAGTTCCGGGGCGAGGTACCGCGCCAGATCGCGATCGCCGCGCTCGCTCGACGCCTGCTGCACGTCCCGGATCTCGACAATATCGCCGGCGATAGTCTGACCGGTGCCCTGAAGATCTGGAGACGACAGGTCGGCGCCTTCCACGCGAAGCCGCAACCGCCGAACGTCGCGCGGCTCCACGAGGGGCGGAAGCCGCGGAGTATGTGGCGCCATGACCGGCACGACCGCCGAGGCCTGCAGCAGGTCTTTCCGCATTTGTCCGGGCACGGCGAGCGCTCTGGCGCGTTCCGGCGTCTCGCGCACCGAAATAATGCCCATCGGGCTTTCTTCTCGCACCACTTCTCCCGTGTCTGTCACCCACGACGTCGTGCGCAGGCCAACGAACTCCATGTCGACACGAAACGCGGGTATGGGCATGTTCGCCGCACGTATGAGCTCTCTCGATCCGACACGAACGGTGATCGGCGCATTGCGCAGCGTGGCGGGATCGAACACGCTCCATTGGTACCGTTTTCCTGCGGCAAGCCCGGCACCGGCCAGCCGGCGCGCCAGATTCAACGAGAGCATCGGCGGCTCGGCGAGTTCCCGCGTTTCCGTGCGGATCGATCCGGCGCTGGTGACGGAAATGACCAGGGTTCGCCCGTCAACCGTGCCGCTGACTTTGATGGGACCAGTGCCTGGGTCGAGCGAAAAATCGAACGTCTGCAGCTCGAACGCGCGATTCACTCGCGCCGTCGTGCGGATTTTGGCGGGGGTTGTCGCGCCGAGAAGCGCCATTTGCAGCTCGGCATCTTCTTGGAGCTCGAAGCCGGCTTTGGCGGGATCCTCATTATCAATAGGCACGGTCTGGCTGACGCTGAACCCCAGCTTCTCACCGCGGTAGTACACGCCCCGCCATTGGGCCGTCGATCCGTATCGCGCAAGATCGGTCGCGAGATTGGCAGAGGCCTGCAGATAGGATCGGTTGATGACGCTCGCCATCACGCCGGCCCAGGCTATCAGCACCAGAATTGAGATCGGCCGTGTGAGGGACCGGGGTAAAGGGATGAACCAGGAAGACATTGCGTGTCTGCCTGGTTATCGGATGAAGCGCCTTTCGAGGTGAGTAGGGGAAATTCCTAGTTAGAACCCGTAGAGTCGCGCCGGGTTATCGACAAGGATCGCGCGCCGCGTCGCGGGGTCTGGCACCCACACTGCCAGCGCGTTCAGCATCTGGCCGTCGTCGGTAGGGATAGGCCGCGCGATGTCGGTGTTTTTTCGACCGGGAACCCGATTGGAATCCGGATGGGGCCAGTTGGTGCCCCACAGAATGCGCTGAGGATTCGCCGCGATAAGCGCGCGCGCAAACGGCATGACGTCCGGATAGTCCGGCGCCCGTTTCGACATCAAGTCGAACGCGCCGGAAATTTTCACGTACGCGTTTCCGTTCTTTACGAGATTCAACAGCGCGCCGTACCCCGGCTGCGTGAGTCCTGCCGCCGCCGTCGCGCCGCCGAAGTGATCAACCACGATGGTGACCGGCGAGGCAAGTACAAGGTCGCTGATGGCCTCAATCACCGTCGGCTGCGTGTTGATTTGAATGTGCCACTTGCGCGCCTGTATTCTCTCCACGCCGTTCTGAAATCGCTGCCGAGCCACGGCTGGATCGCTGATTCCGGCGGTCGCCAGGTTCAGGCGAATGCCACGAACGCCTGCCTTGCTCATCATGTCGAGGGCGCTCTCGGGTGTCTTCTCGTCGATGACGGCCACGCCGCGGGCACGCGCGCCAAGCTGCTTCAAGCCGTCGAGCATGCAGGTGTTGTCGGTGCCGTACACGCTCGGCTGGACGACGACCACGCGGTCGATGTGCAGGGCCTGATGCAGTTTGAGCAGATCGTTGACCGTGGCCGCCTCGGGCGTGTAGACCCTGCCGGCGAAAAACGGATATCGCTTCGGATCGCCGAACACGTGCACGTGGCAATCGCAGGCGCCGGCGGGTACGTCGAAGCCGACTTTCGTGCTTGGCTGCGGCACCTTGGCGAGCAGCGTTTTCCCAAACAGTCCGGCCATGCCGGCGACAAGTTCCCTTCGGGATAGCATCTAGTACCTCTCTGGAATCTAAAATCTATAATCTAAAATCTATAATTTACCCGCCGCGTTCGAGATGTTTCACAAACGCCGCCAAAGTTTCGCGGCTCACGTGATGCTCGATCCCCTCGGCATCCGACTCGGCCACATTAGATGGCACGCCGAGCGAAATGAGAAATCGGATGACCACTTCGTGCCGATCGCGCGATTCCTTGGCGAGGTTGCGCCCCGGCCCGGTAAGAAAGATAGACCGATACGGCTGCGTTGTCACCAGTCCTTTGCGCTGAAGCCGCTGAAGCGTCCGGCTGGCGGTCACGTGCGTCACTCCAAGCCCGCGCGCCAGGTCGATGAGCCGCGCCTCACCGGTTTTTGAAATCAGCTCGGCGATCATTTCGACGTAATCCTGCGCAAGCTCCTGGGAATGATCGTTCCGCGTGCGCTCGGAATGGCTTCTGAGCGGAACGCGGCGCGGTGATGTTTTTTTAGATCGTTTCACGCTACTCACTAGACCAAAACGACGCCGGTTTGACAAGGCGCGCCACAAAATGTAGCATTGGCTACATTATGGAGGCTTATCTACATCTGGTAGCAGGTTTCGTGTTTCTGCTCTACGCGGCACCGACCTCCGCGCAGACCGTCGCGCTGTTGCGTGGCGTCGTCCAGGATGTGCAGGGAGGATCGCTGCCAGGGGCAGAAGTCCGTCTCTCGAAATCACTCACGGGGCTCGAGCGCACGGCAGCGGCGTCGGTAGACGGCCGCTTTCAGATCGCGAACATTCCGCTCGATACCTACGAGCTGCGTGTCGAATTTCCCGGCTTCGCGCCAAGCGTGCGGCGTCTCGATCTGCGCACGAGCGTGCCGATCGAGCTGAACGTGGTGCTCGAGCTCGCGGCGCAAAGCACTTCGGTGACAGTAACGCCGGAGGCGCCGCTCGTCGACACGTCGTCTGCCGGCACCCGCAATCAGGTGAGCATGACGCAAATCGAGCAGTTGCCGGCGACGGTCGGCAGCCGCGGCCTCGAGTCTGTGCTCGTCACCTTCCCCGGTTTCGCACAAAACGCCAATGGCGCCATCCACCCGCGCGGCGCGCACAATCAGATGACGTTTGTCGTCGACGGTCTGGTGATTAGCGATCAATTAACGGGCGCCTTCGCGAACGCGCTCGACGCGAGCATCATCCAGACGACAGAACTGATGACCGGCAATATTCCGGCTGAGTTCGGCAGCAAGGTGTCTGGGGTGGCGGTCATCACCAGCCGCAGCGGGCTCGGCATTAATCGGCAGCTTGCCGGCGATCTCATGATCGCGGGCGCCGGGTTCAATACGTGGCACGGCGCACTGGAGGGCGGCGGCGGACGGAATCGCATGGGATATTTCGGATCGGTGACGGCGATGCGCACCGAACGGTTTCTCGATCAGGTCGGCCTCGATAACCTGCATAACGCCGGACACTTCGGCCGTGGATTTGTGCGATTCGATCTTCAGCCGACCGATCGCGACATGCTGCACGTTCACGGCATGGGCGGCCGATCGCATTTTCAGATCGCGAACCTGCGATCGCAGCAGGCGTCCGGACAGGATCAGCGCCAAACGTTGTCTGATGGCGCGGCGTGGGCGTCGTACCTTCGAACGCTCAACAGCGGGTCAACCCTGGAATCCATTTTTGGCTATCGCGCGACGCAGGCGCGACTTGATCCGAGCGCGGGCGACAGGCCGGTGACGGCCTCTCAGCATCGCAGCCTCGCGACCACGACAGCATCCGTGCGGTACACCAGGGTGCTCGGCGCCAGTTCGGTCCGGGCCGGCGTCGATGTTCAACGCTTTCCCGTCCGTGAATCCTTCACGCTGGGCATCACGAGTGGCAGGTTCAACGACCCGGCATCACCGTCGTTCAACGCGTCGCTGCTGCGCCACGACCTCACGCGCGGTGGTTCGCCGTTCGTATTTGACGCCAGCGAGACGGGACATCAGCTCGGGGCCTTCATTCAAACCACGCTGCATCTGCGTGCGCTCACGCTCGCGCTTGGCATTCGCCACGACACGTATTCGTTTCTCGTCGATGGCCGGCAGCTGCAGCCGCGGGCCGGCGTGTCGTATCAGCTGCCCGGCTCGGCCGGCGTGGTGCGCGCGTCCTACAACCGAAACTATCAAACGCCGCCGAATGAAAACCTCTTGCTCTCGAGTTCCGAAGCGGCAAGCCGGCTTGCCCCCGAAAGCGTGAGGCAGGCGCTCGGAGGAGCGTTCCGGCCGATTCAGCCGGAACGGCAGAACGTGTACGAGATTGGATTTCAGCGGGCCATTTCCAACAGCGCAAGCGTCGATGTGTCGGCCTACCGCAAAGATTCGACCGATCAACAGGACAACAATAACTTCTTCGATACCGGTATCATTTTTCCGACGGCGCTCGCAGCCATTCGCGTCGAGGGGGCCGAGTTTCGACTTTCGCTGGCTCACCGCCGCGCGGTCTCTGGCACGCTCAGCACGACTGTGGGCCGCGCGATTTCCACGCCGCCGTTCACTGGCGGGCTCTTCCTGGGTCAGGACGCCGTCGATCTCCTGTCGTCCGGGCCGTTCCGCATCGACCACGACCAGCGGCTGAGTGTTCACGCAACGGTTCAGTACACGGCTCCGCGCAATCTTTGGTTGGGCGGCTCCGCGCGGTACGACAGCGGGCTGGTGTCGAATCCGTCCGATCCGGCGCAAGTGGCGCTAAATCCCGACTTCGCGGACCTGCTGCCGTATGTGAACCTGACGGCAGCCGTACCGCGCGTGCGGCCTCGGACGATCGTCGACGTCGCCGGCGGATACGATGGGCGATCACGCGGACGGCGTATCTGGAGCGTGCAGATGCAGGTGACGAATCTCGCCAACCGCACCGCGCTCTACAACTTTCAATCGGTGTTCGTCGGCACACGGCTGGTGCAGCCACGCACGGTTGCCGTTCGCGTCAAAAAATACTTTTAACTACAGGAGCAGGGACTCGACGCGGTGCGCGTGGACGCTGTCTTCGCACGGCGACCAGGCGAACACGGTGAAACGCCGGTCTTGCGATGCCACCAGCGCGATAGCGGCGTGCTGGTCATTCACGAACTGCGCAGCCGACAGGTGCCGCGTGCCGCCGAGAGTCGCCGATAGCAGGACCTTCGGCACGTTGCCCACGATGGGCTCGGTCATCGTCACCTGCTCGACCGGTGGCGCGCCCCGCCGCCGCTGGATCTTGCCGCCAAATCCCAGCACCTCGTACGCGTCCGTGATGATCGCAGCGCCGTCGACCGCCGTGAGCCCTGCGATGGCATCGACGGCCTCTCGCAGCGCCTCCTGCCACACGTGCAGCTTCATCCCGCTGCCGGTCCGCTGCATCAGCTCTGCGAGCTCTCGAAACGGCGGCGTCACCGCGTACGTCATCGGGTGAATGATCGACTCGCGCCATTCATCGGTGTTTGCAGGCACGACGAGCACTGATCCGCCGCGTCCATGCGCGCGCATCGACACGGCGATCTGTACGAGCACATTCACCGAGTCGACCCACGACGCCGGTGAGTCGAATCCCAGCAGCGAGTTGAGCAGATCTGGGCAGTCGGGGAGGCTGGAGGCGCCTTCATCCACGATTTTGATCTGATCGCCTTCAAGCACCGCCACGTTCACGTATTTGCCGGACTGCTCGCCGCGATGGTGCTTGATGACCAAAAGCCCCGGCTCAACGACTTCGAGCACAAAACAGTAGTTGGGAATATTGTGGGTCGTGCCCCACACGCAGAGTTCTTCCTGATATCGCCACATCCCAAGGTGAATGCCGGCACGCTCGACAACCGGGGCAACTTTCGTGAGAGCCGCCGGCGTCAGCGGGAGCGGCTTTTCGAGCAACAGCGGATTGGCATCCTGCTCCGGCGGAAGATACGCGATCGAGATCTTCGGAACGTACCCCTCCTCGCGACGCAGGCTCGCCCAGAACGCAGCGTTGATGACCTGTTCGATGACATCCGCTTCGGGAAGCGCGGCAATGCCTTGAGCGCCTCGCGCTTTCGCCGCTTTCAGGTGGCGCGCGAAATGCGCCTGTACCTTCGGGGCCACGAGCCTCGCAGCCGGATAGGTCTCTGGCATGACCTAGGATTCTATTTCATTGAGTCGGCGTGACCGGAGCCGGAGGCGCATCGGGCGCCGCAACGCCTGTGCCTTGGCGTTAACATTGCATTCCAGGGGGAGTCCTCGATAAGTGGTTCAAAGCCTGTACATTCGCGCGCTCGGACTCGTCACGACCGTGTGTTATGCGGCCTTAATTGGGTGGATGTATGTGCACCAGCCGCAATCTGTTGCCGAAGTGACCGGCGCCCTGTCGGCCAACATCGGCACGTATCAGGTGGACCAGCCGGCTTTTGACGAAGCGCTGCGTCTCTTTCGCGAGAATCAGTTTGCGGCCGCGCGGTCGGGATTCGAGCGTGCCGACCCGGCCCATCGCGACGCCAGAACACAGTTCTATGTTGCGTATAGTTTTTATCGAGAAGGTTGGGGACGGCTCTACAACGACGACCGCCTGTTTACGCTCGGCCTCGAGGCTGCCAATCGAGCAGTGGCGCTTTCGCCTCACGGAATTTTTCAGGTGGACGATGCCGGCCTCGGGATACGAACGGCGGACGAGCTGAAGGCAGAACTCGAATCCGGATTACGACGGGATGTCTCCGACCTGAATCCCCTCAGACTCTTCAGGGTGCGCAAATGAGTCCGGCACGCGAAGCGTTCTATTTGCCGCTGCTCTTTCTTACGGTCGTGCTGCTTGGCGGCATGCGGATCGTCGATCGCGTCGTGCTGCTACCGCCGACGTTGTTTGCGTTGGTCCTCGGTCTGTTGTTGCTGGGAGTGCTGGTGAAGTGCGGAGCGCTGGCGCCGGAACGCCTGATGAACGCGAACCGGCCCGCGCTCGCCAATCTCAACGGGTTTGTCGTACTGGGCGCGGCGTTTCTGGCAGGCGCTCAGGCGTTCAACTTGGCGACGCCAGACGCCGGCCTGCCGTACATCCTGTTCAGCGTGTTCTTCCTCGTGTTGCTGTTGAACACACTGGCCGCATCGCCCGATCGCGTTCGCGTGCTGCGCAGCCTTGTTGTCATTTTCGGGTCCGCGTTCATTTTGAAATTCATTGTGCTCGCCGCCGTGTCGGATCCGGAGGGCGGCCGATTGAGGCGCGTGCTGCTGGCGTTGCTCGAGGGCGTCACGTTGGGCACCCTCACTCAGCCGGTCGCGCATCCGGCGACCGGCTATCTAGCGTTTGTCACGCTGCTGCTATTTTTGACGGGGCTGGCACTCTTGCCGCACGAGGTTGCCAGTTCTCAGTTGTCAGTCGTCGGCTCCCGAGCGCCGACAATTGACAACTGAAAAACTATCTTTTCGCCTTGAGCAGTGTGACGAGATCGCGGTGCGCGAACACCGCATCGGGGCTTTCCTGCAGCGCGGCGTAGTAGCGCTGCTCGTAGGGGTTCCCGGTTTCGTTCGGCGACGTCAAATCCCGCACGTGCCCCAGCACGGCTTCAAGATCGCCCGCGCCCGGAGGGATCTCGTCGTCGAGCATCTCGTCAATGCGCACGACCATCTGCGACAGGCCTCGCAGCCACGCGAATTGAGGCTCTTTGAGCAGGGCATCGAGCAGCTGATTGCTCGTCAGACGCCCATTTGCGCGCTCGAAACCGGCGCGTTCCCAATCGAGCAGCGTTTTGTGAAGACGCAGCAGCGCTTGCCGAACATCCTTCAGTAATTTCTGCGCAGGTCCAGACTCCATCTCCTCAGGATACGATATCCAGGGATGCCCACTTCAAGTCTTCAGAATGTTATCTCCCAATACTGGGGATACACGTCGTTCCGGCCGCTGCAGCGCGAGGCCATGGACGCCGTGCTGGCGGGACGAGACTCGATTGTGGTGTTGCCCACGGGCGGAGGAAAGTCGCTGTGTTTTCAGGCGCCGGCGATCGTACAAGAGGGGCTCGCGCTCGTCGTGTCGCCGCTGATCTCGCTGATGAAAGACCAGGTTGACACCCTGGTCGGTAACGGCGTCCCGGCGGCGCTCTATAACAGTTCGCTGTCGAGCGCGGAGAAGGCCGACGTCACCGCCGGCCTTCGAGAGGGCCGCTTTCGTCTGCTTTACGTATCGCCCGAACGGCTCGTGGGCGAGGGCAGCGAGTATTTCATCTCGATGCTATCGGCCTGCCGCGTCAGTTTCGTCGCCATCGATGAAGCGCACTGTATTAGTCAGTGGGGCCACGACTTCAGGCCGGAATATCGCCAGCTCGGGCGTCTGCGTCAACTGCTGCCCGGCGTTGGCCTTCACGCGTACACCGCCACGGCCACCGCCCGCGTGCGCCGCGATATTGCCGCTCAGCTTGGGCTGAACGATCCGATCGAGTTCGTCGGCTCCTTCGACCGGCCCAACCTTCTTTACCGATCCGTTCCGCGAGCCACGTTGAAAAAGCAATTGCTCGACGTGCTCGATCGCCACCGCCGCGAAGCCGGCATCATTTATTGCACGTCGCGCCGTGAAGTTGACGCGCTGGCGGCGTGGTTGACGGGGATTGGAGTCACCGCTCTGCCGTACCATGCAGGGCTTTCCGATGAAGAGCGCAGCCGTCACCAGGACGCGTTCCTCAGCGAGCGCGCCGACGTAATTGTCGCAACCGTCGCCTTCGGCATGGGCATCGATCGGTCCGACGTTCGCTTTGTCGTCCACGCCGGCGCTCCCCGTTCGCTGGAACATTATCAGCAGGAATCGGGACGGGCGGGCCGCGACGGGCTCGAAGCCGAGTGTCTGCTCATTTATTCGTCGGCCGATTTCATGAAATGGCGCGTGATGCTCGAGCGCAACGGCGAGCTCACCGATGCCGCGCAAACGCTGCTGCGTCAGATGGAGCGGTACGCCGCGGGCGTCGCCTGCCGCCATCGCCATCTTGCGGAGTATTTCGGCGATCGCTACCCGAAAGACGGTTGCGCCGGTTGCGACTATTGTCTGAACGAGCTGGAACCAGCGGGCGAACCTGTTCCGCTGGCGCGCAAAATTCTTTCCTGTGTGGCCCGCGTAGGGCAGCGATTCGGCGCCACCCATGTCGCAAGTGTCCTGCGAGGGCACGCGAGCGACCAGGTTGTGACGAGAGGCCACGGCAACCTCAGCACGTTCGGTCTGCTACCGGCGGCATCCGTCGCCGAGATCCGCGGATACATCGAGCAGCTCACGGCAGTGGGCCTCTTACATCAGACAGACGACGCGTATCCCGTTCTCAAGCTCACTGGTCGAGGACTCGAGTTGTTGAAAGATGAGGCGAGCTGCCCGGGCTTGAGGCTTGCGCGGCAGCGTCCACCCCGCAAGGACGCGCCTCGCACGCGGTCGCGCATTGAGGCCGAGTCGTGGCAGGACGTCGATCGCGGCCTCTTCGACCGGCTACGCGCGGTACGGCTGGAGATCGCTCGCTCCCGCGGCGTGCCGCCGTACGTGATTTTCCACGACGCGACGCTGCGCGAGATGGCGCGCCTGCGGCCGCGATCGCTCGACGCGCTGCTCCAGGTCAAAGGCGTCGGCGCGCGCAAAGCCGAAGATCTCGGCGACGTGTTTCTTACCGCCATCCGCGAACACTAATGCCTCTTCTGACACTCGATCACGTCTCGATGGCCTACGGACATCTGCCGCTGCTCGAAGATGCGAGCATGCAGATTGACGCGCGCGAACGCGTTTGCCTGATCGGACGCAACGGAACCGGAAAATCCACGCTTCTGCAAATCATCAGCGGCGACGTGACGCCGGATGCCGGCAGCATCTGGCGGATGCCCGGCATCCGCGTCGCCAGGCTCGTGCAGGACGTGCCCCTCTCCGACGATCGTCCGGTGTTCGACATCGTGTCGGAAGGACTCGGCGAGCTTGGCGATCTGGCTGCGGCTTACCATCACGCAGCAGTTGCAGTGGCAGAACACGGGACTGACGCCTCACTGGCGACGCTGGGGCGGCTACAGCACGAGCTCGACGAGCGCGACGGATGGAGGGTCGAGCAGCGCGTCGAATTGGTTCTCCAGCGGCTCGATCTTCCCTCCGACGTCAGGGTGGATACGTTGTCGGGCGGCTGGAAACGCCGTGTGCTGCTCGCCCGCGCGCTGGTCGCTCAACCCGATCTGCTGCTGCTCGACGAGCCGACCAACCATCTCGACATCGAAGCCATGATGTGGCTCGAGACGTTTCTCATCGATTATCCCGGCTCCGTCGTTTTCGTCACGCACGATCGCGCCTTTCTCCGGCGTGTCGCCACGCGCATCGTCGAGCTCGATCGCGGAGTACTCACGTCGTGGCCTGGAGACTACGACACGTTTCTTCGGAGGAAAGAAGAGTGGCTCGCCAACGAGGCGGTGCACAATCAGAAATTCGACAAACGGCTGGCGCAGGAAGAGGTGTGGCTTCGCCAGGGGATTAAGGCACGGCGAACACGCGATGAGGGGCGCGTCCGCCGCCTGCTCGCGATGCGCGAAGAACGGGCGGCGCGTCGCGCGCTTGTTGGCAGCGTGCGGCTGCAGTCGGAAAGCGCCGATCGATCGGGGCAAATGGTGTTTGAGGCCGAGCAGGTCGTTAAATCATTTGGCGATAACACGGTGGTACACGATGTGTCGACACGTGTGATGCGCGGCGATCGCATCGGCCTGATCGGTCCCAATGGCGCCGGGAAGACCACGCTGCTTCGTATGTTGATGGGAGAGATCCAGCCGGATAGCGGAGAGGTTCGGCGCGGCGCCAACGTGCAAATTGCGTATTACGACCAGCAGCGCGAACAGCTCGATCCCGAGCGCACGGTCTTCGACACGGTGGGTGAAGGCAACGATACGGTGACGGTGAACGGCCGGACGCAGCACGTGCACGGCTACCTGCGAGACTTTCTGTTCCCTCCCGAGCGGGTCACCTCGCCCGTGAAGGCACTGTCGGGTGGAGAGCGAAATCGATTGCTGCTTGCGCGGTTGTTTACGCGACCGGCAAACGTGCTCGTGCTCGACGAACCGACGAACGATCTCGATATCGAAACGCTGGAGTTGCTGGAGGCGTACCTGACCGAGTGGCCGGGCACGCTGCTGCTCGTGAGCCACGACCGCGCGTTCATCGACGACGTCGTGACGAGCACTCTGGTCTTCGAGGGCGATGGGCGCGTTCAGGAGTTCGTTGGCGGATATGAAGACTGGTTGAGGCAGCGGTCAGAACCCGCGCCGGTCGCCACACCGTCGGCTCCTGCGGCTCAAAAAGCCACGGCCGGCCAGGCGCCGACCGCTCCGGCCTCTCGCAAGAAGCTTTCGTATCGCGAGCAGAAGGAGCTGGCCGACTTGCCGGATCGCATTCAGGCGCTCGAAGCCGAGCAACAACGGCTGAATACAGCGGTTGCCGATCCGGACTTCTACAAGGAGCCGGCCGGCATCATCAAGCGAACGCTCGCCCGCGTCGACGCACTTCGCGACGAACTGCTCCAGGTGTACGCACGTTGGGGCGATCTCGACTCGCGCACGAAACCGTAGTGCGAACGCGCTGTAAGATGTAATGCGTGTCCGTGAAGGTGTACTCGACAGAGTCGGGCCGAATCTGCCCGACGTGTGGCTGGCCAGCGAACGACTGCAAGTGCAGCGCGACGCTGTGTGTAGAGCCTGTTCCCGCCAAAGTGATTGCGAAGCTGCGCATCGAAACGAAAGGTCGCGGAGGCAAGACGGTCACGGTCGTCTACGATCTCCCGCGCAACTCGGCCTTTCTGAAAGACCTGAGCCAGGAACTGAAGCGCACCTGCGGCACTGGCGGGGCGGTGTCGGACAATACGGTCGAGCTCCAAGGTGATCAGCGAGAGCGCGTACGGCCGGTGTTGTTGAAAAAAGGCTGGACCGTGAAGGGATAAAGACTGGGCGATTAGTGATTGAGTGATAGGAATTCCGTGAAGAGGAATTTCCTATCGCCCAATCACCTATCGCTCAATCGTCACTTACGTACTATGTGGCGCCATGGATCACGCCATCGCCTTGTATCGCTCGGTGGGATTTCAGGAGATACCGTCGTACTACGTGAACCCTCTTCCGAACGCGTTGTATTTACTTTCTAGTTCTACTTTTTAGTTTCTAGTTAACTACAATACACCCCTATGTCTTTGATTGAGGCGATCGACATCAAGCGCAAGATGTATTTCGAGTACGACGGCGCGCCGTACCACGTGCTCGACGTCGAGGTCTCGCGTCCAACGGCACGCGGCGGCCAGACGCTCGTTCGCATCAAGATGCGGAATCTGATGACGCGGGCCGTCTTCGACAAAACGTTCAAAGCCGGCGAAAAGTTCGAGGAGCCCGATCTCGTCGTCGAGCCCGCGGCGTTTCTCTATGCCGACGGCGTGGGGTATCACTTCATGGATCAGGAGAGCTACGAACAACTGACGCTTCGCAGAGACATGCTCGGCGAGGATACGCAGTTGCTCGTCGACAATCTGGTCGTGCAGGTACAGAAATTCAACGGCAATCCGATTGGCGTCCAGTTTCCCGCGCACATCGAGCTGACCGTCACATCGACCGAGCCGGGCGCGCGCGGCAATACGGCGAGCGGCAGCGTCACGAAAACAGCGACCACCGAAACAGGACTCGAGGTTCAGGTACCGCTGTTCATCAAAGAGGGCGAGAAGATCAAAGTGCACTCTGAGACGCGGGAGTTCGCTGGTCGCGCATAGGCGATAGCCACGCCTCGAACTCCGGGTAGCGCTCGAGGATGTCAGCCGGGTCTCGAAAGATCGCAATGCACCCGGTCTGCCGCAAGTCGGCTTCAGGAAAGCCGCCGCACAACACGCCAATCGTCCTCGCTCCGGCCCTGCCTGCGGCAATGGCGTCGTATGGAGAATCGCCGATGACTATCGCGCGCGACGGTTCCGTGCGCAACCGTCCTAATGCCACTTCGAACACATCAGGGCACGGCTTCGAGCAATCCACATCGTCGGCAGAGGTCTCGGCGTCGACAAGTTCGGCGATGTTCGCCAGGCGTTTGTAGATCGCCACTTCGTCGGACTTCGCCGAGGATGCGAGACCGATGCGGTGGTGACGCTCTTTGATGCGCGTAAGCAACTCGCGGACTTTCGGAAACGGACGAAGCTGCGGAAGATATTCACGTTTGAAGAGCTCGCTTCGGTAGGCTTCGATCTGACTTTTCAGCGCGTCGAGTTTGTCGGGAGGAACGAAGACAGGCAGTAGTTGGTCGCCGCCCTTGCCGATCTGGGACCGCACGTCTTCGAACGACACACAGAACCCGAAGTGGGCGAACGTCTCGTGCCATGCCTTCGCGTGAAAATCGACCGAGTCGATCAGCGTGCCGTCGATGTCGAAGATAGCGGCGGTCATTCCGCAGCTTTCGGTGCATTAACCGGGCCAGCCGCAGCTAATTGACTCGTTCCTGGACAGTAAAAGACCAGTCAAGATCTTGCGAATCGATGACGGCGAAAAATACGCGC
Organism: Vicinamibacteria bacterium; assembly: GCA_031371345.1. Classification (GTDB taxonomy): domain Bacteria; phylum Acidobacteriota; class Vicinamibacteria; order Vicinamibacterales; family JAMQPK01; genus JAMQPK01. The sequence goes on from JANMJM010000070.1 coordinate 14,999, forward strand.
GGGTCTTCGCCGACAAACGCGGTGCCTTTGCCGGGGCCTTTCTGATCGAGCGCCACGAATAACGGACGGCCGCTAATCGCGCTGTGAATGGTGAGCTTGAAGGCGCCCGAAGCAGCCCCGGCCGGCTTGGCCTCCCACTGGATGCGCATCACACCCGTATCGCTCGTAAACGATTGTGTTTGCTCGTTGCCGTGGCCGGAGAATGTGCCAAGCGTGCGCCAGTCGATGTGTGATGTGGAATTTTGAGGCGGCGGCGGAGCCTGCGCGGGGCTACAGGACGCGCACGTGAGAAGCAGCATAACGAACAAAGGGGACGGGAATCCTTTTCTCAAAAGACTCCTGTCCCCAATTGGCAGAACCCAAAACCTAGAACCCAGAACCCAGAACCTCGCTACACGTGCGCCGTCAGCGGCCGCATCATCGGATGCCCCGCTTCGAGCGACGCGAGGATGCCGTCGGCATTCACCGGCGCCCGCCGGAACACTTCATCGCCCACCGCGGCCGAGATTGCATTCAGCACTGCCGAGCAGCCAGACGCCACGGGCGGCTCGCCGATTCCTCGCGCGCCGACTGGTGACTCTGGATCTGCAAGGCCGACCGCAGCCCACTGCATGTTGTTCGGCACGTCGAGAATCGTGGGTGGCTTGTTGTTGTAGAAGCGCCGCGCCAGCGCCACGCCGTACTTCTGGTCGTACACCCACTTCTGTCCGATGGCGTGGCCGATGCCGAGAATCGAACGTCCGAGGATCTGGCCGCCAAGCGCCGCTGGATGGATGACCGTTCCGACGTCGGCGACCGACGCAAAGTCGGTGACCCTGTAGACACCGGTTTCGACGTCCACTTCAACCTCAGCAAAAGCCACCGTGAATGACAGCGTCGCGCCGTCTCGCGGGTAGCTGTCGCGCGCAATGCCCATCAAACCCTGACCAGCAAGCGCGACGGCTGAGCGCTTCGTGAACGCGTTGACCTCTTTGGGTACTTCGTGGCCGTCGAAGATGCCACCGAGCTCGATTGCGCGCTGCGCAGCCTTTGCGAGCGTCATGCCCGCTCCGCCGCCTTTGCGCGCGACGCGCTCGTTGGCGACGACGTAGTCTTCCGGCTTGCCTCCCAGATCCTTTGCCGCGATCTGTTGCAGTTTCTTGATGCCGTCCATCGCCACAGCGTGCGCCGTGCGCGTGTGCGCGTGAATTGTCTGGCTGCCACCAGACACGCAGCTCCACGGCAGGTTCTTGGACGTATCGCCCCAGGTGATTTCTACTTTCTCCCACGGCACGCCCAGCATCTCCGCGGTCACGCGCTGACAGTCGGACCAGGATTCGGTGCCGAGGTTGCCGATACCAGTCTGGACGTAGAGCTTGCCGTCCGGCTTCAGGATGAACAACCCGTCGAACCCGACTGAACCCGCGTTATATGCGCTGACCGCGACGCCGCTGCCGCGCACTTTCGTGCCCTGACGTTTCCCACTCTGCGCGATTTTCTCATCCCATTTGAAAAGTGCTCTGCCTTGATCGAGCGCCTCTCTGAGAAAGCAGCTCGTCGAATAGGTTCGCTCGCCCCGTGCATTGGCCGGACCGAACTTCGCTTTGCCGGCAGGCGCATTGATTTTCCGGATCTCGACTTGATCGACGCCTAGCTTGCGTGCCGCCTTGGCGACCACCGGCTCCATTAATACGATGCCCTGCATCCCGCCAGGCTGGCTCTGCGCGCGGCGAGGCGGCGTGTTGGTGATGGCCGTCACTCCGCGCCAGCGCATGGCCTCGGGCTGGAACAGCAGCGACGCGAAGCGGCTCGCAGAGTTGCCGTCGCCGCCTGGTCCGTACGGTCCACCTTCGACGACGGTGAACATATCGACCGCTGTAATTCGGCCCTCTTTGGTAAACCCGACCTTCATGCGGCCGTGCAACGCGGGACGCGCGCCGCCGATGGCATGCTCTTCCTCTCGGCTGATGCGCATCTGCACGGGTGTGCCCGTTTTCTTGGAGAGCAGCGCCGGAATAATATCAGTGACCGATCCGGTTCCCTTCGCGCCGTAACCGCCACCGCAGAACTCGCTGATGAGCACGATGTTCTCGGGCGGGAGATCCAGCCAGCGCGAGACCGACATGACGGTCTGCGCAACGCTCTGCGTCGACAAGTGGATGTACAACTTGCCGTTCTGCCAGTACGCCATCGACGTGCGGCTTTCGAGGCACTGATGGCTCGTGTTCGGCGTGATGAAGGTTTCGTCGAGAATCAGATGAGCTTTTTTGAAACCGGCCTCGATGTCACCGTACTTCCAGGACGGATCGGTGTCTTTGCCCATCGGCAGTCGGCCAGCCTTGTATTCCTCGACTTCCGCGTCTGTCCATTTCAAATTGGTGACTTCGGGCAGCGGCGGCGGCTGACCCTGCACCGGCGTGGGCCGAATCCAGACGTTGCCCTCGACGCGCGCGGTCGCCGCTCCCGGCAACAGCGTCGCCACGGGATCCACGTTGAACGGCAGCGGCTCCCACTTCACTTTGATTTTCTCGATCGCTTCAGCCGCCGTTAGTTCGTCGACGGCCGCGATGGCAAGAACAGGCTCGCCCTGATAGAGCGGCTCGTCGGTCAGCGCTTTCTCGCTCTTCGGGTTGGCTCGAATCAACTGGCCCGCGTCGTTGGTCTGATCTTTCGGACCAGGCACATCGTCGGCTCGCAGAATTGCTTTCACGCCGGGCATCGCGAGCGCCGCGCTCGCGTCGACGCTGATGACGCGCGCGTGGGCGTAAGGACTTAAGAGGAGGCGCGCGAACAGCATCCCTTGCGCGCGGAAATCTTCAGCGTATCGTGCGCGGCCAGTGACTTTGGCGCGCAGATCGGCCGTTGAGTAGTTCTGGCCTACCAACTTCTTTTCAGCCATATCGGACCTCCGGTAGAACTCGAATCGCCGGTTATTGGATCAGACTTGAAGGTGGAAAGTATACTCCTTCATGCCCCAACCGCTGCGCATCGCATTTTTGGGCTGCGGTTATATTACGAGCGTCCACAGCCGGCACCTCCGGACACTCAAATCCGACATTGTCTGTAGCTACGCCAGCCGCGACGCCGCCAAGGCGGACACGTATTGCCGTCGTTTTCAAGGAGTTGGGACCTATTCGGACTATTCGGCCGCCATTGCCGACCCCCGGATCGATGCCGTCGTGGTCGCCGTTCCGCCCCGTTTTCACCTGGACCTGACGCTCCAGGCGTTGAGTGCGGGCAAGCATGTTTTGGTCGAAAAACCGGCCTTCCCGACGCTTCAGGGGTACCGGACGGTGCGGCAGGCGCGCGACGCGGCCGGGCTCGTCGTGCTCGTCGGCGAGAATGATCATTACAAGCCGCTGGCGATCACCTTGCGAAAACTGCTGGCCGGCGGCGTTATCGGCGACCTGGTGTTTGCCCACTTCACAACCATCGCAAAAAAGTTCAAGCCGGCCGGCGACTGGCGCAACGATCCGGAGATGGCCGGAGGCGATGCGTTTTTCGAGGAAGGCATCCATTGGTTGCATCTCGCGAACAGCCTCGGGCCGACGATTACCAACATTCAGGGCTACCAACCACGGTCGCCGCAAACGGGGACGATCACCGACGATACGCGTCTGAAGAGCATGATGGTCGCCTTTCAGTACGACAACTCTGCCGCCGGAGCGCTTTACTACTCGCGTGAAATTCCGTCACTGCTGCGCGGCCTGCGGCTCTCGAAGTTGTTTGGCCGCGACGGCATCATCACGTTCGAGTCGAACGGCAGCTTCGTGTTTGCCCGGGGGAAAGGGCTGCCGCGGTTCATCCTTCCGGGCTTCGGCGACATTCGCGGCTATAAAGCCATGTACAAAGACTTTGTCGGATCGATTCGCAACGGCCGCGCACCGGAGATGAGCCTCGAACGGGCGATGGATGATCAGGTGCTGATGGAACGTGTTTATTCCACCTGATGCCGAACGAACGCTACGACATCATCATTATTGGAACCGGCGCCGGCGGCGGAACCATCGCCTACGCGCTCGCCGACAGCTCGGCGCGCATCCTCATTCTGGAGCGTGGCGATTTCGTGCCGCAGGAAGAAGCGAACTGGGACCCCGAGGCCGTCTGGAAACATCTGCGCTATCAGACGACTGAACGGTGGCTCGACGATCGCGGTGCGGCATTTCGTCCGTACACCCACTACAACATCGGCGGCAACACGAAGTTCTGGGGCAGCGTGCTGTTTCGGCTGCGGCGCGAAGATTTCCAGGCGCTCGAGCACATGGAGGGCATCTCGCCGAAGTGGCCCATTGATTACGAAACGCTGGAACCGTATTACGAGAAGGCAGAGCGTCTGTACTTCGTTCATGGTCAGCAAGGGGCCGATCCGACAGACCCGCCGCGCGGACCATTCCCGTACGAGCCGATTCCGCACGCAGACGGCATGGCGGCCATTGTCGACCAACTGCGCAAGCAAGGACTCCATCCCGCCCCGCTGCCGCTCGGGCTGCGCGACGGCTGCATTCTCTGCAACACGTGCAACTCGTTTGCATGTAAGGTCCACGCTAAAAGCGACGCCGATGTGTGCTGCGTCAGAAGCACGATGCAGCGCGCGAATGTCACGCTCTGGACCAATGCGCTCGCGACGCGCCTGCTGACCGATGCGTCGGGGAAACACGTCGCGGCGGTCGAAGTCGAGCGCAACGGTGAAACGGTGCGCGTGGAAGCGCCGTTGGTGATCGTGTCGTGCGGAGCGGTGAATTCGGCGGCGCTGCTGCTCAGGTCGGCCAATGCCGCCCACCCCAACGGCCTGGCCAATTCATCCGGGTTGGTGGGGCGGCGCTACATGGCGCATCTCGCGACGATGATGCAGGGGTTTCATCCATTCAGGAAAAACGACACGGTGTTTCAGAAAACGGTCGCCATCAACGACTATTATTTCTCCGGGCCGCGCACAAAATACCCGCTTGGCCAGATTCAGTCGCAGGGCCGCACGCATGGCATCATGGCGCAGACGGTGGTGCCATGGATTCCGCTGTGGGCGTACGACGCATGGGTCGCGCGCGGCGTCGATTGGCTTGCGATGTCGGAAGACTTGCCGACCCCGGAGAATCGCGTGACGATCGATACCGACGGACGCATCCGTCTTCACTACCGTCCGAACAACCTGAAAGCGCACCACATGCTCGTTGCCGAGATGAGGCGCATTCTCAAGCGTCTCGGATTTTGGCTGGTCGTCGCTCACTCGCATGGGAATCGCAACACCACGCACCAATGCGGCACGCTCGTGTTCGGCGACAATCCCCGTGAGTCGGTGCTGGATCCGTATTGCCGCACGCACGACATTGGGAATCTCTTTGTCGTCGACGCCTCGTTCTTTCCCTCGTCGGCGGCGGTCAACCCGGCGCTGACGATCGTGGCGCAGGCGCTGCGCGTCGCCGATCACATCAAGGAGACCGCGTGAAAGCGCGCTCGTTCAGCCACGGCGGCATCACCGTGTCGGACTTCAACAAAGCCGTGAAGTTTTACTGGGAGATCTTCGGCTGCCCGCTGGTCGGCGTAGCCGATACGCCGCCCGATCGTGTGCGCACATTCTTCGGCGTGACCGGCGATTCACCCCGGTGCAAGATCGGATGGATCCGCGTGCCCGGCGGCGGAGTGCTCGAGATATTCGAATTTACGCCGCGCCTGCCGCCGACCGCCGTTCCTTGGAACCGCATCGGGCTTACCCACATTTCCTTCAACGTCACGAATCTTCAGAAATGGCACGATCAGATGGTGAGCAAAGGCGTTGAGATCGTCAGCACACCCGAGCGTTCGCCTCGCGGGCACTCGTTTTTCTTCGTGAAGGACTTCGACGGTAATCTCATCGAGTTGATGGATCTCGGCCACATGTATCACGTGCTCAAGTGGCTTGGGCCGCTTGGAGGCTGGTTGTTCCGACGCGGTATGTACAAGGAGTACTACAAATGAGAAGCGTGGCGACCATTACCGGGCTGTTGATCGCGCTTGGCGTCGGCTACGTCCTCTACACAAAATCGCTCACGAGCGCGGGCGTCACCCAGGCGCCACCGCAGCAGACCATCGACGTCATCGACATCAAGACCAACCTCCAGAACATCGGTCAGGCAGAGCGGATGTATCTGAATGCGCATGGTGCCTACGGCACGCTCGAACAACTGAATCAAGACGGACCGCCGACGCTGCCCTTAGAAAATCGCGGATACGTGTTCGGCGTCGTGGCCGATGGGGCGAGATCGTTCACCGCGACGGCCACACCCACCGATTCGAACAAGGCCGGCTGGCCGACGCTGATGATGAACGAAACCATGACCGTCACGGAAAGCAAGTAGGATGAAACGTATGCGCAAATTTTCCGTGATGGTCTTACTTGTTCTGATGACGGCGCTCGCCGCGACACCTGTGCTGGCCGATTCGGCGGCCGGGTTGCGATGGACGGCGCCAGTCGGATGGAAGAGCGAAGCGGCGAGACCGATGCGCGCCGCGACGTACTCTGTGCCGCCAGCAGCGGGCGATCCAGCCGGTGGCGAAGTGGTGATCAACTTTTTCGGTCCTGGCCAAGGCGGAACCGTCGACGCAAACATTGAGCGCTGGAAGGGCCAGGTGCAAGGGCCAGACGGCAAACCGGCGCCGGCGACAGTTGCGAAGCGAGCGGTGCGCGGTATTTCGATGACAACGACCGACGCATCAGGCGCCTACTCCGGCATGGGCGGCCCGATGATGGCGTCACCGAAAGCTGTGCCTGGATATCGTCTGCTCGGCGCGATCGTTGAAGGACCAGGCGGCAATGTGTTCGTGAAATTCGCCGGCCCGGCGAAAACCGTGGCGGCGAATCGCGAGAAATTCGAGGGGCTGCTGGCCTCATTCGAACGGGAAAAGTGAAAAACTGCCTCATGCCCGCCTAGCGCATGCGCGCCCGTTTCGCCTACTACGGGTGGTTCGTCCTGCTGGCCGCCGCAGCGGCGATGGTCGGCACGCTGCCCAGCCGCACCCAAGGTCTCGGACTCATTACCGAGCCGCTGCTCGCCGATTTGAAAATCGGACGCGTCGAGTACGCACAACTGAACCTCTGGGCCACGCTTGTCGGAGCGACAGGCGCGATCGGCGTCGGCCGCCTCATCGATCGTTTTGGCAGCCGCGCCGTGTTGACGGCCGTGGCGCTGTTACTCGGTACCGTCGTGTGCTGGATGAGCCGCGTGGCCACCTTCACCGAGTTGGCGATCGCCGTTACTCTGACGCGCGCGCTCGGACAAAGCGCCCTGTCCGTCGTCAGCCTCACCATGGTCGGCCAGTGGTTCGTGCGCCGCATCGACACGGCGATGGCCATCTACAGCGTCGTCTTAAGCGTGGGATTCATGATCGCGTTCCCCATTGTCGGGTCACTGGTTCAGCAACGGGGATGGCGCCACGCCTGGCTCAGCGTCGGCGTCGCTATTCTTGCGGGTCTCGTTCCGCTCGGCTGGCTCATCGTCCGGCGAAATCCGGAATCCATCGGCCTGGTTCCCGACGGTTTCGTGACGGTGGTCGATGGACGATCGACGAAGGACGATCTCCCCGGCTACGAGTTGCGAGCGGCGCTGATGACTCCGGCCTTTTGGGTGTTCGCGATCGGTGCGGCGCTGTATGGTCTGGTTGCCTCCGGCATCGGACTGTTCAATGAGTCCATCCTCGTTGAACGCGGATTCGGTCCCAACATCTATTACCAGACGCTGGTTGTGACGGCGATAACAGGCCTGACCGGTAACTTCCTCGGCGGATGGCTCGCCGCATACGTCCCGCTGAATCGACTGCTGGCGATATCACTCTTTGTCTTAACCGGCGGGCTCGTGGCGCTTCCTCATGTCAGCACCCATGCGATGGTGATGGCCTGGGCGGCATGCATGGGCCTCGGCGGTGGGCTGGTCATGGTGCTGTTCTTCAGCGTGTGGCCTCGCGTTTACGGGCGGCGGCACCTGGGCCGCATCCAAGGCGCCGCCCAGGCGCTCACCGTCCTCGCATCGGCGGTGGGGCCGCTGCTACTCGCGACGTGCGTTGAATGGACGGGAAGCTATCGCGCGGTCTTCTACATTCTTGCGGCGGCCATCGGCATGTTTAGCGTGGCCGCGCTCGTCGTGGCCCTGCCTGAAGGATTTCAGAACATCAGTCGCGCACCGAACTGAATGTGTCTCGGGCTCTGCGCCGACAGAATCCTCCCAAAGGTCGGCGAGCCGTAGAAATTGTCCGGCAAATCGAAATTCGCGCGGTTCAGCAGATTGAACACTTCGGCGCGCAGCTGCAGGCGAGCGCTCCCTGACAACGGTACCTGCTTCAGCAACGCAAGGTTGACGTTTTGATAGCCTGGCCCCTCGAGAATGTTCCGCCCTGCGTTGCCGAACGTGCCATACGACGGCATCGAAAACGCCGCGCCATTGAACCACTGGTTTGGCCCAGGGTTGGTCAACGCCGTGTTACCAGTCACGTTCGGGCGATCGTTCGCCCCGAACCCGAGCGACGAACGGCCCGTGTTGCTGTTGTCGATCTCCGGAAGCAGCGCCGCGGTGAACGGACGTCCGCTTTGCATTGCCACTATGCCGCTAACGGTGAAGCCAAACGGCACCTCGTATGAAAAGCTCACCGAGAAGCGATGGCGGACATCGAAACTCGATCGGCCCCATTCGGCGCCGAGGTTGGCGCTGTCCTGTGGAAAATTTGGATCGCCCGCACTCGTGAAAAATCCGGATGCATCGTCCATGGACTTGCCGAGGGTATAGGCGACGAGCATCGTGCAGCCGAAGTCGTAGCGCTGCTGGAAGCGTGTCTGGAAGCTGTCGAATTCCGAACGCGCACGCGACTCGATGAGCGTAATGTCGGCGTATCGCGGATTGGGCCGGAGATTCAGTTGGGCGGTGCTCGGCCGCGGCTGGTTGATATCGCGCGACGCTATCAGGTTGCGGCCCCGCGATCCCACATAGGCCACTTCTGCCACGCGCGTCGCCCCGAGTTGCCGCTGCAGCGTCACGTTGTATTCATGAAGGTACGGCGTCCGTAAGTCTCGCTGAATACCAAGCGCAGGATTGGGCGTTGGAATAGGAAAGCTGATGGGAAAGGGATCGCTCAGCGTGACGAGGCCGAGCTGCGACGTGAAATATAACGCGTACGTGTAGTACGGCGCGTTGAAATACAGGCCCTCGCTCGGCGCCAGTGCCGAGTGGTTGTAATACAGCCCATACGCACCGCGCACCACCGTCGTGCCTGCTGCGTCGACGGTCCAGGCTGCGCCAAGCCGCGGCGCCCAATTATTGCGATCGGCGTCGTATCCGCCACGCGGAAAACCGTCGGCGCCGGCAGCCTTCAGAGATCCGGTCTGCGGATCGTAGAGTGTCGCGCGATCCGTGGCGTCGACCGGAGGTGATGTGACGTCGTAGCGCAGGCCGGCAGACAGGGTGACGTTCGGCCGGACGCGGAAGTTATCCTGAAGAAAGCCGGCGTACGATTCGGTGCGAAGGCGCTGAGGATTGTCGAGATGCGCAGCGGTCGTGAATGTCGCCAGCCCCGATAACAGCTCCACCAACGGATCGCCGGCGAGCAGTCCGGTGAAACCGAGCGTGCCGCGCGACAACACGTCGCGAAACGCGTCCTGCCTGATAAACCGGCCGTCGAATCCCGCTTTGATGAGATGGTTGCCGCGAGTCCACGTGAGCGTGTCGGCGATCTGAATCACGTTCGTCGTGCCGCTCTGCGGATTGTTGTACTCGTGTCCCAGAGGCGAGAACCCCGAGACGGTGATGAGGCTCAATCCGACATCGCGCGGATTGGTCGACAACTCGGGAAGGCCCACACTGCGATTTGTCGCTCCCCCGCGCTCGGGAAAGACGTCCGCCGACACGCGGTTGAACGCGGCTCTCGTTTCGTTCAACAGGGTCGGCGAGGCCACATGCATCGCGCTGCCGCCGGCATTCTGACCGCGACGCGCGACGTCGTTCCCATATCCAGGGACGAGGGAAAACGACGGCCCGCTGAATGGCTCGAACAGACGTCGGTCGGCGAAGCTATATCGAACGGCGACATCCAGCGAGTGGCCGAATGCGGTGTCGCTGCGAACATCGAAGTGATCGGTGTCATCGCGCTGTGTCGGCGACGACACATAGTTTCCACTCGTGCCGGGGCGATTCGGACTTGGATAGAGCGCAGCAATGGCGCGCCCGACTGGATGCGTCAGAAATGCCGGGAGAGATGCGCGCGCAGCATCGGTCGGTACGGTCGTCACGCGAGTGACGCCCTCGTCGGCTCGCGTCCCTTCGTAGTCGGTAAAGAAGAACATCCGATCGCGCACGACCGGGCCGCCTAGCGAAAATCCAAATTGGTTGCGTTGATACTCGGGGGCAGGCTCATTCTTTGGAGCAAAATAGTTCCGCGCATCCAGCGCGCCGTTGCGGAAGAAGTTGTAAGCCGTGCCGCCGATGTGATTCGTTCCCGACTTGAGGACGACGCTCACTTGTGAAGCCGCCTGACGTCCGAACGAAGCCTCGGGCGTGCTCGTAAGAACTTCGAATTCCTGAATCGCATCGATGGGCGGCCGTACGCCGACTGTATTGAGCTTTGGATCGACGTTGTCCGCGCCGTCAAGGAGGAAGCTGTTGAAATCTTCGCGTCCGCCATTGACGCTGAATGCGAAATCGCCGCGTGCCGAACCGGCCGATCCCTGAGCTGCCGGCACGGCGCCCGGCGCCAGCAATGTGAGCTCGAGAAAATTCCGGCCGTCGAGCGGCATGTCCAGAATCTGCCGGTTGTCGACGATGGTACCCATTGCCGGAGAGCCGCGCCTGAGATCGACGAGCGGCGCGGTCACCTCGACGCGGTCGGTCAGAGCGCCGATTTCCAGCCGCGCATCCGCCCGCCGTTCCTGATTCACTTCTAACGTCAGCCGCTGCACCAGAGTCTTGTGACCCGGCGCGGCAATTTCGATGCGCCAGGGTCCCGGGGCGAGCTCCGCCAGCGCAAACGTGCCGGCATCGCCCGTTTCCGTCGTCCGTGTCTCGTTCGTCGCTTCGTTCACCGCCGTGACGCCGGCGCCAATCATCGCCGCGCCCGAGCGATCCTCGACGCGTCCTCGTATGGCGCTGCGAGGGCTCTGTGCGTGGATTACCGGTGCGAGCCAGAGTGCGAACGCAAACACGATCGCCGTCTTGCGCATCATCGGATTCACCTCGTAAGCAGCCTTTCCGGGTGGGACGTATTCAAGTAACATCCCATTCTATTCACAGGGACATTTCCATGCTGAAAAAGCTCCTTCCTGCTCTCGCCCTTTCCCTGTTCGTCGCGGTGCCGTCAGCGGCCCAGGGACCTCGACAAAGTCGCGCTCGGAGACTGGCCCGAAGCGAGGGGACCGAATCGCGACGGCACCTCGCTCGAAACCGGTCTTCCCGATTCATGGGATCTGAAAGGCACTCTGCTGTGGCGGGCGCCGTACGGAGGCCGATCGGCGCCCATCGTCATGGGCAATCGCGTATACGTGCAGAACCCGTCGGGCAGGGGCGCGGCATTGCAGGAACGCGTGATGGCGCTCGACACCGAATCAGGCAAAGTTGTCTGGGAATACAAGTTCAATATTTTTCAGAGCGACGTGCCGCCTCACCGCGTGGGATGGGCGTCGCCGGCGGCCGATCCTGAAACCGGCAATATTTACGCGCTTGGCGTCGGCGCGACGCTCGTCGCTCTGAGCCGTGACGGCAAGCTGCTCTGGGACCGATCGATTGGTGAAGAATACGCGGCGTTCACCACTCACGGCGGCAGGACGATGTCTCCGCTCGTCGACGGCGATCTGGTGATTGTCAGCGCGGCGGTGTCGAATTGGGGCACGCAGGCCGCGCGATCGCATCGCTTCATCGCTCTCAACAAGCGGACGGGCCAGATCGTTTACGTCGCCAATCCCGGCGGCCGCCCGTACGACACCGCGTACGCGTCCCCAACGATCGCTACCATCAACGGCACCCGGCTTCTCCTCTGCGGGCTCGGAGACGGCGCGGTTCACGCCATCAAACCGCAGACCGGTGAAAAAGTCTGGAGTTACGTCATCTCCAAGCGGGCCATCAACACCGGCGTCGTGGTGAGCGGCAGTACTGTGATCGTGTCGCACGGCGATGAGAACCTCGACACCAACCAGATGGGCATGATCGCGGCAATCGACGGATCACAGACCGGCGAGATCAAAACCACGAAGTGGGCGGTCAAGGGCGATCAGTTCGGTTTCTCCTCGCCGCTTACCGACGGCACTCGCGTTTATCAAATTGAAAATGGATCGCGGCTGAAAGCGTACGACCTCGCGACCGGGCGCGAGCTCTGGACGCAGGCCCTCGGCACGGTGCAGAAAGCGCCGCCGGTCCTCGCCGACGGAAAAATTTTCGTCGGTACCGAAAGCGGCAAGTTCTTCATCGTGAGGCCGCATGCCGACCGCGCAGAGGTGCTCAGCGAAGTGCAATTGCCTCTCAGCACGAACAGCGTCGGTGGATCTGAAGGCACACCCGAACAGGTGCTTGCGGGCGTCGCCATTTCTCGGGGCCGGGTGTTTTTCGTCTCGAGCGATGCTGTCTATGCATTTGGCCCAAAGCAGCGAAAGACGTTGACGGGATTCGCCGCCAACGAGCCGGCTGTCAGCGGTGAGGGCGCACCGGCGTATGTGCAGGTGACGCCAACCGAACTCGTCTTGACACCGGGGCAGACGGTGAAGCTCACTGCGCGTACGTTCGACAATCGAGGCCGTTTTCTCCGCGAAGAAAAAGCCACGTGGGCGCTCGATGGGTTGAAGGGCACGGTCACAGACGGCGCACTCACTGTGAGCAGCGATCCAGGCGAACAAGCCGGCCTTATCAAGGCGAGCGTCGCGGGATTAACCGGCGAAGCGAGAGCTCGTGTCGTTCGGCCGATGCCGTGGAACGAAACGTTCGAGTCGTTCCCCGACGGCACTGCACCGCCCGGATGGGTGAATACCACGGCCGGCCAATTGACGATCGCCACGCTCGACGGCCAGAAAGTTCTGCAGAAGGCGCCGATGAACACGATCTTCAAGCGCATTCGCGCGTTCATCGGGCCGGTCGAGTGGTCCAACTACACCTTCGAAGCCGACGTGCGAGCCGCCACGAGGCGGCGGATGATGGGCGACGTCGGCATCACGGCCCAACGCTACAGCCTGGTACTGTACGGCACGACTCAACGTCTGAAGCTCGAGCCGTGGGAACCGGAAACGGCACGATCGGTCGCGCTGCCCTTCGCGTGGAAACCCGACACGTGGTACCACTTGAAGCTGCGCGTCGAGACCCTCCCGAACGGGAGCGTGCGCGCGCGCGGAAAGGCGTGGCCCACTGGAGAGCCGGAGCCGGCGGCGTGGCTCATCGATAAGACCGATCCGATCGGCAACAAGCAAGGTGCGCCGGGGTTTTTCATCGATGCCGAGTTTGGGGCGTTTCTCGACAACTTGAAGATTTCACAGAATCAGTAATTTATGAACAACACACGCACCCTCGTCGCCGCGGCCATTCTGATTCTGGCCACCGCGAGCGTTTCACGACTGACCGCTTCGGATCCGAACACCGGCGACTGGCCCATGTGGGGCGGCACTCCCGATCGCAACATGGTCTCGGCAATGAAGGGGCTCCCTATCGATTGGGATATCAAGACGAAGAAAAATGTGAAATGGGTCGCCGATCTCGGGTCGCAGTCCTACGGCAATCCGGTCGTGGCCGGCGGCATGGTGTTCGTCGGGACGAACAACGAAGGGATGCGCGATCCGAAACAGCCCGGCGATCGCGGCGTGCTCATGGCGTTCCGCGAGTCCACCGGCGAATTCATGTGGCAGCAGACGCATATCAAGCTGGAGTCGGGCCGCGCCAACGATTGGCCCTATCAAGGCGTGGCCTCTTCCCCGGCCGTGGAAGGCACTCATCTCTATTACGTCAGCAACCGCGGCGTCCTCTTCTGCCTCGACATCGAGGGCTTCCGCGACGGTGAAAACGACGGCCCGGTTAAGGATGAAAAACTCACGAGCCCTCAGGACGCCGACGTCATCTGGTCGTTCGACATGATGGAAGAAGTCGGCACGTATCCGCACAACCTGGCGAATTCGTCGCCTGTCGTCTGGGGCGATCTGGTGTTTGTGAGCACCTCGAACGGACAGGACGAAAGCCACGTGAACATTCCTTCGCCGCGCGCGCCGGCGATTATTGCGGTGAACAAACAGACGGGCAAGCTCGTGTGGGAAGACAACTCGGTCGACGATCGCATTCTGCACGGCCAGTGGTCCACGCCTTCCGTGGGAACCATAGGCGGCGTGCTGCAAGTGGTGTCGGCGCAGGGCGACGGCCAAGTGCGCGGCTATGAAGCGCTCACAGGCAAAAAGCTCTGGGAGTTCGACACGAACCCGAAGGACGCCGTGTGGCCGAAAACGCGCAACGAGCTGATCGCGACACCAGTCATCTATCAGGATCGTGTGTACATCGCCAACGGGCAAGATCCGGAGCATGGCGAAGGAACTGGGCACTTCTACGCGATCGATGCGACCAAGCGCGGCGACATTACGCAGACGGGACGCGTGTGGCACTTCGACAAGCTACGCCGATCGATCTCAACGGCGGCCGTGCTCGACGGCGTCGTCTACATTTCCGATTTCAGCGGCTTCCTGTACTGCCTCGACGCCGCCAGCGGCAAGGAAATCTGGATGCACGATCTCTTCGCAGCCACATGGGGCTCGCCCTTCGTAGCCGATGGAAAGCTTTACATCGGTGACGAAGACGGCGACGTGACTGTGCTCGCGCACAGCAAGGAAAAGAAAGTCCTGGCCGAGATGAACATGGGCAGCTCGGTGTACTCCACACCGGCGCCTGCGCACGGCGTCCTGTTTCTGAATAACCGCAACCAGCTTTACGCATTGGCGATCAAGTGAGGAAACGTATGGGATGGATCGTGTTCGTGGCCGGCGCCGTGTTGTCCTGGGGCGCCTACGGCATGCTGCTGCACCAGGGTCAGGTTCTGCTCGGCAATCCGCTGAAAGCGCTGCTATGCGTCGGCGTCGCGTACTTTCTCATCGGCGTGCTCGTGCCTGTTGCGACGCTTGCGGTGCAAGGCCAGTTGGGCGGATTCGATACACGGGGTTTATTGACGGCCACCATCGCGGGCGCGCTCGGCGCCATCGGCGCCGCGTGCATCATTTGGGCGTTTCGCACCGGAGGCTTGCCGGTGTATGTGATGCCGCTGGTGTTTGGCGGTGCGCCGATCGTGAACGTGCTGCTGTCGATGGTTCTGCATCCGCCGAGAGTCGCGCCGAATCCTCTTCTGTATCTCGGCTTTGTGCTCACGTCGGTGGGCGCGGGGATGGTGCTGTACTTCAGGCCTGCCGCGTAATCGCGCATTGGAGCTTTCATGAATGCAGGACCGATTTACATTTTTCAATCTCGTGCGTACTTCCTCAGATTGTTGAAGCCGACATCCGCCGCATAGACGTTCCCCCGATCGTCGACCGCGATGCCGGACGCCGACGTGCCCGTGTCCGGCATCTTGCTCAGATCGCCCGGATCTGGAATGAGGTATTTGAGCTCGCCTGTGATCGCGTTGCCGATCACGATCGCTCTGTCGTTCGGGGTTGTCGACGATCGGTTGACAGATCCGCGAGACTGATCCTGATAAGTGGCCCCAACGTAGATGTTGTCGTTCTTGTCGACATACACGGAGCTCGGCTGCCCGAACTGTCTCCACGCGGCGATGAAATTGCCGTCCTGATCGAACACCTGGATGCGATTGTTCTGGCGATCGGCAACATACACGTAGCCTTTGGAGCCGCCGACGTACAGGTCGTGTGGATCCCTGAAGTTTCCCTGCTCCGGCCCCATGCGTCCCCAGGTTTTGATGAACTTGCCGTCGGACGAATACTTCACGACGCGACCGCTCCCTGATCGGTTGCCGGAATGGCCATCGGTGACAAAGATATTTCCGTTGGGCGCAATGGAAACGCCTGTCGGCTGATCGAAGGTGTTCGGCCCAATCCCGCCGACGCCCGCCGAGCCAATCGTCATCATTACTTTGCCGGTCGGGCTGATCTTGAGAACCTGCTGACCCATCGTCACGCCCTGACCATTCTTCGCAGGCATGCCGAGGATCGTTTCCTCGTCATTGGTGTCGGTTGCCCAGAGGTTGCCGTCCTTGTCGACGGTAAATCCGTGCGGCTTCGCAAACAGTCCAGCGCCAAGGCTCTTCAATAGCCTGCCTGCCGGATCGAACTCCAGGATCGGCGGGTTGGCCTCACCTCGGTTCAGGCAGGTGGCGTCGCCGTTCGGCTGGTCGTTGAAACAGCGGTGAAACACCCAGATGTTGCCATTTGGCGCGACATGGACTCTGATGACCTCTCCCCATTTGCGTCCATTCGGACCCTTCATCCTGGCGGGCAGCCTCGGCCAGTCGGGCACAGGGCGATACGGATTTGGCAGCATCGGTTTGGCGACCTGCGCATCGTTGGGCACCTGAGCATTCGCGATTGCTGCAAGGGAAAAGAGGGCAACGACGGGGACAAAAAAATTCATCGTCATATTTTTTGGTAAACCCCTGGCGTTTCGCGCTTCTGACCGGGTTTATTTAGGCAGACGTGCCTTGCGAAGAATGGACCCTTAAAAGACGCTTCAATGTCTATTCCCCACGGCCCATAGCCAACCCGCGGTTCTGATGAATATCTGGCCATCCGAGATCGCCGGTGAGCTGAGCGTGTAGTCGTCGAAATTATTCTCGGCGAGCACCTCGAACTTCGGCCCGGCCCGCACCACAATCGTTACGCCGTCTTCATTCGTGATGTAGAGCTTGCCGTCGCCGAGCGCGAACGATCCGCTGTAGGTGCTCGAGCGGAGGCGCTGCCGGCCGTAAATTTCCTTTCCAGTCTTCGCGTCGAGGCACCACATGATGCCGCGGTCATTGACAACGTAGAGATACGTGCCGTCGGTGACCGGGGTTGGGACATCGGGTCCGTTGTTGAACGACCACAACAGGTGAGACGAGGTGATATCGCCGCGTCCGCCGGCCCTCAACGCCAGCATCGGCCGCTCGCGGCTTGGCGCATAGATGATGTCGCCGTGCACGAAGGGGGACGCGACAATCCGGTATGAGCCGTCGTTCGAAGGATTCAGCCCGTTGGCGCGCCAGAGTTCTTTACCCGTCGAGAGATCGTGGCCAGTCACAACGTCGCCGCCTGTAATGACCAACTCGGTAGCGTTCCCGTAGCGGAGCAACGCGGGCGTCGTATACGAGTCCGGTGATTCAGACTGCGCGCTTGTCGGCCGCTCCACGCGCCAAATCGTGCGTCCGTTCGCCTTGCTGATGCGCAGCACATAGGACGGCGCGTCGGTTCTCATCCCGTGCAGGACCTGCACGTATAGCGAGTCCTCGTGCAGCAGTGGAGACGAACCATAGCCCCAGTTCAATCCGAAACGGCCGTAATCTTTCTGAATGTCGCGCGTCCAGAGTTCCTTGCCAGTGAAGTCGAAGCTTTTAAGGATGCCGGTTCCCGTCATCACCCACACCTGGTTGCCGTCGGTGACTGGCGACGGAGACGACATGTTCTGCTTCTGCTCGCGGTGATCGCCGCCGCTCAGGTACTGCTTCCACAGGGGAACGCCTTTGACGCGTTCTATACACCAGAGATGCAGGCTGCCCTTCTCGGCCACGTTCAGGAAAATACGATCACCCCACACGATGGGTGTCGAACCCGACCATTCGGGAAGCGCAAGCTTCCAGGCGATGTTCTCGGTCGCCGACCATTTGACGGGCAGATTCGTTTCGCCACTGACACCGTTCTGCGTGGGTCCGCGCCACTGCGGCCAGTTCTCCGCGCGCACGACACTGAGCATGGCGCAGAGCGCCATGACAATCGCCAGCGGCGTGTAAGTGTGACTGCGTGACATTTACCCTTTGCCCCTTACCCCTTGCCCCTTACCCCTTTTTACGGCCGTCGTCCCTCGGGCAGAATCAACTCGTTCGTCTTTCCCTGCAGCGCTTCCGCGGACGTGCCCTCGTGCCACGGAAGAATCGGCGGCTTTCCCGGACGATAGAGCGACTCCATTGGCTGCCATACTTTGTCGACGCGGTCGGTGAACAGATCGCCAATCAGTAAATCGGTAATCGTTCCCCGCAGGTCCGGGTAGTTGCGAACAAACTCGCCGAAGCTGAATCCCGAGTAGTACTCGCAGACGAGGCGGCGCATGCGATCCACGCCGTCGTTGAAGGTGTCTCCCCACTTGCCGAGTTGTACGCCCGAGGTATCTCCGTTCGCAAGGCCCTCGGCAATCGCGTCGGCCGCCAACTGCCCCGACTTCAGCGCAAGCAGCACACCGGACGAATACAGTGGATCGAGAAAGCCAAACGCGTCGCCCACCAGCACCCAGCCGTCACCGGCCGTCTGCTTCGATCGGTACGAATAGTCTTTCGTCACGAAATAGCCGGTCGCACGGCGCCCCATCGACACGCGCCGTTTCACCGCGGGGTTCCGCTCGACTTCCTCCTCGTACGTCTTTTCATGGCTGTCGCGCCCTTTGAAGAGATAGTCGAATGGCGCAACGATGCCGACGCTGACGATGTTGTTGTGGAGCGGGATGTACCAGAACCATCCCTGCTTGTCGACGGTCTGGAGCACCAGTGTCGCGCCTTCGTCGCGTCCTGTGTCGCGATAGGCGCCCTCCCAGTAGGTCCAGATCGCGCCTTTATTCAGAACCGGATCCCATAGCCGCAGCTTGAACCGGTTTTGCAGCATCGCGCTCTGCCCGCTCGCGTCCACAACGACCTTCGCGAACACCTCCCGGTCGTTGTTCTGCTGGTCGCGGATCTTCACGCCGACGGCACGATCGCCCGCGAAGAGCACTTCCAGAACGCGCACGCCTTCCTGCGCGTCGACGCCATGCTCCCGGGCGTTGTCGAGCATCATCTTGTCGAACTCGCTTCGCACGACCTGCCAGGTTTGCGAGCATTCGTGCGGCTTGTTGTCTGAGAAATAAAACGGCGCCGATTCCTTCCCGATGGAATTGACGAACTGAACGCTGTGTTTCTTGACGAAGGCGCTGTTCTGCATCTTCGGCAGCATGTTCAGCCGCTGCAGGACCCAGTAGGTTTCTGGAATCAGCGATTCGCCGATATGAAAGCGAGGAAAGCGCTCGCGCTCGAAGAGCTGTACTCGATGGCCGTGCTGCGCGAGCAGCGTGGATGTGGTGGAACCGGCAGGTCCTCCGCCGATCACGATGACGTCTGTGTCGCTCATGGTGGAGTGGGTTATTTTGCGCCGATGCTGTAAAGGTACCGATATCCGCGCATGTAAATCTCGCCATCGACCAGTGCCGGCGATGCGTCGAAGCCGTCGTCCAGCACGTTCTTCGCCAGCACCTCGAATTTCGGGGCGTTGCGGATCACCAGGGTCGTACCCTCGCGTCCTGTGACATACACCCGCCCGGCCGCGCCAACCGGCGACGAGAAGACCTCGGAGAGACCATCGAGGCGTTGAAGCTGATAGTGCGGCGTGCCGGTTTTGGCGTCGAACGCCGACAAAATATTGTTGTTCGTCTTCAGGAAATACAGGATGCCGTCGTATAGCACCGGCGACGGCACGTATGGCGTATCGCGATCAAGCGACCACACAATCGCGCCGGAATGGGAGATGTCGCCCTTGGCATCGGCCAGCCGAACCGCTTTCAAGTTGTTGCCGCGGAAACCGCTCATCGCATAGATCATCCCGTCGGCACCCACCGGCGAGGGAATCGGATTCATCGTGAGCCCCTGGCTGTGCCAGACCACCTCTCCGTTCTCCAGATCGTAACTGATCAACTTGTTCATCCCTGGCACGATTACCTGCGCGCGGCCCGCGTGCTCGACGATGAGAGGCGTGGCCCATGTGTCGATCTCGTCGCGCTTCACTCGCCACAGCTCATTGCCGGTTCGCTTGTCGAGGGCGACGATGTAGGAGCCCGCGGTGTGATCCCAGACGACGACCAATCGATTGCCGTGCAGTGCCGGCGTAGTGCCTTCGCCGAACTGATTGCGCATCGCCTTGTCGCCAAGATCCTTTTCCCAGACGAGCTTGCCGTCCATGTCGTACGCGAAAATTCCGCGCGACTCGAAGAACGCGATGACGTGCTGCCCGTCGGTCACGGCCGAGCTCGATGCCCATGTACCGTTGTCTGCATGCGAGGCTTCATGAGGCGCCTGCTCGCGCGCGGTCCGCTCCCACGCGATGCGGCCGTCGCGACGATCGATCGCCATCAGGACGAATCGATGCACCGCTCTCGGTGAGATGCCTCCCCGCGGCGTGTGAGATTCGGCGCCCTTCGCATCTGCGGGAACGGCCGTCAAGATGTAAAGCCGATCGCCCCATACGACGGGCGATGATGATCCCCGGCCGGGAATCTCGATCTTCCAGCGGATATTCTTCGTCTCGCTCCACTCGACCGGCGGGTTCGCGTGCCGCGAAATGCCATTGGCTTCCGGGCCGCGCCACCGCGGCCAATAGCTCGCGCCGTCCAGCGGGCTCGGCGCCTGCGCGACGGACGTCATCATCAGGGGCACGGTGACAAGAGCAGCGGTAAGGGCTGCGGTTATGCGCATAACTCGCTAATTATTACTGCCGATTGGATCTGCGAGTTTACCAGACGCCTTTTCGATCCATTGTCCCCTGTTTACCGGAGGCGCTGTCGCCGCACCTATGGCGTATATGGCTCGCGATCGACGCGAAGAGCGGACAGCGCGTGTGGCAGGAGCGCACGGGAGACGTGCCGTGTACGCGATAGGGAAATAGGGAACGGCCGAGGTGCCACACTTATCGGCCGATGGCGAAGAGGTGTCGATCCGATCGAATGTACCAGTTGCCATCGACGAGCGCCGGAGACGCCAGCGTCGACTCACCGATGCTGTTGGTTCGCAGCAGCTCGAACTTCGGGCCGGCGCGCAACACAAACGTGTCGCCCTCGTCGTTGGTGAAAAACACTTTGCCGTCGACGGCAACGGGCGACGCGGAGAACCCTTCGCGCTGGGCCACCCCGAGCCGCCCCTGCCACATCACTTTCCCCGTGGCGACTTCCATGCACGTGACGATGCTTGCCATGTCGTTCACCATATAGAGATAGTCGCCGTAGACAATGGGCGACGGCACAAACGGCGATCCCTTCGGGCTCGCCCACGCGAGATGCGTGCGCGTGACGTTACCCCGTCCACCGGGACGAATCGCCAGCGTCGGGCCGACGCGACCTGATGACGCGATGACGAGTCCGTGAGAAACCACAGGAGTCGGGATCACCTCGTATGAATTGCCGTCGCACCGCCATAGTTCGGCGCCGGTGTCCGGATGATACGCCGTGACGGCCGCCTGGCTGCTGACGATGATTTCATCGTGTGTGCCAACGCGCACAGCGATCGGCGTTCCCCATCCGGCGTAGGCCTCGCGTGGTGTGCGCCAGAGTTGTTTACCGCTTCGCGCGTCGAACGCCGCCACGAAGGCGCCACGACCATGATCCTGAAAAATAATCACGCGGTTCTTGTACAGCAGCGGCGACCCTGCGGCGCCGTGATAGTTGTCGACCGGTCCGAGGTCCTGATGCCAGGCCAGCTTGCCGTCGAATGTGAACGCCACGAGTCCTCGACTGCCGAAGGAAACATAAATCAGGCTGCCGTCAGTGGCGGGAGTCGGAGAGGCATGGCCGTTCTTGTAATGAGCGCCGGACGTCCGCCCATCTGGCGCGAACGCCTCCCACAACTGTGTGCCGTCGCCGCGACGGAACGACAGCAGCGAGACGCGACGCCCGCCGTCGTAAGCCGTTGTGAGAAAAATTCTGTCGCCCCACACAATCGGCGATGAATTGCCACGCCCGGGAACTGTCGTTTTCCAGAGCACGCCGTCTGTCGCCGACCACGTGTCGCGGTAGTTGGTGCCTTCGACGAGACCTTGTCCCGACGGACCGCGCCACACAGGCCAGTACTTCGCCCCTTCTCCTTCTATGCCGACCATCTGCACGTCGGCTTGTTGCTGCCCGACAATCGAGGCACCGGCAAGAGCGAGAAACAGCGCGATCGCGATCGGCAGGCGCATATTGCTCACGCAATCACAAACCGTCTGGCCTTCATGTCGAACCGCGGAAGCACGCCGGCGTCGACGGTGCGTACGGCGACGGTCAGGCCAAGCCCGTCGCGCAGGGCGCCACTGATGCGTTCGTCAAGCGACGCTGATCCTGGCGCCAGCTCGATCTCAAGTGACAGCTCGCGTAAGGCGCCGTTGTTCACGACGGTTGCGCGATACTCGACGACCTCATCAAAACGGCGGACCACCGCCTCGACAGCCGAAGGGTACACATTGACGCCGCGAACGTTCACCATATCGTCGACGCGCGACAGGATTCCGCCCTCGAGACGCGTCAGCGTGCGGCCGCAGGCACACAGCCCGCTGCGTCGGACGACCACATCGCCCGTGCGGTACCGAATCAACGGGCTCGCGGTTCGTCCGAGATTGGTAATCACCAGCTCGCCGCGCACGCCGTCGGGCACCTCGCGATCGGCAGCCGGCTCGAGCACCTCGCAGATGTACTCGCACTCGTTCACGTGCAAGTAACCTGGTGACTCCCAGCACTCAAAACTGATTGGTCCGACCTCGGTGAGCCCGTGATGATCGATCACCCGCGCTCCCCATGCCTTTTCGATTCGCGCCCGCGTTGGCGGAACGTTCCCACCAGGTTCCCCGGCGACGATCAGGACACCGACCGAACACTCGGCCAGACGTCTTCCAGACTCGCCGCGCTGCGCCGCGACTTCGGCCAACCGCAGGGCATAGGTCGGCGTGCAGCAGACGACCGTTGGCGCCAACGAATCGATCAACGCCAGCCGCGCCTCGCTCGACATGCCGCCGGCCGGGATGCAGTGCGCGTCGATCTGGCAGCCGGCTTCGAACGCCGTCCAAAATCCAAGAAACGGACCGAACGAAAAGGGGAACAGGATGCGGTCACGCGCGCCGACATTGGCCGCGCGGTAGACAGCCTTCCAGCAGTCCACCATCCACTGCCAGCTTTCGTTCGTGTCGAGCCATCGCAGTGCGCTCCCGGTGGTTGACGACGTTTGGTTGTACCGGGTGTAACGCTCGATCGGCTCGGTGAGCGCGGTGCCCCACGGCGGCGACGATGCCTGATCGGCGATCAGCTCGCGCTTGGTCGTCAGCGGAAGCTTCGTAAAATCGACCTGCGGATTGAAGGCGTCACGCCGGATGCCTGCGGCCTCCAGCTTGCGGGTGTAGAACGCGTTCCGGCCGTGAATCTGCCGAATCATTTGCGACAGACGCGTCATCTGAGCGGCGGTGCGCGCGGCCGGATCGGCGCGCTCGAGGTCCGTGGCGATCATTTATTAGACGCCCGGTGCCACCTGGAACAGCGCATCGATCTCGGGTGGGATGTCTGCTCCGCGCATCGGCTCGCCCGGACGGTTCGTGACGCACTTCACGACGAGCGTACCTGTCGCGATTCGCGTCTCTCCGCTGGTAATGACGCCCTCGTATCGGATCGTGCGGGCGTCCTTCCCGACAACTCGCAGGCGCACCTCGAACTCGTCGTCAAACTTCAACGGCCGGAGATATTCGAACGATGCCGCAATGCGAGGCCAGCCGATTCCCGAACCGTCGGCGATGCGCAGTCCGGCCTCGCGCCACATCGCGTGTTCGGCCTCTTCCAGGTACCGGAAGTAGCAGCTGAAATGCACGATGCCCGCCATGTCGGTTTCGTAGAACTGCACGCGGCGCTTCAAGCGGTGTTCGAAAGGCATAAGCTCAGACGAGCGGAAGCACCTCGACGATGTCGCCGATCCTGGCGCCCTCGTGAATCATCTCAGTCCGCCGGCCATAGAGCGTCCGCGGTTCGCGCATCCAGAAGACGCCCATCATCTCGGGATTCGGCGTGACCGCGAGAAACGCGATGGGCCGGCTTTCGTACTTCACACCGCCGTCGCGGAGCAACCGTCCGAGCGGCACATCGTTCTTCAAGATCTGGCGGCGGATGCGATCGGAGAACGCGCCGACTTTGATTCTGATGGCGCCCATCTCGACCGGCCGCCCGGTGTATTCCTGAGCCAGCAGCACGCGCCGAAAGTACCACGGGCCGCTCGTAAACGTCGCCAACGGCCGCAGCGCGACTTTCCCGCCGAAATGCCGCTCGAGCGTCAACGTCATATCGGTCGTATGCACGAGCAGGGAACGATACGGAAGCGGGATGTCGGCTGGGTCAACCGCCGCGACGTCTGGCAGCGCCACGCCGGACCGCGCGTAAACGAAGTCGAGCGGAAACAGCAGCCCGTTGCTCGAGGCTCGAGGACGCACTTATGTGTACCGGATGCCGGCGTGCTGCGCCTGAAAAAATCTCGGCAGTAGTGCATCGACGCGCAGCAAACCCGCGCGAGTAAGCGCGACGATGTCGTTGCTCGCCTCGGCGAGGTACCCGCCTTCGGCAAGCGACGCCAGCGGCTGTTCGAACCGTTGGAGGATATCGACGCCGTATTTCGTCGCGAAGTACGGCGGGCGGATCCGGCCGAGCTTCAACTGCAGCACCAGCTCACGAATGAGCCGTTCTTCCGAGTCGGGCCGGTACGCGCGGCTCAACGGAAGCGCACCTTCCCTGATTTTTGCGCTGTACTTTTCCCACGTGTCCAGATTCTGCATGTGCACGCCGTTGATGTGTCCGAACGAGGCCACGCCGAGCCCCGCGAGGTCTGCGCCCTGCCATAAACGATCGCGGTAGATGAACTTTGTGCGATCCGGATCTTTGACGGCCGTGTACGCGCTGCCCACGGTGTAGCCGGCGCGCTGCAGCGCGTCGAACGCTTCGTCGACCCAGCGGCGCTTGGTCGACCAGCCGGCGACGTGTTCCTGGAAGCGCCCCGCACCTTTCAATACGTCACCGCTGATGGTCGTGTTGAACGGCAGCTCCATCTGATAGATCGTGACGCTGTCGGCTCCGAGCTCGACCGTCTTCTGAATGCAGCGCTGCCAGTTCTCTTCCGTTTCTCCCAGCATGCCCGCGATGAGATCGAGGTTGATCTGCGGAAATTTCAGCGATTGCGCAAACTGGTACGCGCGGAGAATCTCGGCTGAACGATGTGCACGGCCGTTGAGCTCGAGAATATGGTCGTCGAAGTTTTCGATGCCGAGGCTCAGCCGCGTCACGCCGAGTCCTCGGATCGCGGCCAGCTTACTCTCCGTGAGCGTGCCTGGCTCGCACTCGAACGTGATCTCTTCGGCGGTCTTCCAGGAGGTCGTGGCCGTGAGCCGGTGAACCAGCCGCTCGAGCTGACGAACAGAAAGAAATGACGGCGTGCCGCCGCCGAAGTACACGAAATTCAGCGGACGCCCGTTGATCGCGGGATACGTGTTGTAGAGCTCCCATTCGCGCGCCATGACGTCGAGATACGCTTCGACCTCCTGCGCGTTCTTGTCGGTGTACACCCGGAAGTAGCAAAAGTGGCAACGCTTGCGGCAGAACGGCACGTGCAGATACAGGCCGAGAGGCACGGCCGCGGCCAGCGCGCTTAACGCGGGCAGCGCGTCGCGCTCGACAGCGTCGGCGGTCCAGACGGAGAATGGCGGATAGTTGGCAACGAAGTAGCTGCCGACTTCCGTCTCATCGACCGCCGTCGCGCGAGCGGATTCGACCATCGCACGTAATATACCTTAGGGAGCCACAACACTCATGTCACCCAGGCAATTCTGCATCTCAGCTCTCGCTGGTCTGTGCCTGAATCTCACCACTTTGCCGGAGGCGTCGGCGCAGAACTGGCCGCAGTTTCGGGGGCCGGGCAGCCAGGGGATCTCGGTCGAGACCGGCCTGCCCGTGCAGTGGAGCGCCACGTCGAATGTGATCTGGAAGACAACGCTCCCTGGACCAGGCCATTCCTCGCCAATCGTGTGGGGCGATCGGATCTTTCTCACCGCGTTTCGTTCCGAGCGCATGTCGAACGCGTACGCGGCGCGCTATCTATTATCGGCTCGCGGGCAGCTTGTGGTACTCGCGCTCGACAAATCTTCTGGAAAAATTCTGTGGGAACGCGCCGTCAAGGCTTCGAGCATCGAAGCGCTCCATCCGACAAACAGCCCGGCCTCGCCAACGCCAGTGACCGACGGTCGTTACGTGTATGTGTATTTCGGATCGGCCGGACTCGTGGCGTTCGACTTCAACGGAACGGTCGTGTGGGAAAAACGGCTGGGCCCGTTCCCCAGCGATTGGGGCAGCGCCAGCTCGCCCGTGCTCTACGGCAGCACCTTATTGTTGAACGTCGACACTGATGGAGATGACTTTCTGCTGGCGGTCGACAAAACCACCGGCACGACGATCTGGCAGACGCCCCGCGGCCATGTGACCCGATCGTGGTCGACGCCGATCATCTGGAACGCGAACGGCCGCGACGAGATCGTCGTCAGTGGAAGCCAGCGCGTGAAAGGATACGACCCGGTCGGCGGAAAAGAGCTCTGGACCGTTGACGGCCTCACCGAATGGGTCGCGCCAACCCCAGTCACGGCGCACGGTTTGTTGTTTGTGGCATCGAACGGCCCCGGCGGGAACATCATCATGGCCATTCGCCCGGGCGGCAGCGGCAATGTCACGCGCAGTCACGTCGCGTGGCGGTACGAGCGTGGTGCGCCCTACACGCCATCGCCAGTGGTTGTCGGCGATTATTTATTCGCCGTGAGAAGCGGCGGCCTGCTCACATGTCTGAACGCGAAGACAGGCGTCGAGGTGTGGCAGCATCGTCTGCCGGCGCGCGGCGACTATTACGCCAGCCTGCTCGCGGGCGACGGAAAGATTTACGCGCTCAGCGAGGATGGCGAGACCACGGTGATCGCCGCCAAGCCGGTGTACCAGCTGTTGAGCGTGAACGACATGGCCGAGCGGTCGATGGCCACTCCGGCAGTGTCTGGTGGACGACTTTTCATCCGCACCGACAGCGCACTGTACTCAATAGGAAAGTAGAACGAGGGAGCGCGGCACATAAGGCCGGCCAAGCGGCCGTGTTCGTGCACCGTCAGTTCCGGCCGCGGGACGGCCTTTATGGTGACATGTTCCCTCGTCTTCAGTTCAGCGTCCAGAGTGCGAGCGTGTCGATGTCGCGCACGAAGATGCGGTTGCCAGAAATCGCGGGCGCCGGCCACGTCGCGCTGTCGGCGACCGTGTAAGTCTTAAGCGGCTCGAATCCGCCTGGCGTGCTGCGCGCCACCATCAACTGGGCGTCATCCTTCAGCACGAACAGTAGATTTCCGGACCGCACGATGGCCGCGTTGCCAGCCTGGCGCGGCGGCGACATCCACAGCGTCTTCCCGGACTTCGCATCGGCCCAGAAAAACTGCCCGCTGTTGAGCGGCGACAACGAGAACACCGCGTCGCCAACGAGCACCGGATTGCTGAACGACATCTGCACTTCCGGATTTTCCCACGCCACGTCGGCCACCCATTTGTTGTCACGCTTTGCAATCGTGTAGGCGGTCAGCGGCTTGCCTTGCCCCGACACGATCAACGTCCGCCCCTGATACAGGAGCGGCGTAATCGAGTTGGTGGTCGATCGCGCCTCGAACGGCATGCTCCAGAGCAGCTGGCCAGTGGCCGCATCGACCCCAACCAGGTTCTTCTGCGAGAACGTGATCACCTGCCGCGTGCCATCGACGTCGATGATGATTGGCGAGCCATACCCGGGACCGTCGCCCTTCCAGCTCCATTTCTCGGCGCCGGTCGCGGGATCGAACGCCGTCAGGGCACCGTCGTTGTTGCCTCCGACATGAATGATCATCAAGCCGCGATCGACAATCGGCGACTGGGCCGTGTGGAACGTCTGCGGAACCACAGGCTTTGGCTTCTGCCACAACTGTTTGCCCGTCGCGGCGTCAAAAGCCGTGACGATGCCGCTCATGCCCATGGTGAAGATTCTGCCGTCGGCAAACGCCGGCGTGGATTTTGGCCCAGGGCCATGGCGCGAGGTTGAGTTATTCATCATGAACGGCGCGGCATACGGCGATTCCCATATGACTTTGCCGCTGGCAGGATCGATCGCGCGCAACACTTCATTCTCGTTCTGTCGCGAGAACACATACACACGGTTCCCGACCACAAGTGGCGTCGCGTACCCAGTACCGACGGGAATCTTCCATCGCTGGGTCAGCGCGTCGGGCCAGCTCTTCGGCTCGGTGAACGACGTCAGCACGCCATCTCTACTAGGACCACGCCACTGCGGCCAGTCCGGTCCAGCATTCTGTCCCGTTGCCACAGCCGACAAAGCGGCGAAAAGGACGATCCCGACAAACGAAGTACGTCGCAGTCTCATGGTGTCCTCATCATCATTCGGTTCGGAGCGCCTGCAGCAACGGCGAACGAAGCGCCGCCGCCGTTGCGCCGATCGAAGCCATCAAACCCGTTATCAGCACGCCGAGAAGAAGCAGTCCAAGCGTCGGCCCGGGCAATCGTCCACCACGATCCATGAGCGTCGGTGCAATCGCCAGGAGCGCGCAAAACGTTCCGGCAGCCAGTCCGCATACGAGGAGCAGAATATTCTCGGCCACGACCATCGCAAAGAAATCCGCCTGCCGATATCCGAGCGCGCGAAGGAGCGCAAGCTCTCGACGCCGTTCGAGCACGTTCCGCAGCAGAACCGCGCCAAGGCCGAGTGTGCCGAGCAGCAACCCGAGGCCGCCGAGCATCTGAAAAGTGAGGAGGTAAGTATATTCAACGCGGTGGAATCCCGCGAGACGTTCCGATGTGGAGGCAGCATCTACCCCGAAGTCGGGCATTCTCGACTCGAAGATCCCGGTGACGTCCGCCGCTCGTTCCGGCGGCACATCCACCAGGAAGAATCGATAGCCCTCCCATTCGGGAAACGTGCGCACGAACGGCGATTCCGCCATCAGGAGCTCGCCTTGAAAAATACTGTCCGACAACGCGCCGACCAGCCGCAGCCTCACCGGCCGCTCGGATGAACCTGGAAGCAAGAGATCGTCGCCAAGCTTCATGTGAAGGACGTAGGTCATCGAGTTGGCGTCGGTGATCACGGGAATGGCGCCGTCGGGAAACTCACGGTTCAGAAGCCGCCAGGGATTCGCTGTTTCTTCGGGCGTGGCAGCCATCGAGCTATGAAACGCGAATCGGCCCGCGTTCACGAAATCGGGCGACGCAGCAAGAATGCGCGGGTTTTTCGGCTGATACAAGTTCAGACAACTCGTGTCGTCGCCGGGACGGACGCGAAAGCGATCGACGCGCACGCCCGCCAACTCGCCCTCGGTCGGAAGATTCATCGCCTCGCGCCCGGCTGCGCTGTTGAGGTCGTGAACGATGGGAAGCAGCGACTCGACAAGTAGCGGGTAACCGCCGGTTCCCGACTGTCGATCGCGCAACGCGTCGCCGGCGTCGCGCTTGAACGCCTCGACTGCCACAATCACAAACGTCGCAAAGGCGATCAGTGCGATGCAAAGGACACTGCGCGCAGGACGGAAAGTGGCATTGCGAAATCCTAGTTGCCAGACCGGCCATCTCCCGTGCCCATGAAGCGTTCGGCGATGGCCGCTTCGCAGCCAGGCTGACGACAAACATAACATCGCGACGAGCGCCGATGTACCCGCGCCGAAGAATCCGGCTACTCGGCCAATCCATCCCGTGGTCGCTCCGAAAAGAAGCATGACAGCCAGGAGTCCGAAGGCGGCCGCCGACATTGCACGTGCACGGCCGCTGAGCCCGACACGCGCCACGTTCCGTGCTCCGACGGCGCCGGCTAAGAGGTTGCGGCTGGACAATTCGGCAACCGAGCGCAGCGACCACCAGATGCAAGCGACCGAGACGGCAATGCCGCCGGCGGCTCCGGCCGCAAGCGACGCCGGATCGATATGGAGTGTGAGCGCGGTCGTACCCACCGCATCAACCCACCAGGTGCGCAATCCGAACATAATGACCGCGCCATACGCCACCGCTCCGGCCATTCCCACAAGGCCGCCTGCCAACGAGAGCACGATCCCCTCAACGGTAAACAATCTGCGAATGGTGACGGGATCGAAGCCCAGTGCCTGAAGCAGCCCGACTTCACGCAAACGCTGCTCGATGCCGAGCTTGAAGAAAAGCGCAGCGAGCAGAACGGCAGACACCACGAGGAACATGCTGAAGTATGTGAAGTACTCGCTGAAGTCGGTCGCCCCGGTCGATGCGGCGAGGCTCTGCGCACGCACGTCCTGCACCGAGAATCCAGCGGCCGCTGGATCGAGCTCTGCCCTGAACGCGCGTCCGTACTGATCCAACGCCGCCGCAAGAGATGTTCCGTCGGACGGCCGGATGCGCAGGGCCGTCAGCGATCCGTAGCGGGATCGCCACAGTCGCTGCCCCATCGAGATCGGGATGAACGCTTTCGGTGTGGCGCGATAGCGTTTCCAGTAATCCTCATCAGCGGGCCGAACGCGCCGCAAGTCGATCGGGAACGGTGGATCCCAGTCGGACAGTCGATCGGAATCGGTGATGATGCCCGGATATTCCGGAACGAGATCGCGGTCCGCCGCGGGCCCTTCGATGGGAACAATCGCCGCGACGCGGAACTCGGCGCTCCGCGTCGACAAACGGCCCTCGGTCTCCCACACGTAGTAGTCGATCGATACCGGATCGCCCACTCGAACACTCAGCTCGTCTGCAGCCCACTGGTTCAAGACGATCGAGCTCGGGGCTGTGGGCGAGGCAAGGAGTCCCGCTGCCTTCAAATCAAGAGCGGTGATCACGGAATACGGAACCTCACGATTGCCTGAGCGGATAGTGTTTGCCAGATATGTCAGCGTCGGCAGCGTCGCCATCCCCAGCCGTCCGGCGGTGTTCTGCGCCGTCGCCACAAGATTGTCGCTGAGCACGGTGCTGCTGCTGTCGAGCGCGAGGCTGTGCCATTGCTCGAGCGCGCGAAGTCTCAACCCTAAATCGTCGAGGCGTGCGGTTTCTCGGACGGTGCGTTCGAGCTCCGCGCGATTCGTGTCGTCGTCGCCCGCCCCCACCGCGGCCCGCGCGTCGATGAGAATCGTGTTCACCCTGTCCGGCTGCTGCAAAACCGCCTGCAAGCGACGCAAGGGGACGAAGATGGCGCGGATCGATCCCTGGCGCGGGCTGAGAGAAAATTCGCCGAGATCGTCGGCCCGCAGAACCTGGCGAGCCGTCAGCCGGACCGTTCGACCGACGTCTTCCTTCCGGCCGTGCAGCGATTCGGTGGGAATCGCCGACGCGCTTTCCAGGCGAAGCAGCACCGACTCGCCCGGCGTTGTCTCGATCTCACGGGCCAGCCCTTGGCTCAGGAACGCGTCATTGCCGCCAGGGCCCGCAATCGCTCCGACGCGGTGGAATTTCCAGAAACGATCATCGACTGCATACACCTGTACACGCGAGGCGCGCCGGCCGCCGGTCTGATCGGTCACGAAGCCTTCGAGCGCGATTATTGGAACGGCCGAAACGAACCGGTCGGTGAATCGGCCGTGCGTGGCAATCTCGCTCGCCAGCTGTTCGCGGAAGAAGCCGCTCGATACGACGACGTGATCGGTTTCGCCCAGCCGCTGCACCACCAGATCGCGCAAGCTCGCCCGGACGGACACGCCGACGGTAAGCGCCCCGGCCAGCACTGCGACCGCAATCGCCACGCCGGCAATGACGGCGAGATTCGTCCGCCAGTAATGCGTCAGGCTGCGGCGAAGAAGCATGGTGGCGCGCATGGTCAGATCACGAAAGCTGACGCAGCCGGCGATCGGTCAGTTCGAAACGAAGCGGGAACCGAGCGGCCATATCCGGACTGTGAGTGACGACAATCAGGATGGCCTTCTGCTGTTGCTGCAGATTCAGCAGCAGCGACGCCACGCCGTGGGCAGAGGCGCGATCGAGATTGCCGGTCGGCTCGTCGCACAGAATCAGCCGCGGACGCCGGACCAGGGCGCGCGCCAGCGCGACTCGCTGCTTCTCGCCGCCCGACAACTGAGCCGGAACGTGGTCAATGCGCTCAGTCAGGCCGACCTGATCGATCAGCGACCGCGCGTGAGCTGCCGCATCTGGATCTAAAGGACCGACAAGGGTGGGAACGAGCACGTTCTCGAACACGGTGCACTGCGGGAGCAGACAGTGATCCTGGAAAACGAATCCGATCTCCTTATTGCGGAACGCCGCGAGCGTCTTCGGCGCGAGCTCGAATGGATTCTGGCCTTCGAGGCGCACCGTACCGGTTGTCGGCGGCTCGAGCGCGCCCAAAATGTACAGCAGCGTACTCTTCCCGCTGCCCGAAGGTCCCATGACGGCGGCGGCATCGCCGGAAGAAAATGATAAGGAGATATCGGTCAGGACCTCGACGTGTCCCTGCGGAGCGGGATAGGTCTTTCCTACGCTGTTGACGATCAGCACATCGAGCTCTCGTAAACCTCGAGCATTCGTTCTGCGGAGCGAGCGATGCTGTAATGCCTCCGCACACCGTCGAATCCATGAGCGCCGAGCTCGGCGCGACGGGCCGGATCGTTCCAGAGGTTGTAAATCCCGTCGGCGAGGCGACCGCTGTTATCCGCCTCGACGAGCACGCCTCCGGACGTCTTCGCGATCATTTCCGGGAATGCTCCATGGTTCGGCTGAACCACCGGGACGCCGCACGCCATCGCCTCGAGGAGAAACAAGCCCTTCGGCTCGACGTAAACCGTCGGCACGGAGAACACGTCGAGGTTCCGCAGGAACCGAATCTTCTGCTCACGGTCCAGCAGCCCGCGATAGTGAAACTCGTTGCCAAGACCTGCGGCCTCCAGGCGCCGCCGAGCCTCGCGAAGGTAGCCCTGTTTATCTGACGCCATGTACCCGGCAACTTCGAGCTGCGCGCGCTCGACACCCGGTCTTTGTCGGAATCGCACGTATGCCTCGCACAGCGCGTGAAGGCCTTTCTCCGGCGCGATCCTCGCCAGGTAGCCAACTGTAAACGGCCTGTCGGACGAGACGATTCTTTGCGCGAACCCTTCGAGATTGATCCCGAGCGGCACGACGTCTATCTTGTCGCGAGGGATGGAGAGGTAGGTGGACATGAACGTCGCGTAGTACTCGCTCACGGCGGTGAACCGATCGACGAACGCCGCGTTCTGTCGAATCAGCTCGATCGACGTGCGGCGATGGGCGTCCGGGAGACCGTCGAGAAACAGATCTTCGCCTTGCAGCGTGCAGTGCACTGGCCGCTTCAATTCGCGCTTGAGCGGTTTGGCGAGGCTGGCCAGCAGGGCATTCGGCAGCTGAATGACGTCGGGGGGAGGCTCGCTCGTGAGCCATTGCAGCAGCTTGCAGAACTCCTTTCGCTGAAAGCCGTCCTCGCCCTTGAGCGTCGACACCGTCAGCTCGCCAAGCGAGCGCGGGTCCGTTGAGAACGATCCGGACGTGGCCGCTTTAATCAGCCACGACGAGTCCAGCAGCTTGTCGAGCAGCGCAGGAGTGCGCCGGAAAAGACCCGCATGCTGTTGCAGGTAGACGTTGATGCCGCCGAAGAACACGCGCGGCTCGCTGACATTCGGCTCGTCGGTGAGCGTGGGCGTGTAAAGAGGAACCAGCAGCACGTCATGGCCGCGCGCCTTCAGCTCCGCAGCCAATGCGTTGTCCCGCAGACAGCTTCCGCAGTACATGCCCGCCGCACCCGCCGTGACAAAGAGGATGTTCACATGCTGCCGGCGCTCTGCAACGCGCGCGGGCGATACAGGAAGTCGACGATATTGCCCTCGTGCGGCTGCAGCCAATTGAGCCGGATGGTCGGAATCGGCCCCAGGTTCAGGCGATCGACATGGGTTGCGTCGAGCAGCGCGCGCTGCAGCTCGGGTTTCCCGGTAATCGCCGAACACACGAGCGTGGGCCCGATGGCGTCGAGCATCTTCGTTTCAGGACACTCGACAACCGTGACGAAGGGAAACATGTATTCCTTGGCGGCGATCGCTGCGTCCGGCGTCGCGCAATGAACGACGGTCGGCAGCAGGTATTCTGCGCGGCCCTTTTTCACCACACGCGAGCCATCGCGATACTTCGCCGTGACGTCGGTCACGCCAGGCGCAGTCAAATCCGCATCGATCGAGTGGGAGATGGCGTCGGCCATTCCCGGCACCGTGAACGCCGCCAGGCTCGCCTTCGGATCATCCGGGGGCAGCGCTTCGACGGCCGCGAGGCGTTCGCCAAGCGCAGCGGCGATTTCTCGGCTGTGGCGGCTGACCCAGATTCCGGAGCAATTGATGCAGCCTCGCCCGCTGTTCAGAAACACGCTGTCGACCATTACGTCGAGGTAGCGTTCCCAGTCGTCGACGCAATCGTCCCCAAACAGAATCTTCGAAAATCCCGGACCATGAACCTGCACCCGCGGGTTCCCTTTGTACCGTTCGACGGTCGGCGTGCCGCCAAAGATCAAGCTTCGGCCGCACGCGGCAACCACGGCGGCGCCTACCTCAGCTTCTCCGGGATAGATCGAGATCGCTTCGCGTGGGATACCTGCCTGAAAAAACGCCTCGGCGACACGGTACGGCGTCCAGGGTTCTTGGGGCCCTGGTTTGAGCACCAGCCCAATCTGCAACGGAATGATGGGCAGCCACAATGTGTGCACGCCCGGCGAGTTCGACGGGAGGACGAGCCCCAGCACCGGGCTTTGCGCCTGATAACTGATCGGGACGCCGTTTTCTTCGCCGTATCCGCTGCTCAACACATTCAGGTCCAGGCCGCGCGTGAGCGCTTTCAGGATGTTGCCCATTTCGCCAAGCACGAACTGATTCTTCTTCATGTTGCCGCGGCACAGCGCTTCAGGAAGCCCCGTGCTCGCCGACTGCTGCTTCACGAAATCGTCGGGCGTCTGGCTGCCGTCACCAATCGCGAGTGTGGCATTCATGTAGAGATCGCCGGCGATTTTCATTCGATGGATGAGCTCGTCGATGGGAATTTTGCGGAGCGCCTCGCGAGCACCCGCAGCCTTCCGCATGTCGCGCTGAATGAGGCCGGCGTTGGCCCGGCTGACTTTCGCAATGGGCTCGCCGGTGAGGAAGTGCACCACCTCATCGGTGTCCACGCTCGAGTACGGAGTGCCCCAACGGAGGGCGGGGATGTTGATCATGGTTGTTAGTTGTTGGTTGTTGGTTCTGCCGCTTGTCCTTCGCGTGTTTGGTCTCGTCGTTCGAACTAACAACTAACAACTAATAGACGCCCACCGTCGTCGTTGCCGCGAAGCCGCGAAACGGGCGCACACCGCTGACGCCGTCCCATGGATATTTGGCGCAGGGGCGCTCGCGTTCCCCTTCATCACGCTCGAGGAAGCCAGGGACGAAAAACTCTTTCGTCAGCGTCGTCAATTTCACCCGGCCGGTCTTTCCGTACTCCACAATCTTCAGCGGATTATCGAGGTCGACCACTTCGATGACCGCGCGTGGCTGCGGCGCATGATAGGTAATCTTGTAGTTGTTCTCGGGACCCGTCGGAGCGCTGGCGGCCAGTCCCATCAACGTGTTGCCGTACGTAGGTGTCATGTACGCGCCGTCGAGGAGCTCTTCGTGAGCGAACCGGTTCCACTGCGGCGTAAATTCGGTGCCGCCAGAGAAAATTCCCGTGATGCCGGCTTGTCGAATGGTCGTGCCCTCCGACTCCAGTCTGAGCGCGAGCGCTTCCAACAGTTTGGGGGTCGTGAACATGCAGCGAATATCGTGACCGGCCTGCAGAATCGACACGGCTTGATCGATCACGTGCGCCTTGTAGGCTTCGAGCTGATCCATCGAGCCTTTCTTGATCAGCTTGATCACCCACCTGGGATCGAGATCGACACAGAACGAGATGCCGCCGCGATACTGCGCGAGGTGCTCGACCGATAGCCGGAGTCGGCGTGGTCCGGACGGCCCAAGCATCAGCCAGTTCGATCCGAGTGGAAAATATTCGTCGGGCAGCGTGCGGCTGAACAGCTCGTAATCGGTCCGGAAATCTTCGAACGCGACACGCGTCTTGGGAATGCCGGTCGTGCCGCCTGTCTCGAATACGTAGACCGGTTTGCCGGCGCACCCTTTCGGAATCCAGCGCTGCACGGGGCCGCCACGCAACCATTCGTCTTCGAAGGCCGGAAAACGCGAAAGATCCCGGTAACCATGGATCGCCTGTCGGGGATCCCACCCGAGTTTGCCGGCGAACTCCAACCAGAATGGACACCCTGTGGCGGGATCGAAATGCCAGGCCACCGTCTCGCGCACGTGGGCGTCCAGCGCCTCCTGCGCCTGGCGAGCGCGAACCGCAACGTCGCTTGGGGTCTCGGTCTCCGACTTCATAGCCGCGTAGTATATTCTGACCCAACTCGAGACATGAGGCTTTGGTCCGCAGTCGCCGCCGTGGCTCTGCTCTACGCGCTCCACCAGGATTTCTGGTATTGGCGTGATGCGCGTCCGCTGGTCTTCGGCATCCTTCCGATTGGCCTCTTCTACCACGCGGCGTACACCGTCGCCGCTTCCGGCGTGCTCTGGCTGCTCGTCAGGACGGCATCGCCCACGCATCTCGACGAATGATTCCAACCCTCGTCGTCTTTGCCTACCTCGCGGTCGTTCTCTACATCGGCGTCTTCGCGTTCCGCCTGTCGCGACGGAAGAATGATGCGGAAGACTTTTTTCTCGCCGGCCGGTCGCTGGGACCCACGGTGTTTCTGTTGTCGCTGTTCGGCACAAACATGACCGCCTTCTCCATCCTTGGGGCCTCGGGTCACGCGTTCGCCAACGGCATCGTCACCTTCGGCCTGATGGCCTCGTCCTCGGCGCTGATCATTCCGGTGGGCATCTTCGTGATCGGCACACGTCTGTGGGCGCTCGGAAAACGCCACGGCTTCATGACACCCGTGCAGATGTTCCGCGATCGCTGGGAATGCCGGCACATCAGCACGGTCATTTTCGCAGTCCAAGCCGTGCTGCTCGTTCCCTACATCATCATTGCCGTCATGGGCGGCGGCACGACGCTGCAGGCCATCTCCAGCGGGTTCATTCCGTATTGGCTGGGCGGCGGCATCGTGTCGGCGGTCGTCATGAGCTATGTGTTCCTCGGCGGGATGCGTGGCACTGCCTGGGTGAACGCATTGCAGACGACGCTGTTTCTTATGTTCGGTACGATTGCGGTCGTCGTGATCGGAAACGGGATGGGCGGATTTCACGACGCGATGGAGGCGATGCTGGCATCGCCGGCGACGGCGCCGCTGCTGACGCGCGAGCGCGTCTCGCCGCTCTACTTTTTCAGTTACACGTTCATCCCGCTCTCTTCGATTGCTTTTCCGCACATCTCCATCTTCTGCTTGACCGCGCGCAGTGGTACCTACTTCCGAAAAACCGTGGTGCTGTATCCGATATGCATGCTCTTCATCTGGCTACCGTCGGTCTTCCTCGGCGTCGTCGCCAATCAGGCCAGAGCGCTACCCGCCATTGAATCGAAGCTCGAAGCTCGTGCACAGCTCGCGGCGCCAAACGCGACGATGTCGCCGGACGAACGCGTACGGCTGCGCGCCCAGGCAGGCGGCGATGATGTGATTCTGCGACTGGTCGACGGGTACGCGCCTTTGTGGCTGGCGTCGCTGCTCGGCGCCGCGGTCATGGCCGCCGTCATGGCAAGCGACTCGCAGATTCTCGCCCTGTCAACCATGTTCACCGAGGACATCTTCACCTTCTATCAAGGGACGGCGAGATTCGGGCAGGCAGTGCAGGTGATGACCGGACGCGTATTCGTCGTGCTGGTGACCGTCGTGGCCTACGCAATCGCGTTGCGTCTTCCGCAATCGATTTTCGACGTCGCGACGCAGTACGCGTTCGCGGGATACGCGGCCCTCGCGCCGCTGCTGGTGGCTGCGCTCTTTTGGAGAAACAGCACGAAATGGGGCGCGCTCGCGAGCACGCTTTGGACGGCGGCGGCTGTGACGGCCGTCGCCGCCTGTCAGACGCTGATTCCAGCTCCGCCGCCCGGCTCGGAAGTTCTTGTCTGGTCCCTGAACGACGTGCGTGTCATCACTCGCGGCGCCGCCGGCACGCTGGTGCTCGGCTTGTTACCGGTCGTTCCGATGACGATTGTCTCGGCGCTCCTCATGTTCGTCGTGTCGATGGCAACCCTGTCCGCGTCGAAGCCCGGCGCCGTGACCCTCGCGAGGTATTTTCGATGACGAGTCGACTGACCCCCGTGCAATGGTTGATCTGCGCAATTGCCGCGATCGGCTTTGCATTTGATATCTACGAAATTCTGATGCTGCCGTTGATAGTACGTCCCGCGCTGCTCGAGCTCACCGGCGCTGCGCCAGGTTCGCCGGCATTTCAGATGTGGGTAGGGCGGCTCTTCTACCTCCCGGCGTTCGCCGGCGGCATCTTCGGATTGATCGGCGGCTATTTGACCGATCGCCTCGGGCGGCGGCGGGTGCTCACCTACAGCATTCTGATCTACGCCGTGTCGGCATTTGCATCGGGGTTCTCGACGTCGATCCAAATGCTCCTCGTCCTACGGTGTTTCGTCTTCATCGGCGTGTGCGTCGAGTTCGTCGCCGCCACTGCCTGGCTGGCCGAGTTGTTCACCGAGCCGGCACGGCGCGAGAAAGTTCTCGGATACACGCAGGCGTTCTCGTCGATTGGCGGCGTGCTGGTCGCCACGGTGAACGGTGTATGTGTGGCGTACGCGCATAACCTGCCGGCCGTCGCCGGGTTCGGGCTTGCCATCGCGGACCCGCATGCGCCCTGGCGCTACACGCTGATGTCGGGCGTGCTGCCCGCGATTCCGTTGATCCTTATTCGGCCGCTGCTGCCAGAGTCGCCGGCATGGCAGCAGAAAAAGGCCGCGGGAACGTTGCGGCGTCCGAGCATTGCCGCGCTCTTTTCTCCAGAGTTCCGGCGGACGACGATCGTCACGACCGTCATGTTTGCGATGGCGTACGGCGCAGCCTTCGGCGCGATTCAGCAGATTCAGCAGATTGTGCCGGGCCTGCCCGAGGTGCGCAGCATGACGCAGGGACTGACGCCTCCTCGCGCGGGACTCGTCACGCAGGAAGTGGCGGCGAACGTGACGAAGGTGCAGGAGATCGGCGGGCTCGCGGGCCGCATCGCGCTGGCGTATCTGGCGGTCATTGTCGTGAGTCGCCGGAAGCTGATCAGGCTGTTCCAGATTCCCGGGTTAATCGTGATGCCGTTGACGTTCGCGGTCGCCGCAACCACCAGCTTGAGCTGGCTGTATCCGGCGATGTTCTTCGCGGGATTTTTTACCGTTGCGCAATTCAGTTTCTGGGGAAACTACCTGCCGCGCGTGTATCCCACGTACCTAAGAGGAACGGGTGAAAGCTTCGCCGCCAACATCGGCGGGCGCCTGATCGGTACGTCGTTCGCCTGGCTGACGGCCACGCTCGCCGTCACGCCGGATCGCGGGTACGCTCCGACGAAGGTGGCGCTCGTCGCCGCGGTCGTGGGATTCTCGTGCTATCTCGTCGGTTTCATCGCGAGCTTCTGGCTGCCGGAACCAAGTGTTGAAACGTTACCTGATTAGGATTCTTATCGGCGCGCTTTTGATCGCGGGCGTCAGCACGCTCGGCGACTTCATTTGGGCCGGTCTGCATTTACGCCATCGACCGCTGTACGGTCTCACCCATGGAACGCTTCTTTTTTTGTGCATCGGAGTCTATCTGGGAGTACTCGCGAAGCAACCTTACTTAGGCGCGCTCGCTGGCGCCATCACGTCGTCGTGCGAGGCATCGCTGCCGCGATCGGATCTGGCATCGCCTTCTACTCAATTTCGGGGATCTGGCGGCCGTTCAATCCTGAAGGTTGGGATTACGCGATCCACTTTCTCAGTTGGACAGTTGCGTATTTACCAGGTTTTTCGGCCCTGATGTTTGAGAATCCTGATTAACCGAAGCAATACAGTCTTCCGTCGTGACTACCCACGACGACGCGGCCGGCGGCGATCGCAGGCGATGCGGTGATGGCCGCACCTGCGTCGAACTCCCACAGCTTTCCGCCTTTCAACAGATCGAGGACATAAAGACGGCCGTCGCTCGACCCCCCGAACACCCGGGGGCCGGCGATCGCCGGCGACGACTCGACGCGGGCGTTGGTCATGAACGTCCAGCGGGCCTTTCCTGTCTTCGCATCGAGCGCGTGAATCATCTTGTCGCGTCCGCCGAGGAAGACGGTGCCCTGGCTGACGGCTGCCGACGAATAAAACGGGAACCGCCGCTCTGGGTGGCGGTACTCCCAGAGCAGCTTGCGCGACTTGATGTCGATGCCGATGACTTCGCTTTCGAACGTACCGACGTACGCGGCGCCGCCGGTGATCGCGGACGATGCGCCCATGTAGGCGCCAATTGGCACGTTGATCACTTCCTTTCCGTCGGCGACGCGCACGCCGTGGAACCGCTCGTCGCATCCGGAGATATACGCGACACCGTCGGCAACCGCCGGCGTGGCGTGCACGTATCCGTCGAACTCGACTTTCCAGTCGACAGTGCCGCGCTCGACCGACAGTCCGTATAGGAACCGATCGTAGGACCCGATGAGCACGCGCGTGCCTACAACGACGGGTGAGGACCGAATCTCACCGGCTGTCTTGAACGTCCAGCGGGCCTTGCCGCTCTGAACGTCCACTGCGTGGAGCACTCCGGAAAGGTCGCCGATGTACACGACGCCGTCGGCCACGGCGGGAGACGACTCGCCGATCTCCGCGGTGCGATACCGCCAGCGCACAGCGCCTGATTGAAGGTCGAGCGCGACGAGCTCGCCCGCCGCGGAGCCCATAAACACCACTCCGTCAGCAATCGCGGCCGAGGATTCAATCGCGTCACCCGCATCAAATGTCCACATCACTTTGAGTGCGGATGGCACGATGGAGGAGGTGACGCCCGTCAGCTGCGGATTCCCTCGAAACTGTGGCCACGACGATTGCTGCGCGACGGGGGTTTCCGCAAGGCACGCCAGCGCGACGAGCAATCCCATCAGAAGGCGCATTCGTACACCTCCTGGGCGCCTGCGGCGTCGAATCGGCGAGGGTTGAACTTTCCGGTCCATTGTTCCGAAGCTTCCTGCGCGAGCGTCGACAGATCGCCTTTCGATGCGCCCACATCGGACAACGCCGACGGCAGGCCGCCCGCTGCGGCGAGTTCCTCAAGTCGCTTCGCTAACGCGAGGCCCGGATTGCCATCACCGTTGTGTCTCCCGGCCTCTCGAAGCAGCTCGCTGTAGTGCGGGCCCACGGCGCCGGCATTCCAGCGCACGACATGCGGCAGCAGAATGGCAATCGCCTCGCCGTGCGTCGTGCCGTAGCGCGCCGTCGGCGGATTCGCGCACGCGTGCGTCGCGCCGAGCATCGACAACTCGATCGCCATCCCCGCGTAGAATGCCCCGATCTGCATGGCCTCGCGCGCGTCGAGATCGCCGGGCATCGCAAGCACTCGCTCGTAGTGGCTCTCGAGCAGCCGCCAGGCTTCACGCGAGAGCTTCTCTGAAGTCGGATTGCGTGTGGTGCACACGTAGCTCTCGACCGCATGCGCCATCGCGTCGAAGCCGGCCGTCGCCGTCACCGAGGCTGGCTGCGTGAGCGTCAAGCTTGCGTCCAGGATCACGCCTCGGAACGCGACCTTCGGATCGCCGCAGGCCATCTTCTGATGCGTTTTGGGATCCGAGATGATCGCGTACGACTGCGCTTCGCTTCCGGTGCCGGCCGTCGTCGGCACGCCAATCATCGGAAGCATGGGTTTGGCGGCTTTGCCGTATCCCAGAAAATCGTGGATCGGACCGCCCTGTGTAAGCACGAAGTTGATTCCCTTCGCGCAATCGAGCGAGCTGCCCCCGCCAAGCCCCACGATCGAATCGATGCCTGCGGCGGCGGCGCACGCACGACCGGCGTTGACCATGTCGGCGTCCGGGTTTGGACCGAAATCGCTGAAGTCGAACACGGAGATGCCGGCGCTGTTCAGAAATCTGTGGGCGTGTTCGAGATGCCCGGCTCGAGCGACCCCCGGATCGGACACCAGCAACGTGCGCGTAAAGCCAAATTCCTTTGCGAGCGAGCCAAGCTGTTCCAGCGAACCCTTGCCCGACAAGACACGGGCATCTGTTTTGACATCAAAGAGTTGCAGCATGTTCGCGTCTATCTATTTTGTACTATAGTGCCTCCGTGGGAGCGCCGGAGGTGTTCGAGCGGTTGAACCAGAAGCAGCTCGAGGCGGCGCGCTTCGGCCCCGGCCCTCTGCTTATCATCGCCGGCGCAGGCACAGGTAAGACCAACACGCTCGCTCACCGCGTCGCGCACCTCGTGCTCGAGGGCGCCAGACCCGAACGCATCCTTCTCTTAACGTTCACTCGGCGCGCCGCGCTCGAAATGACCCGCCGCACGCAACGGATTGTCGGCGATGTCATCAGCGACGTACGGCTGCCGTGGTCCGGGACCTTCCACTCGATTGCCAATCGCCTTATTCGACAACACTCGGCGGTTGTCGGGCTCGACGAGAGCTTCAGCGTGCTCGATCGTGGCGACGCGGCAGATCTGATGGACGTGCTGCGGCACGAGCTGGGGCTTTCAAAAACCGAGAAGCGGTTTCCGCGCAAGGACACGTGTCTCGCAATCTATTCGCACCGCGTGAACACGCAGCGGCCGCTCGCAGAAACGCTCGACGGCGTGTTCCCCTGGTGCGCGGAATGGGAAAGCCAGCTCGCCACGCTCTACCGGGCGTATGTCGACAAGAAGCTCGTGAATCAAGCGCTCGACTACGACGACTTGCTCCTGTACTGGCACGCCATGATGTCTGATGATGGGCTCGCGGCCGATATCGCGTCGCAGTTCGACTACGTCCTCGTTGACGAGTACCAGGACACGAACGTGCTGCAGGCAGAAATTCTGTTTCGGCTGCGGCCCAACGGCGAAGGCGTCACGGTGGTCGGCGACGATGCCCAGGCCATTTATTCGTTCAGGGCGGCGACGGTGGAGAACATTCTCGGATTTCCCGACCAATACACCTCAGAGACCGGCCACGCGGCGTCGGTAGTGACGCTCGAGGAAAATTATCGCTCGACGCAGGCCGTGCTCGATTCGGCCAACGCGCTCATCGCGGAGGGCCAGCGTCAGTATCGGAAAGTCCTGAAGGCGCACCGTGGAACGGGCGACCGGCCGCGATACGTGACGGTTGCCGATGACCAGGGTCAGGCCGAATATGTCGTGGCACG
Source organism: Vicinamibacteria bacterium (assembly GCA_031371345.1). Classification (GTDB taxonomy): domain Bacteria; phylum Acidobacteriota; class Vicinamibacteria; order Vicinamibacterales; family JAMQPK01; genus JAMQPK01. Next base: position 58,152 of record JANMJM010000070.1, read on the forward strand.
CGTGCTGGACACGCGCGAGCAGGGCGTGCCGCTGAAACGGCAGGCCGTGCTCTTCCGCAGCTCTCACCATAGCGACGTGCTGGAACTCGAGCTCACGCGCCGGAATATTCCGTACGTGAAGTACGGCGGCCTGAAGTTTCTCGAGGCGGCGCACGTGAAAGACATGCTTGCCGTTTTGCGGTGGGCCGACAATCCCAAAAATCGGATCGCGGCGTTTCGTGCCCTGCAGCTGCTACCGGGCATGGGCCCATCGACGGCCGAGCAATTCGTCGCCAGATTCGACGCGAGCGGATACTCATGGACGGCGCTCAACGATTTTCATCCTGCCGCGGGTCTCGCCGAGGCCTGGACACCGTTTGCGGAACTCTTGAGCAGTCTCGCGAGAACCGAGGGGCCATGGCAGGGGCAGGTTGGGCAGGTGCGTGAGTGGTTCGAGCCGCATCTCCAGCGAATCTACGATTCGGCGCAGGTCCGCATGGGCGACTTGGTGCAGCTCGAGCGTCTCGCTCAGCAATTCTCCACACGGGATCACTTCCTCGCCGAGCTCGCTCTCGATCCACCGCAGGCGACCGGCGACAATTCAGGGGCTCCTTATCTAGATGAGGACTATCTCGTCCTCTCCACCGTTCATTCGGCGAAGGGCCAGGAATGGGACGCCGTTTACATCCTGAACGTCGCCGACGGAAATTTTCCATCGGAATTCTCGACCGGCCGCTCCGATCAGATCGAAGAGGAACGCCGATTGCTTTACGTCGCGATGACGCGCGCAAAGAACGATCTTCACCTGATTGCGCCGCTCAAGTACTACGTCACGAGCCAGTCTCGCATGGGCGATCGGCACGTGTACGGCGCGAAAAGCCGATTCCTGACAAAAATGGTGATGTCTCGGCTCGAATCAATCGTGTGGCCCGATCGGCACGAGGTGCAGAGCCCCGCGAAATCTCAAGCGTCGCGCGTCGACGTCGGTGCGAAGCTTCGAGGGATGTGGTCGTAGAAAGTTTTTTTCATTTGAGGCGAAACTTTAGGTTCGCGCACATCATTTTCGTACTATCATTCGCGAAGCATGTCTGAAGCATTCGATCCCACGGCATCCGCGGCGATACCTCAAGAAAATTTCAACGAGATTCTCGATAGCATCGCGCCGCCGGCCAAGCCGCGCGCCGTGCGTCAGGGTCTTCCGACCGAATATCGCATGCGCCACGACGCGCATTACGTCGAAGAGCTCGGTGCCCGCGCGTCTGCCGCGCGACCCGAGCACGCGCTTACGCTGCCGACGGTGCCTGCCGCGGCCGCATTGCGCGATCTCTGCCAGGAGTTCGAAGGGCTCGCGTCCTGCTTCAATCTCATCCAACAAAGTGCGCGGCCGCTGCGCGAGCGTCTCGGCGTCACGCTCGCGAAAATCGGCGTTCAGCGCAGCATCCGCTACGCGCAGTACCTCAGGTTGCTGATGGAAGACCAGCACGTGTCTCGCCGGGACATCCGGCTCGACGATCTCGTGCGGCAAGCGCTCGGAGACTTCAAGGAAGAACTTCGCCTGACCGAATCGACACTCGTCGTCGATCTGCCCGATTCACCGCTCGCGGCACAGGGCGACGCCGGTCTCCTGCTGACCGGCATCCGCGGTTGCATCGGCGCGGCCGTCGCGCTCATCGAGTTCAGCGGCATGCCCGCTGATCTGCATGTGACGGCATTCGCGTCTGGCGACGCTCTTCAGTGTGAAGTCCGTCAGGACGTATACGCGGTCGACACGCATCAGCTCACGCGATTGTTCGACATGGAATCGAGCGATCGACCTGGCGGCAGGATGATGGCGGTCGCGCTCTCCGCTGCCAGACGGATGGCGCAGCTCCATGGCGGTTTCGTCGACGCCCGGCCGGCAGGCTCCGGCGGCAGCACGTTCGTGTTCAGTGTGCCCGCGATGACGCTTTCGAGCGGCCCTGTCAAAGCGAACTAATCGCTGGTTGCCGATGCGCCCAACCGCCACGCGGTCGCCGTCATCAACAAAAACGCGGCCGCCACGGCGAGGTTCGGATAAAACGTGAAACCGGCGAGGTGCGGAATGGCGTTCGGGTCGCCGGCCCAAGCCGTTGAACCGGGCAACACGGACGTAATGTAGAACAGCGGCGTCCAGAATGACGCCGAGATGAGCGCCGCCGCCTTCACGGCCACGTCGGGTTCCTTCGAGTCGCGCCAGAGCAGCCACACCCCCGTCAACGACACGCCCGCAAGCAAAAACAACAGCAGCGCGCCGTGGAAGCGCGCATGACCGTGCCACGCCGGATTCAAAAGATGATTGGCGCTCCAGTCGAGAGCAAAGGACAGCGCGGCCCCCAACAGCAGCACGCCTGTGAGAATCAATCTGGCAAGTTTGAGCCGCATGGCAGCTAAGACGAATTTCAGCGCCTCAGAGTTCCTGTCGAGCCACACTAGAGAGGATGGAGCTGCTGAGCGCCCTTGGCCGGATGCTCGGGTTTTCGTTTGCCGCGGGCATCAACCTGTACGCCACGACGGCGATTCTCGGGCTCGCCAGCCGCTATCACTGGGTCAACCTGCCCGATCAGTATCGCGTGTTCGACAATGACTGGATCATCGCCGTCGCGCTGTTCCTGTACGGGGTGGAATTCGTGGCCGACAAAATCCCGTGGGTCGACTCGATCTGGGACGCCGTTCACACCGTGATTCGGCCCGCTGGAGGCGCGTTGATTGCCGTCGCATCGATGGGGCCGATCTCGCCGGACATGAAATCGATCGTGGCGCTCGCCGGCGCCGCGCTCGCTGCAAGCAGTCACCTGACGAAGGCCGGTACACGCGCGGCGGCCAACACCAGCCCTGAGCCGTTCTCGAACTGGATATTGAGCCTGAGCGAGGACGGCTTTGTGGTGGGCCTCGCGCTGCTGGCGTTGAAGTATCCGGTGGCGGCCGCGATCGTCGTCCTTGCGTCGCTGGCGATCATCGCCGCTCTGGCGGGCTGGCTCGTTCGCGCCCTGCGCCGCCGATTGACGCCGCGCGGTCGTTAATAGAATTTCCGCGAAATATTGAATCCAAGATACCAGTCGTCGTGGCTCGTCCCGCCTCGTGCCATCTGACCGAAGGTCGTTCCGAATCCATTGGAAAAATTCAGTTGGAATAAGTGACCGCCCGCCCGTTTTTCCAAGCCGACGCTGATGTGCGTCACTGCGGGATCGTAGCCGGCCACTCGCGGCGCGCCCTCGAGCACAAGATACACCGTGGGTCTAATCCTCAGGCGAGCGCCCAATCCGAGCAGCATCGTGTCGTTATTGTCGACCAGCGCCGTCGGCAACGGGTTGGTATTGTTTACCCACACAGGTTCGAGATAGAGCGCGCCGCGGTCCGAAATCGTCCTCGACACGAGCACCCCAACCCCTGGCGAATAGCTGTCGCGGAAATTGTTCGTGCCTTCGGCAAGTCCAAGCACGGTGACAGTGAACGGAAATGACTCACGTTGCCTTTTTATTTCGTGCTCGGCGAAGAACTCGATGGTTCGGTCCGACGTTCGATGAATGCCTACTTGTGTTCCGCTCATGATGCCATAGCGGTACTCGAGGCCGATTTGAGCACCGGAGTCCAGCCCGAAAAAATCGCCCGCCAGGCTTCCGAAACTGCCACGCCCAAGGGGACGGCCGAAGCGATGGGTGACACGAAAGGCGCTTTTATGTTTCGGCAGCCTGAGCGTCGTCGGAAGTGCGGCAAGCGTGAAATCTGGCTGCGCGAGGTCCACTGCGAGATCCTGATCGTCCTGCTGTGGCGAAGGCGCCGCGGCAGGCGCCGGGGTGGCTTGGGCAATGGCCAGGGGAACGTGCATCGTCGAGACGAGCAGGGCTAGAGCGAAGATCGCAGGCGGTTTCGGCATTCGCATCTTCCTTCTGGTTGTTTCGCTTAGTTGTTTTGAGCGCCCTGTTGAATCCAGCGGCGAATCACGAGCATTTGTCCGGGCGTTAGAAAGGGGCCAGTCCCCCGCGGCATGCGCACCCCGGCAATATCAAGCGCGCCTTCCAGCTTCTTCACAAGGTAGCTGTTGTCTGGGTCTCCGGGAATCACCCGCGTAGCCCCGGGCTTCCCGGTACTCGGGCGGGTAACCAGGGCATCGTACGCGCGACCGTCGAGCAGCACC
>JANMJM010000115.1:0-3753 GCA_031371345.1 Vicinamibacteria bacterium
TCTCGATCTCGGTCGCCACGGGTGCAAGGGTCCAGTTTCCGACGTTCGGATTCACTGCGGCCGCCAGCAGGTCGCCAAGCGCGCCAATCGGCGCAGCGCTCGAGGTGATGTATCCAAAAAATTTCGGGTGCCCGTTGAAGAGCGAGTGCTCGAAAAGCAGCGACGCGGCGCGACTCAGCAGCTCCCCCGCATCGGCCCCGTGCTCAGGAAGCGCACGATTGGCATTCAAGGCTTCGCGTACCACGCCCGCCGATTCGCCGGGCGTCACAGATTTGCCGGGCAGCGACGCGAGGAAATCTGAAATCTGGTCCACAAGCTGATGGCCCAGGCGCCGAAACTCGTCGGGGGCCATGTCGAGCGCGGCGTCCCGCGCCTTCGCCGTCATCGCAACCCCTCGAAGAGATCCGACTCTGTGGTCCGCCCGCCGTTCACGAGGCTGAAGACGCGATAGAACTCCTGGCGTCCCCACAAGGCTTTCTGATCGTCGTCGGACAGCGTGCCGAAATTCTTGTAGATGCTCATCTGCGTCTTGTGACATTGCACGGCACGCCACACCGTTTGCCACACCTCGCTCGAATCAATACGGGTTGTGATCTCCCAATCAGGCCACGTGACGACCGACCGCTCGACCCCGTCGACGTTCATGCTGAGTTTTTTCAGCGCCGCTTGATAGGTCGCCCACCGAATCGCGCTGTGCACGAAATAGTAGAACTTCGACACGCGGTGCTCGTCGGCGGCAAGGACGATGGCCGCACCGCAGAGCTGCGAGATGGCGATGTGATCAGGATGGCCGTACGCGCCGTCGGGCGCGAAGGTGAGGACGACCTGCGGGCGGATTCGTCGGATATGCGATGCGATCTTGCCGGCGGCTTCCGCGACCGGCGCTCGATCCAGATCGCCGTCATGATAATCGAGGAAGACCACCTCGCGAACGCCCAGCTCCTTCGCGGCGGCGCGGAGCTCGGCTTCCCGAGCACGACCTACGGTGTCGGGGCCAGGCGATTCGGGCGCATCGCCGTAACGGCCACGCTCTCCGCGGGTGGCCGTGACGACGAATGTCTGAATTCCCTCCCGAGAATACTTGGCGATCGTTCCCCCGGAGCCGAGCGATTCATCGTCTGGGTGTGCGAGCACGCACATCAACCGGAGGTCTGAAGACGGGGCCGTCACGGAGGGCATTATAGGCTTCGCGACACGCTACGATAGAGGCTGATGAACCGCGGCCGCTCGCATCCCGATCCCGTCAAGCCGAAGACAACGACCCCGTCGATTCCCTTGAAGGTGCGCACGCGCCAGATGCTGATCGATCTGGCCGCGACGGCGCGCCTGGTGTGGGACGCGAGTTCCGGCCTGTTCGTGTTGATCCTCTCCGTCAGTCTGGTGCTCGCGCTCGTGCCGGCCGCGACGCTCTGGGTTGGCAAACTGCAGCTCGACGATGTGGCACTCGCGGTACGCGGAGGATTTGGCAACGCCGACATCGCCTATCGCCAGCTCGCCACGCTGCTGGCGCTGCAGGTCGGCATTGGGGCGGTCGCCGCGCTGCTCCAGACCATGTATGGCGCCTCGCGCGAGCTGCTCGGCGACACGCTGCAGAACCGCATCAGCCTGCGCATTCTCGAAAAAGCCGCCGCGCTCGACGTCGAGAGCTTTGAAAACGCCGAGACCTACGACGCACTGCGCAACGCCTACAACGAAGTCGGCTCGCGCCCGCTTGGTGTGATGTTTCAAATGATTGGGATCGGCCAGGCGCTGATCACGCTGGCGTCGATCGGCAGCCTGATGACGAGGCTCGGCTGGCACGTCCTGCCTATCGTCATCCTGGCCAGCATTCCCGGCGTCATTGTCTCGAGCAAGTTCGGCGCGGAAGGCTACCGGATGATTCGACGCCGCGCGACCGAGGCCCGTCATCAGAATTATCTCGGCTCGATCCTCACGTCGGACACGCTGGTAAAGGAGGTGCGTCTCTTCGGCTTCGAGCGATATCTCATCGACGGCTGGCAGGAATACTACCGATCGTTCAGGACCCAGTTTGTCTCGCTCCTCCGCCGCCGCAGCGGTTGGGGGCTGACGGCGTCGCTCTCAGCGTCGTTCTTGATCGCGCTCGCCACGCTCTCGGTGCTGCGCCGCGCAGCGCTGGGCGCCATCACGGTCGGCGACTTCGCGCTGTTTGTCGGCGGCATCGTGCAGATTCAGAATCAGTTTTCCTCGCTGCTCAGCAGCGTGACCGGCATCTACGAGTCGCTGCTCTACATGCGGAATCTGTTCGAGTTCCTTGAGCTTCCGTCGCGCAATCTCGACGAAGGCGACCAGTGGCGCGGCCCGATTAACATCATCGAGTTCGAGCACGTGAGCTTTCGCTATCCGCTCACCGATCGCGACGTCCTATCGGACGTCTCGTTCCGCATCGAGCGCGGCCAGTCGCTCGCGCTCGTCGGCGAAAACGGCGCCGGCAAAACGACCGTCGTCAAACTTGTCACGCGCATGTTCGAGCCCACTGGTGGACGCATTCTGCTGAACGGCCTGGATGCGGCACGCTTCAGCCCTCGCAGCGTGCAGCGCGAGATGAGCATCATTTTTCAGGACTACGGCCAGTATCAGATGACCGCGCGCGAGAACATCGGCCTCAGCCGCACCAGCGCGCTCGGCGACGATCCGGCTATCGAGGGAGCGGGCGAAAAATCGGGTGCCGCTGACGTCGTTCATGACCTGCCGGACCGCTACGAGACGATGCTCGGCCGATTGTTTCCGGGCGGACGGCAGCTGTCGGGAGGCCAGTGGCAAAGGCTGGCGCTCGGCCGCCTGTATTTTCGGCCAGCGTCAGTCCAGATTTTCGACGAGCCTACCGCCTCGCTCGATGCCCTCGCCGAAGCGGCCATGATCGACCGGTTACGCGCGCATGGCGCCGAACGCATCACGCTCCTGATTTCCCACCGTTTCTCAACCGTGCGCACCGCCGAGCACATTGTCGTCCTCCACGAGGGCGGCGTGGTGGAGGCCGGCCGGCACGAGGAACTCGTCGCCCAAGGCGGTATCTACGCGACCTTGTTCAACCTACAGGCCCGCGGTTATAGGGACTCCTCGGTTGAATTAATTAATTAGTTGTTCAGATTCCTTCGCTCGCGTACTATGTATCCGCACATGAAAATTCATCTGATTAACCCCAGCCACGTGTCTTTTGGTGTGGCTGTTATTACTCCCCGCTGGCTTTTCGTCCTGGCGGCCGCGACCCCCTCGGCGTTCGGCGACCCTCTGATCACCGATGAAACGCTCGAGCAATTCGACCCTTCGACCATCGCCGCAGGCGACATCGTCGGTATCGGCATCCATACGGGCAATGCGCTCCGGGGATACGAAGTCGGCCGCCTGGCGCGCGAGCGGGGGGCTTATGTCGTCTACGGGGGCATCCATGCGACGCTCTACCCCGAGGAAGCCCATCAGATTGGCGCCGCCCACGCGGTCGTGAAGGGTGACGGCGACGTGGCCTGGGGACGAGCCATCGAGGACTGCGCCAAGGGCACGCCACAACTCGTCTACGAAGGCGGCAAAGTAGAAGCCGAGCAATTTCTGAAGGCGCGCTGGGACCTGATGCCGCCCGAGCGCTACATGTGGGCGTCGGTACAGACGGTTCGCGGCTGCCCGAAGCACTGCTCGTTCTGCTCGGTGTGGAAGACCGACGGCCAGGAGCCGCGGCAGCGCGGCGTCGAGGCCGTTCTCGAAGAGATCGTTGATCTGCGGCGCCGCGGATTCCGATTT
>JANMJM010000116.1:0-4246 GCA_031371345.1 Vicinamibacteria bacterium
GCACAGACTGCGTCCCGAATCGTTCGGAGAAGCAGTCGGCCGGGCGCGCATTTCTTGCGAGAAAATCTGGCCGGGATTCTGGCCGGGGTTTTGGACTTCCGCTACGTTCTGGCACGTCCACCACGTTTGAGATTCTTCAAAATCCTTAGGAATTCTACGTGGCAACACTAGTCGAACTCCGGCGGATCATCCTCTTTTCGTTCTCTTAATCTGCGGGTTCTCGGTTCGATTCCGAGGCGGCTCACCACTTCTTCCGTTGAAATCTTGAAATTCTCATCGTGATTTCACGGCAGCCCAGCCGTTTGACACACTAACTGACACACTAACGAGATGAAATCGCTCGTGGGTCGGGGTGGTCCGATGTTGGCAATAAAGGCAAATGGGTGGCTTCGCGCGGGGAGATCGTGACACTCAAGGCACCCCCGACCGTAAGGGAGATCGTTGGAGCGTTTGTGGCTTCGGCACCGGGACGCCGCCGTCCAAAGATCCGGAGTCGATTCTGCAGTTCGACACGGTGACGCCCGGGTGGTACCGCGGCCAGGGCATCGCCGTGCCGGGCGCGATTTCAACGCGCACGACACGCAGACGTCCATGCTGCCGGCGCCCGGCTCGCCTTGACGTTCCACTTCCCGAACGTCGGCGGCATGCTCCGATCGCTCATGCCCCGCCAACGGGCTCGTTCAGCCCGCCAGGAAGGGATTGATGGGCGTCACTGCTCTCGGTCCTGGTCCGCGGGTTGGCGAGTATGCACACGCGTCACAAAAAACCCGCCTTGGGTGGCGGCGCTGGGGACTTCCTGGACGTCCTGGATCTCTGTGGCGAGGCGCTGCCCGTGTTTGACAACGCCTTTGGTTATGACGAAGTCATCGATCTGCTTGGTTGTACCGTTAAGAATTCGTGTGATGGTGCCGGTGCCGTCGCAATTCACCGTGAAATATCCTTGCTGGGTCGTGTGCGTGATCTTCCTCGCACCGGTCCACGAGAGGAAAGAGAGCGCACTGGGAGACGTCGTATTGGCAGGGGAGTTGATGAGGGCAGTCCCTGTAAACGCACCGTTTTCATCGACCGTCCTCGTCCCGAGTGCCTTGGCGAAATTCGCGCCGAACGTGGTGACCACCGCCCAGGATCCCTGAACGCTGGCGAAGGTATAGCAGCTGTCATTGTCTTGCGCGTGGGCGACCGACACACCAGGGAGCACAACGAGAGCGAGCGCCAGCCCGACGAACCGGCTTTTCCTGTTGAACATGGTTTTATTCCTCCGTGTCATACAAACCGGGATTTCCGATTTGGGTTCCCCGAACGCGCCAATGCTACACTCGCACGAGCCGGCTGGAACCGTAATAGTTGATCGGCGACCGTCCAATCTCTTGAACCCCAGTGCGATTGACCGTCCCGGCGTGGATCGACCGGAATCGGCTCGGTTCCGGTGGATCTCACTGACACCTCTCCACGCGACGTGCCACCGGCCCGTGTGCTTCGTTCATCTGCCCGTCAGCCCGGTCGGCACCGACAGCCCCCAGATTCGTTGCAGCATCGCACCAAACAGTCGCCTCGTCAGGTGGCTCGGCTTCTGGGCTGCGGGGAGTCAGCAACCTGCCTGTGTGGCGCGCGAAAGTCAGGTGGTATCCACGCCAACGATGCCGCAACCGGTGATGACATCAGGCGTCGTTGGCAATCGGAGCGGACGAGCAAAGCAGGACGCACTACCAGAAACTCTTGGTCCGTTCAGCTCGCGTCAGCGTGGTCCGCCTCGCACCGGCCACACCCGAATGAGGTAGTCGCTCTTGGCCACGCTCCCAACGCCGCCGCTGTTCAGGCGGCCGAACCTCGCGGAGCTCGGGCTGGCCTCGTGGGACAAAGACAACCAAAAACCCGCCGAGTACGGCAAACCCACAAACGACGACGCAGATCCGTCGCCGTAACACGCCGTGCCCGCATCGTCCGTCACCGAGGGCCCACCAAGGTTGCCAAACACGCAACCGAGCGCGGCGGCGCGTGCCATCGTGGCATTCCATTCGTCGCTGGTCGGTAAGCGCCAATCGCCCGCTGAAGAGTTGTCGGTCAATCCGGAGCAATCACCGTCCTTCAGTCCCGCCGCGGCCTGATTGGCGGCAGCCCCGGTGTTGTTTGCCAGACAGTCCCACTGCTTCAGCCAGATCAGGCCCGTGACGGTGTCGGTCACCGTGCCGTTCCCGCAATCGACGTAGCGATTGACGTTGTCGAAGCACGGCCCGTCAGCACGAGTGCTCGCGCCATCCTTCCCGTCGATGCCGTTGCAGACGTACGCATTCACAGCCGAGTTGCCGGCCGCATAGATGACGCCGCCGTTCGCGCAGCCGCCCTGCCTTCCGGAGAACGAGCCCACGAACATCACGCTCGTCCCGTCAATTCCGTTCGTGCCGTTGGTTCCATTGGTGCCGTTCGTCCCGGGCGCACCGGGCGAACCTTGAATGGCCCAGTGAGCGGGCGTCTCCGCGATCAGCGGCGGCGCCGTAATACAGAGGCCGGTGACGCCAACAATGCGGACAATCTTGCTGACGTTGCCAATGCAGGCATGAACGACACTCGCGTCATTGTTCGGCGGATGTGCCTGTGCGATCGACGGAAGAGCCAACACGCCGACGAATACGACGATGCTCGATAGTTTCATGCGACTCCCTTTCTTTGTTGTGTCCACCGGCCTCGTGTGTACAGCAGTAGGAGGCTGACACCGCGTCAATGAGTTGCATCTTCCCGCGCGATAGCCGTTTCCTGCGCGCGAGGCATTCCCTTTGTTGCTGAATGGAAGGTGAGAGTGGCCGATCCTATGGCCGATAAGAGAAGGACTTCAACAGCAATCGTTGTGTGTGAACACGATTCTCACTTTGGCACACGAGATTCTAGGACTCGAATAACGCCTGAAGCTACGCTTCAGGCCAGGCGCTAGTCAAGTTGGACGCACGACATGCGTCAGAAGAGATAGTTCAGCGGCGGAAAGGAGAAGTTGCTTGGATTATGAAACAGGGGATAGACGCGAGCCTGGCATTGTTTCAGGATAACCTTTCCGCGATTGTTTGGCTTGTGACTCGAAAACAAATGGATCTTATGCTGAGGAAATCTGTTTCACTCGGCCTCATCCTTGTGACTCTGCAGAGCAGTTCAGGAATTGCACTTGCGGCATCAAAGGACCACAAGGACGCTCAGTTTCGCGAGAACGTGAAACGGGACATTCTGACGCTGGGCGTCGGCTCACAGGCGCTCGTAAAGCTCAGGCTGCGAGACGGAATACAGCTGGCGGGATATATCAGCGCAGCTGGCGAAGAGTCCTTCACCATCACAGATATAAAGACCAATGTGGCAACGCCATTTGCGTATGCGCAAGTTGCCACGGTGAGAGCTTATAGCCTGTCAAAGGGCGCGAAAATCAGCATCGGAATCGCCGCCGGCGTAGCATTGTTGTGGGCGACGATCAAACTGGCTCGAGCGTGGGGATTTGCATAAATCCTCGGGATGGGCCTGGCCGCCACAAGGGTTTATTCAGTTCCGGAGGTAGCCACGCGCGACCAGGTGAAATTCCTATAATAAGCGCTTGGCCCGCAGTCGTTTGATTTGACGATTGGCGATGCAGGTACGCGCTTTGAGCCTTTGTGCTTCGACCAAGGCGGGCGCAATGTGCCCGGCCGCCCTGGCGGACGATTGGCTGACCCATCGTCGCAAGATCGCAAGCGCCCGGTTGACGGCCGGCGGCCTGTCACGCCGGAGGTCGCGGGTGCACTGAGGGAATCGTGTCACGCGGTGAGTGTGTCGAGTCGCCGGCTGATCTCATCGAGCTTTTTTGTGAGCTGTTCGTGCCTCATGACCTCGGTCGTCGCCTTTTTCGCAAAGAACGAGATGGTTCCGCTGGATTCGAGAATCGCCGTCTCCACGTCATCGAGGTTGACGAGTCCCTGGCGATGTGCGGCGGCCGCGAGCTCGCCCGTCGTAATCAGCTCCCGTTGGCAGTTCGCCGTCTGGATCTGGCCCTCCCGAAGCTGCACGGCCTGGACGTTCTGCGCAAAATCAAGAGCGATGAACGCAGCAAAAGGGTTCCGGTCATCATCCTCACGGCCTCGCAGGAGGAACGGGGGGTCATGCAGTCCTACAAACTGGGCGCCCAGGGATGCATCGTGAAGCCTTTTCAGCTTCAGAATTTCATGGAAGCCATTTCCGAACTGCCGCTCTATTGGCAATTGATGCCGGAGGCGGAGAAATAAGGGGGCGGCGCCGT
>JANMJM010000130.1:0-14173 GCA_031371345.1 Vicinamibacteria bacterium
GGCACCAGCGGCTTGCGCGAGCATCGGCAGTGCGCACACCGCGCCCGCCGCGCGAAAGAATGGAGTGTCGCCGCTTTCCTCCGGCAGCTGAAGCATGGCAAGGCTCAGCGGGTGCAGCACGCACCTGTCTGGCGTGCCGGCGGTCGCATCGAATGTCAACGCGTAGCCTAGAACGACGCGACCCTGCCGAAGCGCTTCCGCCAGTTCGTCGTCGCGTTCGTAGCGATCGGGCTCGGCGAAGATGATGTCGAGTGCGATGATCGATGCCCCTTCTTCGCGAAGGCGCCCAATCAGGCGGCCGATGAGATCGCGGCGCCATGGCCATTGGCCGATCGTCGACAAACTTCGTTCATCGACGTCGATGATGACGACCCCGTCACTGGGAGGTTTCGTATGCGCCCAACGCAGTACCGTGTCGTACACGGCGTCGTCGAGGGACGATACGGATGTGGGTCGGAAAAGGGCGAGACCGGCGGCGAGAAGCACCGGAATGACTCCGCACGACAAGATCAGGAGGTGATTACCGGACCGCGATTTCAACACGGCGATTGCGTGGCTCAGGAGTCTCATCGGGTGTCTTGATCAGGAGATCAGCTTCGCCAAGCGATGTCACGTTGATGGTAGACGCGTCGAGGCCGGCCTGCGTGAGGAGATCGCGGACACTCGTTGCCCGCTTCAACCCTAACTCGAAGTTCGCGGGGGGGGTGCCCATGGTGTCGGTATGTCCAACGACGATGATGTCCGGCGTCGCACGTTCTTTGACTTCTTGTTGAATGTCCAGCACGAGTGCACGAGATTCGTCGGTCAGCTCGTCGGATTCGAACCGGAAGTACAAGACGAAGTGTTTTGGCGCGGCCGGTAGAGCCGACAAGGCCTCACCAAAAATTCGGTTCACTTCCTGGTCGCTCAACGTGCTGACTGCGCCGGGTGGTCGATTGGCTGTGGCTTGCGTCGCGTCGCCCGCAGCAGCCAGGTCGGCGGATCCAGATCGGTTCGAGACGCTGGCCCGCCCGACGGAGCCATCCGCATCCGGAAGCAACACGACGAGCGAACGGCCTGAAGCGCGTCCCCAAAGGTGCAGGTGCATCGGACCGCATGCCGTGCTGAGCGTGGCCAGGACTGTCACGACGAGGGTGGCGCGTTGTCGTCCTCTCATTACGGATCGACGCGAATGGCCAGGCTCGTTCCCCGCACGCCAACGATGGCGGCAGGCGTTTCAAGACGGATGGAGTCGGGGGAGAGCTTCGCGATCCGCCCCGATACGTACGCCGCCACACCCCGCACAAACGTGAGCACCAACCCAAGACCGCCGTCGGCCGTCGCGTAATTGAAGCGGTCGAGCCGCACTTCGCTGCTCGGGCCGAGCGAAATCCGGGTGTCGTCCTTCAACGTGACACCGATGCGTCCGTCGCCGCCCGTCCGGAGTGCATCAGCGGTGTAGACGTCCTGTCCTACCTGTGCAGGAACGAGTTTGCTTTCGCGCACGATGAACGCCGCGCCCGAGACAACTTTAATTCGTCCCGCCGCAGACGATTGCTGAGCCTGCGCAGGGCCGGCAGCCGCGATGACCAGCGTGAAGACGGCGCCCCAATATCGAGGACTAGTCATAAAATTTCTCTCCTACTCGTTCTTGCACACAACGTCCGGAACACTTCTCGAAATCGAACATGCACTTACGAAAGCGTTAGCGCCAGCGTTTAGCCTCGTTAAAAATGCTAGCAATAATGCTGTTATCGGCAGTGACTGCACCAATCGTTCCCGGCGGTAATAAATTCAGCGTCGCGAACTTTTTACCGACCAGAATCGCGACAGCCGCTTCAACAAGTCTCATAGAATCAAGCGTTTGCATCTTGCGCGGGCCGCGCGCCGCTTTTGCAGCGTGTTCGAGCATGACGAGTCCCTTCTGCTACCAACGAGCGAAGCGATACGCGATCTCGTGGCCTGTGAGAATTCGGCGCGTCCGGGATTCAACGTGGACTGTTGCGAAAGCGGTGAACCTGAGTGTGAGCGGCATCCTTCTACAAATGCCTCGTCGCTATCGCATCGGCGAATGTTGTGAATGGGAAATTGATTGCGTCGTCAATCCAGGCGTGAAAACAATGTTGCACGGCCGCGGAGTGGTCGTGCGCAACGGCAACAGTCGGCGCGCGCTTGCAGCGCTTCACTTTGACACGAATGGAGCATCGATTCAGATTGCAGTCGCCGCATAACTTCAATCTCGACGATGCCGTCTCAACGCAGAGACTGCGTCAAGGCCGGCGTGTCATATCACTTTGGTCTACGTGGTGCGTCGAGGCCGGATCGGCACGACGCGCCAGCGCATATACGCGACGAACGTGGCCATCGCGAGCAGCAGGAGTGTGGTCATCGCCGCACTGACTTCACCACGCATCAGATGAAAGACCGTGGCGGAAATCATCACGATCATGAGGCCGGCGGCCGCACAGGAGACCAGCCACGGTTGAATGCGCGCGGCACCCGGGAGGGTCAACCCCACGGCCGCCAATACTTCGGCGACTCCGAGAAAGAGCTGAAACCAGCGGGGCATCGATGCGTTCATCTGGGCGACCATCGACGCCGGGGGGAAGAGAAGGAGGCAGCCGTGGGCGAAGAACGCCAACGCGAGCAACACCTGGAGCGCCCAAAGCAGGAAATTCATGTGGCCTACGATACCGGCTTTTCACGGTCCGGTTCTACTGGTAACCTGTGCCCACCAGGACGTCACCACCGTCAACAACCAAGCACAGTTCACGGGAGAACTCCATGAAGACGAGAACCATTTTCCTGACCGGCGTGGCTGCCGCCATGCTGACTGCCATGTCGGCCAGCGCCCAGCAACCGGTGTCGCCCCCAAATGCGACAGCGCCGGACATGCCGAAACAGACCACCCGCACCGGCAAGCACGTCAACCGCGTCATCGACATGTGGCTCAAGGGCCAGCCCGTCTATTACGCGCAAATCAGCGGCGGCGGGTACGAGGAAGGCAAGAAGATGGCGGCGACGAAGGCCGACTACATCACCTATGAAATGGAGCACGGCCCGCTCGACTTCAAGGAACTGCGGGAATTCATGCGCGCCCTGGTTGAAGCCGGCCCGACCCGCACCGGCCACAAGACTCCGGCGGTCGTCGTCACCCTCCCCATTTCCGGCACCACCGATGCGTTGCGCGCCAACGCCTGGATGATCCAGCAGACACTGGCGGCCGGCGTGCACGGCATCCTGCTTTGCAACGCGGAAAGCCCCGAAGCCGCCCGCCTGATGATCGAAGCCGCGCGGTATCCGTTCGCTCCGCGCGTTGCAGGTCTGTCGCAGGGCACTCGCGGCAACGGTTCACAGGGCTACGCGTCAACCGTGTGGGGCGTGACCGCCCAGGAATATATGCGCATCGCCGATCCCTGGCCGATGAACCCTGATGGCGAATTCATATTCGGCCTGAAGATCGAGAATCCGCGGGCTGACGCCAATGTGGAGAGCTCGGTCCGCGTGCCGGGCATCGCGTTCGCGGAATGGGGTCCGGGCGATCATGGTTTCCACCTCATGGGTCGCCCCGGCACATATCAGGGCGGCGGCGAAGAGGCGGAGAACATGGCGGCGGTACGGCGCCGTGTGCTCAATGCCACAAAGGCGGCGGGGATCAAGTTTCTCAATGCCTGCAACGAGAAGACCGTGATCGACCAGATCAAGGACGGCACGATGATCTGCACCGGCGGGGACTCACCGGCCGCCGACATTGGCCGAGCCTTCAGCAAGCGCACCGATCCCTGGTAGTCAGCAAGGAGGACGCCGATGATGGATCCGATCCGACGCAAGATACTCAAGGCGGGCGCGGCGGCGACGGCGATGGCCGCGGCGCCGCGCGTGTTCGCTCAGCAGTCCGTCTACGAAAAAGGCCCGGTTCGCATCCACTATGAGGAGGCCGGTTCGGGCTTCCCGTTGTTGCTCATCGCTGGCGGTGGACTGAACTCGACAATCTCCGGCTTGACTGGCGCCGGCAACCCCTTCAACCCGATCGAGGAATTCAAGGGAGAGTACCGGTGCATCGCGTCGGATCTGCGCAACGCCAACGGCGGCCAGTCCTCCGGCCCGCTCGAGATCGACCGGCCGTGGGATGCATATACCGATGACCACCTCGGTCTGATGGATCACCTGCGGATCGAGAAGTTCATGGTGATGGGCTTTTGCATAGGCGGCCCGTTCATCTGGAACCTCTTGAAGCGGGCACCTGATCGTATTGTCGCAGGCGTGCTGGCGCAGCCCAGTGGGTCGCGTCCGGAGATGCGCGATCTTTTCTACGACACCAATATGAAGGGCTGGGGTCCTGCGCTGACCGCCCGTCGGCCCGACATCACGATGGAGATGGTCGATAAATTTCTGACGAAGATGTACCGCACCAACCCCGACTTCGTCTTCACCGTCACGCGCGATTTCGTGCGCAAGTGCCAGACGCCCGTGCTGATCCTGCCGGATGACATCCCGGCGCATCCCTACGCCGTCGCCATGGAGGCCGCGATGCTCGCGCCTAAGGCCGAAGTGAGCCTGTTCCCGTGGAAAGAGCCAAAGGAGCGGATTCCGTTGGCGGTGCGCCAGATACGTTCATTCCTCCGGGCGCATCGATCATGAACAACAAACAACTGAAGCAATCCTTATTCGTCGCGCTGCTGGCCGTTTTGGCGATCGGTTGCGGGTTCAGGACGGTCACGCCCGATGCGGGGCACGAAGCCGTCCTTATCCGAAAGCCGCTCCTGTTTGGCAGCGGGGGCGTCGATGGCAATCCGGTCAAGCCTGGGTTGAGATACGTCGCGTGGACGACGCAGGCCGTCGACGTGAACATGCAGCCGGCGCGCGTTGACGCGCAGTTCGACGACCTGATGACCGCCGACGGCGTGCCGATCGATTTTCACGCCGTCATTACTTACATCGTGACCGACAGCGTGAAGCTCGTCCGCGATTTCGGTGCCGACGTCACCGGGCAGGGCGTGCCCGGCTTCTGGGTGCGGAACCTGGATCAACCGTTTCGCACAGCGGTGCGCGATTCGGTGAAGAAGCACGGCATGAACGAGATGGCGATCATGGCCACGGCCGCCGAGGCAGTCGACCTGGAGGTGACGAACCATCTACTCGCGATCGTGAAAGAAACCGGCGTGCCGGTGAAAATTCTCGACGTGTCGCTCGGCCGCGCGAATCCACCAGACGCGATCCTTCATCAGCGCGTCGAGACCGCGGCTCAGGAACAGCGCATCAATACCGAAAAGCAGCGGAAGCTCGCCGAGGACCAACGCAAGATGGCCGAGGAGAGCCGCGCGGCCGCCGATCAGGCCTACAACCAGAAGATGGGGCTGAATACCGAGCAGTACGTGTCGTTGCGCGCGATCGAAATGCAGCGCGAAGTGTGCGGTAAGGGCGGCTGCACGTTTCTGTTTGGCGGCAATGCCACGCCACTGCTGAATATCAAATAAAAACTCAGATTTCGTGTAACATCCAGCCCATGTCCATAGTCGCCGCTGTTCTCCAAGAGTTCGACAACGAAGCTGTCACCACGCGCCGGGTCCTCGAGCGCGTGCCGAACGACAAACTCGCCTGGAAGCCACATCCCAAATCGATGTCCCTTGGCGAGCTCGCCTTGCATGTCGCCAGCAGCCCCGCCGTCATCTGTGGCTGGTGCTGCGAAGACGAGACCACGTTCACCGGCGAGAAAATGCCGGAACCGCGCTCAACCGCGGAAATTCTCGCTGCGCACGATCAAGGCGTGAAGACGGTGAAGGAATCGCTGACCAAAGTCGGTGATGAAGGCTTGAAGAAGATGTGGACGGCGAAAGCGGGCGGCGCCACGCTGATGCAGATGCCGAAGACTGCGCTGCTGCGCGGGATCGTCATGAATCACTGGATTCACCATCGCGGCCAGTTATCGGTGTACTTGCGTCTGCTCGATGTTCCCGTGCCCTCGATCTACGGACCTAGCGCTGACGAGAATCCATTCGCCGCGCGTTCCTAATCATTTGGCCGTTGCTGCGAAAGCAGTGCTTACCGTTTCGCGCCTTGAGCAAGCGCGATGGCCTGCGCGCAGTGATCAGCCACGGTCAGGAAGTTCTTCACTCGAGTCGGGTTCACAATGAACGCGTTCGGACCCGCCGGATTCGCGCGGTTCGCACCCACGCGCTTGTCGAAATCGAAGTACCTGCCGTGATTCGACAGTAGTACATCGGCACCGGCCTTTGCTGCGATGTCGTTAAACCGGCGGGCCGACGACGAGTAGGCAACGAGGTTATCGACTGGCGCAGTTGCGCCGATCGCGGTGCCGCCCCAGAATGCGGCCATGTGCGTCAGCGATTTGTCTTTCGCTGGAATGATCAGCGATATCGTGCCCAACGTGTGGCCGGGCGTCAGATACATGGTGATCGTCGTATCGCCCAGCGTCAGCTTCTGACCATCGGCGACAACCATGTCTTTCTTTGGCACCGGAGAGTTCGCGAACGCGCCGCGGCCGGGTTGCGCAAGCAAAGTCCAGTCGGTTTCCGACATCAAGACGCGCGCGCCAAAGGTGTCCTGCAAGTATTTCACTCCGGCCGAATGGTCGCCGTGACCGTGCGTCACGACCACGTATTTAATTTGTCTGGGATCCAGTCCGACCTTCGGCATCGCATCGACAATCAACTCCTTCACCGAGTAGTCGTACGTCGCATCAATCATGATGATGCCGTCCGACGTTTGAATCGCCCACGCATTGACGTCCGCCGTGGGAAACACGTAGAGGTTGTCGAAGATTTTAACTGGATCGTGGTACCACTCATCGCGTGGAGGCGGTCCCGATTGACGAGCGCCGCCCGCACCGCCGCGCGCGGGAGGCAGGGACGAGGCGCGCCCTCCGAACCCCATGGCGCCGCCACAAAGTTCGCTGTACAGGATGAGCCAAGTGTCATCGGCGGCTGCCTTCGCCGCCGCGACATGTGAGGCAACGGTGTTGGCACCGCTGCCGGTCTGCGCCGGCGCAGGTTCCTGGGCCGCGAGCGCTCCCAAGCACAACGCCACCAACGCGCCGCACATGGACACCTTCGATCTCAGAGGCATGCACCCTCCTGCATTTCTGCGTCGAGTCTACGGCCGAAAGCATGAACAGCACAATCTGCTACAAATCGGCCGCCCCGCCGCCCTATACTCAGCGCCACTGGGACAACTCACTGAGAAATGGAGGCAATGTGAAGCCGCGAACGCTCGTGGTCTGCCTGTTCTTGACGGTCGCCCTTCCGGCGACATATGCACAGAAACCATCGAATCACGATGCCACTCGTGCCGACTTCGATCGGTTGATGAAGGAGCTTTCCAATTGGGGGCGGTGGGGGAAAGACGATCAGATGGGCGCCGTCAATCTGATCACGCCCGCGACGCGCAAGCGCGCGCTGGCTTCGGTGAAAGACGGCGTTTCCGTGTCCCTGGCCCGCAAAGCGGAAATAGGAGCGGCCATCGACAATCCGCGGCCGATCACGCGCGTGATGGGTGGCGCCCGCGGCGGCGGGGCGAACCCTGCGGCTGTGCCGTCCGACATCAGCGGCGCTTCCGACACCTACACGATCTCGTACCACGGTGTCGTGCACACCCACATGGATGCGTTTTGTCATCGAGCCTACAAAGGGCAGATGTACAACGGCATCGCGATGACGGAAGTCACCGACACGGGGTGCAATGCAGGCTCGGTCTACGCATGGAAGGACGGCATCATCACGCACGCAGTGCTGATGGACATTCCGCGTCTCAAAGGCGTCGAGTATCTGGAACCCGGCACGCGCATCTATCCGGAAGATCTCGAGGCATGGGCGAAGCAGGCGCACCTCAAGATTCAGCCGGGCGACGCGGTCTTCATTCGAACCGGACGCTGGGCGCTTCGTGATGCGAAGGGGCCGTACAACACCAACCAACTCGCCGGCTTGTACATTACGTGCGCCGAGTGGCTGCGGAAACATGACGTCGCTATTCTCGGCAGCGACGGGGCAGAAGACGTGCACCCATCCGGGATTGACGGCATCACCGAACCTATCCACGCGCTGGTGTTGGTGGCGATGGGCATGCCCATTTTCGACAATCTCGACCTTGAGGCCGTCAGCAAAGAAGCCGCCAGGCGAAACCGGTGGGATTTCCTCGTGACCGCAGCGCCCGTCAGTGTTCCCGGCGCCACAGGTTCTGTGTTGAATCCGATCGCGACGTTCTGAGAGGACTCGCACAAACTGCGCTCCAGCATTGGAGATCGTGTGTCTAAAAAGAATGTTGCGCTCGTTTGCGTGGCCTTTCTCGCCATCTGCGTCACGTCCTCCGCACAAGTACGGCCGCCTGATCAGACGCTGGTGAATCCAGATCCCAAGGACTGGGTTACCTATGGTGGATCGTACAACTCGCAGCGCTATTCGCAGCTAAAGCAGGTGACCACGGCCAACGCGTCGCGGCTTCAGACGAAGTGGGTGTACCACGTCGACGGCGCCGAAGAAGGAGAAGTCACGCCCATTGTCGCAAATGGCGTGATGTACATCTCCGGGTTCAATCGCCTCGACGCGATCGACGCGCGCACTGGCAATATCATCTGGAAATATCAGCGCCAGCCCGCGTCCTCGACCAGACAGCGCGGCACGGCCATTTACGGCGACAAGGTGTACGTCGTCACGTCGGATAGTCATCTGGTTGCGCTTGATGCCCGGACCGGCGGTGTTCGTTGGGATGTGAAATCCGAAGGCGGGTACACGATCGCCGGCGGTGCGCCGCTTGTCGCCGACGGCAAGGTCATCGTCACGGGCAATCGTCCGGGTGGATTTATTCAGTCGTACGACGCAGAAACCGGAAAGTACCTGTGGACGTGGTCTGCGCTGCCGAAACCGACTGACCCGGCGTACAAAACATGGGGAGGCGCGACGCCGCAAGGTGCCCCGATCTGGCTCAGCGGATCGTACGACCCGGAGCTAGGCCTCGTGTACTTCGGAACCGGGCAGCCGAACCCGCAATGGACGGGGCAGGGACGTGAAGGCGACAATCTCTATAGCGACTCCATCGTCGCGCTCGATGTGAAGACCGGAACGATCAAGTGGCATTTCCAGAACACGCCTCACGACGTCCACGATTGGGACTCGATGGAAGTCTCTGTGCTCGTGGACGCGAGCTTCAGAGCACAGCCGCGCAAGCTTTTGCTGCACGCGAACCGCAATGGGTTTTATTACATCCTGGATCGAACGAACGGCCAATTTCTCCAAGGAACGCCGTTCGTCGATAAGTTGGATTGGGCGACGGGCCTGAGCCCGGAGGGAAGACCGATTCTTGCGCCTGGCCACGATCCATCGGTGAAAGGAACGATCACGTGCCCGTCGACTGCTGGAGCCACAAACTGGCCTCCGCCGAGTTACAGCCCAGATACGCATTATTTCTACGTTGTCACGCACGAAGGCTGCGGCGTGAATACCATCACCTCGAGCACTGATCCGGACTCGCCCACGGCGTACTTCGAAAGCGCAAGCGACCCGTGGCAGGCCTACGTGCGGGCGATCGATGCCTTCACAGGAAAGAAAGTCTGGGAGTACAAGGCCGTTCGGTCGAATCACTATGGTCCTGGGCTCTTGTCCACAGCCGGCGGAATCGTGTTTGCCCCCGAGCAGTTTGGCCAAGTGAACGCGCTCGATGCAAAAACCGGGCAATCGTTGTGGCATTTCAACACGGGCGACGTCATCACGGCGGCTCCGGCGACTTACAGCGTCGATGGTCAGCAGTTCTTCGCGATCATGTCGGGCACCAATGTGTTCGCGTTCGGCCTGTCAGATTCCCGTTAGGAGGAGGCGCATGAGGGCAAGTCTTTTCGTTGCAGGATTGCTGGTCGTCTGCTCCGCGGGATCTCTCCTGGGTCAGCGCGGCGGAGGAGGCGGACCGCAGAATCCGTTTCTTGGTAACACGCAAGCGATCGCGGAAGGCGACGTGCTCTACCACAAGACGTGCACCACGTGTCACGGTGCCAGCGGTGGTGGTGGAGAAATTGGTCCGGCGATTGTGGCAGGCGATCGCATGGACGTTGGGGTGTCCGATGCGCAAACGTTCAACGTTATAAAGAATGGTGTACAGGGCACGCCGATGAGGCCTCAGGCGCTTCCGGATTCCGACATCTGGAAAATCGTTACCTACATTCACAGTCTTCGCGGCACCGCAATCGACAACCCGCTTGCGGGAGATATCGCGCACGGCGAGGCTGTGTTCTGGGGGAAGGGGCAATGCAGCACTTGCCATATGCTTGCCGGCAAGGGCGGACTCACGGCGCCCGATCTCTCGAATATTGCGGGCACTCGAAAGGCGAGCTCGATCAGTGATGCGCTGACGAAGGCGCAGCACCGTGTGTTTGGCAGCGGGGGCTCGCATCTGCGGGCGCTGCCGGCGATGGATTCCTATTTGCCCGTACACATCACGACGGCCGACGGGAAAACCGTCGATGGTGTGCTGCTCAATGAAGATGGCTATTCGCTCCAGATGATCGGGAACGACAGCCAGCTCCACCTCTTTGATCGTGCCAAGCTGCGCCGCGTCGTCGTCGAACCCAAGAGTCTGATGCCGACCGATTACGATAAGCGCCTTACCGCGGATGAATTCAAGGACCTGGTCGCGTTCCTCACGCGCCAGGGATATAAAGTCCCAACTTCCACTGGCCGCGGCGGCGGCCCGCCCGAACAGTAGATCATGAGAACACGATACCGAATCGCCCTCGCAATCCTCGCAATCGCCGGGACAGTTTTCGGGTGGTCCGCAGCGACGCGGGCGCAGCAAGTTGCAGCGTTCACCGACCAGCAGGCGACGGCAGGCCAGTCGGCGTACACGCAGAGCTGCGGTGGATGTCACGGCAGGACACTTTCCGGCGGAGGCGAGGCGCCTGCACTGGCGGGTAGCACCTTCATGGGTTCATGGGGGACTCACTCAACGCAGGAATTGTTTACGCGCATCCGCACGTCGATGCCACCCGAAAATCCAAACAGTCTCTCCGTGGATACGTATACAGCAATTGTGGCGTTCATCCTGAAAGCGAATGGCGCGCAGGCCGCGTCGAGCGCGCTGACGCCCGAAACCAACGTCGCAATTGCGTCGATCGCCAACGGTCAGATGCCGGCAGGACTCATGGCGGCGGCAGGTGCACCGGCTGCACAAGGACGAGGCGGCCGTGGACGGGGCGGGCGTGGGCGGGGAGGAGACGACGACTCCACGGCACCGACTGCGCCGCGAATGGGTCTTACCCTTCCCGGGTCCATTAAGAGTTACACCCCAATCACCGAGGAGATGCTCGCGCATCCACCCGATGGGGATTGGCTGATGCACTACCGAACGTACGCGGGTTGGAACAATAGTCCGCTTACTCAGATTACGACGAAGAACGCGGTTGGCCTTCAGCTGAAATGGGCCTGGCCGCTCGAAGACGGAATGCGACAGCAGATCACGCCGATCGTGCACGACGGTGTGATGTTCGTGTCGACGAACATGAGCAACACAGTTCAGGCGCTCGACGCTCGCACAGGAGACTTGCTCTGGGAGCATCGACTGGGACCGATCGGGACGGCCGGTCAGAACGCGACGCGGACGATGGCGCTCTACGGCAACTTGTTGTTCTATCCGGCCACCGACGCGACTTTATATGCGCTGGATGCACGCACAGGAAGCATCGCCTGGAAGAACAAGATGTCGGAGTTCCCCGATGACAAAATCGGGGGAATCATGATGGCCAAGGACAAGCTGCTCGTTGGCGTCACGCGCTGCAACGAGCTCGATGCCCGCAACCATTGCTTCATCGCGGGCCTCGAGGCCAGCACGGGAAAGCTGCTGTGGAAGTTTTACACCGTGGCGCGCAAGGGAATGCCGGGCGGCGATACGTGGGGTGATCTTCCCGACGACAAACGTTCGGGTGCTGATGCATGGATTGCCGGCACCTACGATCCTCAGCTCAACCTGGCGTTCTGGGGCACGGGCCAGGCAAAGGGGTCGAGTCGTGATCAACGCGGTCCCAATGGCGATGCGCTTTACTCGAACACGACGCTGGCGCTCGATCCCGACACCGGCAAACTGAAGTGGTACTTTCAAAACGCGCCGGGGGAAACGCTCGACCTCGACGAGGTGTTCGAACGCACGCTGATCGATCATGGGTCGCAGAAGACGTTGATGACCGTTGGGAAGTCCGGCTTGATGTGGAAGCTGGACCGCGTGTCGGGAAAATTTCTCGACGTGAAGGAAACGGTTTTTCAGAACGTGTGGGCGTCGATTGACATGAAGACCGGCCGAACGACCTATCGCGACGACATTCTCGAGAAGAAGCCGGGCGAGGCGGTGGCCTCGTGTCCGAGTCCCTCCGGCGGCCACAACTGGCAGGCGACAAGCTACGATCCGGCGAACGATCTGCTTCTGCTGCCGCTCAGCCAGAACTGCGCGATGTACGGCGGGGGACCGCAGTTGTTTTACGAGATGCCGGGAACAGATGGAAATCTCGGAAGACTGTCAGCCTACGAAACCAACACCATGCGCCCGGTCTGGAGTTTTCAGCAGCGCGCCCCGTTTTTAACTGGCGTCATCTCCACCGCTGGAGGTGTCGGGTTCGTCGGCGACTTCGATCGCACGTTCCGCGCGTTCGACGTCAAAACTGGGAAAACATTGTGGGAAACACGGCTGCCGACGACGGCACAAGGTTATCCGGTGACATTCAGCGTCGGCGGCGATCAGTTCGTCGCCGTGCCGACTGGATATAACGGCGGCAGCCCCGAGCAAAAGCCCACGACGATGTTGCGTGGCGAGATTCAGCGGCCGACGATCGGTCACGGCGTGTACGTGTTCGGGCTGCCGAAGACGGTGAACTGAGCGGTTGGTAGTTGTTGGTTGTTAGTTGTTAGTTGTTAGTTGTTGGTTGAAAACATGAAAACGTTGACTACGTGGAACGTCGTTCGGCCCAAGATCCGGAGCGTAAGCGACAGCAGCGCATGGGGGTGGGGCCCCATGCGAATAAAAATAAAGGCCACCGTTCTCCTGACCGTTTTGTTTCTCATGCCCCTGGCGGCGGCCGAGAAATACCAAGTGTATTTGTCGCCGATGCCGTTCACTGACGCGACGCAGCCCATCATGACGGGCAAGGGAAGCGCCTCGGCGACCCTCGAAGGCGACACGCTCTCGATCTCCGGATCGTTTGCAGGTTTGTCAGGTCCGGCGACGAAGGCACGCCTCTCATTGAGCAGGGGCCCGGGAATTCCCGGTACTCCGGTAGTTGATCTGACGCTGGTTGGCGACGTTGCGGGTAAAGTGACGGGCCAAATCAAGCTCGATCCAAGTCAGTTGGCTGCGCTGCGGAGCCGCAAGCTCTATATTCAGATCGACAGCGACAAAGCGCCGACAGGGCATCTGTGGGGGTGGCTGCTCGAGGAGCACGAGATCGCTGGTCAGGATGTGCCGCTAAAAGGCCCGTGGTTCTGGCCGCCGTTTGCGGTGAAAACGAAATGACGTAGCGGGAACGCCGTCGCTATTTCAGAGCGTCGAGCAAATAGTAGGTGTAGGTGATGGTCCAGTTGAATTCCGCGCCTGGCTCCAGTCCGATGGCAATGAACGGCTCTACAGCAATTGTGGTTCGCATCGACCACAGTGACGCACTCGCGAGGGGCTGATCGCTCGTGATCCTGACACCTGCGCCCGCTCCGGTATGTTCAACGCGGAAATCATAGTCAGCCGCCGTCGGTCCGAAGCCCGCCAGCGAGGTGGTGACGGTCTGGCGCTCGGTCAAGTCTGCCAGATACACAACCGACCGCCCCCGAATCTCGGCGAGCGCTCCATTCGGAGGACGCGGCGACACAATCTCGTACGGTGTCTTGACGAAAAAGCCGGCGCCGGTGGTCAGGCCATCAAGCACGAGGAAATTGTGGTTGTAGACGGTGGTGTCGATGCGATGCCGGCCCGTGTTCTTCAGGTGGTGCTCGAGCTTGAACTCGGGTTGGTCTGCGGTGAGGCGAATCGTCTTCGTGTAGGAATAGCCGTATCCCGAGACCGGCTCGGCGACGTCGTGAGTGAACGTCAGAGCGTTGCTCTTTACGTCGAGCCTGCGGACACCGGCATCTGCGATCTCGTAGAGCCGAAAGGCGCTGTACGCAGCGCCTTCCTCGGATGGCTTCCTGAGGACGCCGCGGGGCCGGTCGTTCGGCCGCCG
>JANMJM010000160.1:0-35240 GCA_031371345.1 Vicinamibacteria bacterium
TAGACAACAAGCGACGTGGCGATCAGGGCGGTAAGATAGTAATAGAACCACCGCTCGTGCCCGATCGACTTGAACCAGAGCGCGATCGATTCAGCCGTCCCGCCGAAAATTGACACGGTGAGCGCGTACGGCAGGCCGACGCCGGTCGCGCGAACCTTGGTGGGAAACAGCTCCGCCTTCACAACGGCGTTGATCGACGTGTAGCCAGCCACAATCAGCCACGCCCCGGCGATCAGCAGAAACGCCATGGTCGCACTCTTGGTGGCCTGAAGCGCATCGAGCAGCGGGATTGTACAGAGCGTGCCCATGACGCCGAACCAGATGAGGATCACTTTGCGGCCGATTCGGTCCGACAGCGCGCCGTAGATCGGCTGGAGGAATAAGGCAAAGATCAGCGATCCGGCGGTGACCAATGTCGTCTGACTGTCGTTGAGACCGACCGACAACTTCAAGAACTTCTGCATGTAGGTTGTGTACGTGTAGAAGGCGGTCGTGCCGCCCATCGTGAGGCCCACGACCAGCAATACCTCGCGAGGATATTTCATCAGCGCCTTGACGGACCCCTCTTTGCGAACGCCTTTGTTCTTGGCGGCGAGGAAATCGTCGGTCTCGTGCAGGTTGCGCCGCATCAACAACGCGATGACCGCGAGCAAGGCACCGATGAAGAACGGGATGCGCCAGCCCCACGCCCTGAGCTCAGCGTCTGTGAGAAATACCCGTTGAAGCAGGAGTAAAACGAGGATGGCACATAGTTGCCCCCCGATGAGGGTGACGTACTGAAAGCTGGAGTAGAAGCCGCGATGGGCCGGATCGGCGACCTCGGTGAGATATGTGGCGCTGGTCCCGTATTCGCCACCAAGACTGAGGCCTTGAATCATCCGTACCAACCCGAGAAGGATTGGCGCGGCAATGCCGATCGACGCGTACGTCGGCATAATGGCGATCATCAGCGAGCCGAAGCACATCAATAACACGGAGAGCATCAGCGCCAACCGCCGCCCGTAGTGATCCGCGAGATGGCCAAACAGCCAGCCGCCAATCGGCCGCACAATGAAGCCGAAAGCGAATAAGATTGCGGCGTTCAGCTGCTGGACGACCGGATTGGCGCCTGGAAAAAACGAGGCGGCAAAATAGAGCGCGAACGCCGAGTAGGCATAAAAGTCATACCATTCGACCAGATTGCCGACCGATCCGATGAAGATGGCCCTGACGCGGCGGCTCACATCGGCCAGACGAAGAGAATGGTCCACAGCGATGGTCGTGGTTGTCGCCATTGAGCAGCAATCATCTCATAACTAAGTTTGCAGTCGGCCGTCGCGTCGGCGGCTCAGGAAGCTCAAACTGACAGGTGAAACATATGAATCGACGAACCTTTCTGCAATCCGCGCTCGCACTGGCCGCGGGCTCGCGTCAGCTCGGCGCTCAGAGTCCCGCCGCGCCGCCATGGGGCGGGCCGGTCCTCGACATCCATCATCATTTGCGGCCCACTATGGACGGGAATGTCGCGCATTGCGATGGCGCGGGTGTGACCAAGGCCGTGCTGCTGTCGAACGTGAGCGCCGAAGATCACGCCAAAGAGGTGATGACCGCCAATCCCGGCCGCTTCGTGCGTTTTGCCAGTGTTGATGTCCGTCAGCCGGACGCGGTCGATCGGCTGCGGAACGCGGCACGGAACGGAGCAATTGGATTCGGTGAAATCAAGTCGCAGGTAGAAGCCGCGGGTCCGGAAATGCAGCGCGTCTACGCGCTCGCTGCGGAGCTCGGCGTGCCGGTGACGATCCATTTTCAGGAGGTCAATCAGCCGGCAAGCCCGGGACTCTACAACACCGGCTTGAAAAAATTCGATGCGATGCTGAAGGCGTTTCCCAAGACGACCTTCATCGGACATGCGGACGCGTTTTGGGCGAACGTGAGCGCCGACTACGCGGCGGACACGGCCTATCCGGCCGGCCGCATCGTGCCTGGCGGAGCGACCGATCGATTTCTTACCGAGTATCCGAACCTACTCGCCGACATGTCGGCGAACTCATGCAACAACTTCCTGAAACGGGATCCGGATTTTGCGGCCGGTTTTCTGGTGCGGCATCAGAACAAGCTGATGTTCGGCAGCGACTGCAGTTGCCCGGACGGACGAGGAGGCACTGTCAGGTGCGTCGCGCGCGACACACTCACGGAGCTGAAGAAGCTTGCCCCCGCCGACGTGTTCACAAAGATCACGTGGCAGAACGGCACGCGCCTTCTCAAGCTTTAACGTCAGCGCGCGCGCGGCAACGCGCGAGTCGATCCGGTGGTGATGCCGCCGTCGACGAGCAGCGTCTGGCCCGTCACGTAGGCGCTCGCATCTGACGCGAGAAACACGACCGCTCCCTCGAGATCGTCCGGCCGGCCTGGGCGCCGCAGCGGAATCTTATCGACGAGATAGTCGACCCACTCTTTATCGTCGTAGAGCACTTTGTTCTGCTCGGTCTTGAACCAGCCCGGCGCGAGGCAATTCACCGTGATGCCGTGGGGCCCCCAATCGTCGGCCAAACTCATCGTAAGCTGCCGGATGCCGCCACGACTCGCGCCGTAAGGACCGAGTCCCGCGAACCCGAACATCGATGTGACCGACCCGATGTTGATGATCCGTCCATTCCCGCGCGGCACCATGTGGCGCGCAACGGACTGCGCCACGAAAAAGGAGCCTCGCAGGTTCGTATCGAGGACGAGATTCCAGTCGTCCCAGGTGACGTCGAGCGCTTTTTTGCGCACGTTGCAGCCGGCGTTGTTGACAAGGATATCGATCGTTCCGAACGCGGCATGCGCCTCATCGACGGTTCGGCGGATGCTCGTTTCATCGCGCACGTCGAGCGCAAACGGTACGGCTCGCCGTCCCATCGACTCGATCTCTTTCTGAAATGATGTCAGGGAATCGAGCGTCCGGCTCGTGATCGCCACGTCGGCGCCGGCGGCGGCAAGGGCGCGCGCAAACGTCTGGCCCAGCCCTCGGCTCGCGCCTGTGACCAGCGCTACGCGGCCGGTGAGATCAAATGAGGCGGTCATGGCTGGAGAATCACTTTCATCAAACCCGGTTCTCCGCGATGGAGACGCTCGAACCAGCCGGGCCCTTCTTCGAGCGTCGCTGTTGCGCTGATGAGCGGTGTGACGTCGACGGCACCGCGAGCCAGCAGATCGATGCACGCTGGATATTCACCACTCGACGCGCACGAGCCAAGGAGCGACAGCTCGCGGCTCACCACTTCCTGCAAGGGCAGTTCGACTCGTGCCATGAGATTGCCAATCAGCACGACCGTTCCGCCTTTCCGCACGCTTCTGATGGCCGTCAGCAGCGTGTCGGCGCGGCCAACCACTTCGAACGCGACGTCGGCACTTTGCTCGACGGGTTCTTTCGCGTCTCGCGTGCGTGAGGCGCCCAGACGTTCCGCCAGAGCACGCCGCTTGGCATCGACGTCGATCGCGAGGATATTGCGACAGCCTTTGTCGCGAAGCACCTGAATCACCAGAAGCCCGATCATCCCGCAACCGACGACGAGCACGGTGTCGGTGGGCGCCGGGACTTTGCGCTCAACCGCATGGACCGCCACCGACACCGCTTCGATGAGCGCCGCGCGTTCGAACGGAAGATTCGCGGGAAGCCGGTACAAGATGCGCGCAGGAACGGAGACGTACTCGGCGAAGGCGCCATGACGCCGGTACTCGCCGCACGAGACGCCGAGCACCATTCGGTTGTCGCAGAGATTAATCTGTCCGCGCGCGCAGTAGTCGCAGCTTCCGCACGACACCGTTGAATCGAATGTGACGCGATCGCCGGCGCGGAAATTCTTGACCGCCGATCCCACCTCTTCGATTTCTCCCGCCGCCTCGTGTCCCATCACGAGGGGCGGAATGCGCCGGCCCGTCGAGCCGTCGTACCCGTGAATGTCGCTGCCGCAAATCCCGCATGCGCGCACACGCACCAGCACATCATCGGCACCGATCGCTGGCATTGGCATATCGGTCACCGCCAGCTTGCTGTATTCCGACAATAACAACGCTTTCATAACCCCACTTTATTCCGAGTCGGCTGCCAGCGCGCGCTTGCCGGCGGCCAGGACTCGCAGAATCGAGTCCACGTCAAAGATGCTTCCATTCCACGCCCCGCCGCTCGCGTCTTGCAGGGCAGCCCAGAGGCGGGTGTGGTCGGGAAGCGCTGGATCGGCGGCAAGATCTGGTCGCGGCGGGCGACCCGCCAGCATGCGCGATCCGGCTTCGGCTCCAACGACGACGCCGTTCTCACCAACAAAGTTTACCGTGCCCTCGAGCCGACGGCGATCGACGACGATCTCAATCAGATCGCCATCGCGCAGCTTTCCGACCGGCCCTCCTGCAAGGGCTTCGGGCGACACATGGCCGACGCACGCGCCCGTCGAGACTCCGCTGAAACGCGCGTCGGTGACAATCGCCACACGCTTGCCAAAAGGCAGATATCGCAGCGCAGAGGTGAGCTGATAGGTTTCTTCCATGCCCGCGCCCATCGGACCTCGGCAGATGAGCACGAGCACGTCGCCAGGCTGAATACGTTTGTCCTTGATGGCGGCGATCGCGGCGGGCTCGGTGAGAAAGACCCGAGCCGGTCCGGTGATGCGATAGACACCTTCGGCATCGACCGTGCTTGGATCGATCGCCGTGCTCTTGATCACCGAGCCTTCTGGCGCGATGTTCCCTTGCGGGAAACACACCGTCGACGTCAGACCGCGATGCGCCGCGGCCTCCGGTGAAAGAATCACGTCATCCGGGTTCACCCCATCCCGCTCGAGAAGCAGTTGACGGAGACGCGCGCGCCGCGTGGAGGACTCCCAGGCGTCGAGTTGCTCGCCGAGCGTCACCCCGCTCACGGTCATCGCGGTGGTGTCGAGCAACCCGGCGCGGCGCAGATGCAGCATCACCTCGGGAACGCCACCGGCAAGAAAAACCTGAATCGTCGGATGATTTCGAGGCCCGTTGGGCAACGCGTCGACGATGCGCGGGACACGTCGGTTGATGTGCGTCCAGTCATCGACGGTGGGGCGTCGCAAGCCGGCGGCGTGCGCGATCGCAGGCACGTGCAGAATAAGGTTGGTGGATCCGCCAAACGCGGCGTGAGTCACCATCGCGTTGTGCATGGCCGCATCGGTGACGATATGGCGCATCGTCAGGCCGCGCGCTTCGGCCGCCATCAACGCGCGCGCCGATCGGCGGGCCATGTCGAGCCAGATGGGCTGTCCCGACGGCGCCAGCGCAGAATGCCCGAGCGACATGCCGAGCGCTTCGCCAACCACTTGAGACGTGGCTGCCGTGCCGAGAAACTGGCAGCCGCCGCCGGGCGATGCGCACGTGTGGCATCCCAAGTCGGCCGCTTCCTTCAACGTGAGTTCTCCATGCACGAAGCGCACCCCGATCGACTGGATGCGGGCGGCGTCTTCGCCCTCGGTCGGCACAAGCGTGACGCCGCCGGGAACGAGCACGCATGGAAGATCGTGGCTCGCCGCCAGCGCCATCATCATCGCCGGCAACCCTTTGTCGCACGTCGCGACGCCAAGCACACCGCTCCGTGTTGGAAGCGATCGAATGAGGCGGCCGAAAATCACGGCGGCGTCGTTGCGATAGGGCAGGCTGTCGAACATCGCCGGCGTCCCTTGCGAGCGACCGTCGCACGGATCTGTGCACACGGCGGCGAATGGGATCGAGCCGGCGGCTTTGAACTCGCCGGCAGCGGCCTCCATCAACAATCCTACTTCCCAATGTCCTGTGTGATAGCCGAGCGCGATGGGCGTGCCGTCGGCAGCACGGATGCCGCCATGCGTGGACAGGATCAGGAACTCGCGGCCGTTGAGCAGGCTCGGCGCCCAGCCCATGCCGGCGTTCTGGCTCCAGCCGAATAAATTGCCGGACGGGCGCTCGCGCAGCATCGCCTCGGTAAACGGAAGCGATCCGCTCGGTCCTGGAGCATGGGTCGCGACGTCGAACAACGTCGGATCGTCGGCGTCGAACTGATTCACGCTCATCGATGGCAGGGCGTTAGGACCGCAACGTGGCGAGCTGAGCCCAGATCGTCAGCGCCGCCAGCGTGCCGAAAAACAGAACCGCCCATGCGATCGCCGCGACTCTATACGATCGAATCTTGATCGCATCCGGCAAGTGTGTCCGGTTGAGCATGAGCAGCAAAATTGAGTACATGAACATCATCGTCCCGCCAATCGACGCGGAAATGATCAAGAGCACCAGGGGCTGAACGAGACGCAAGCTGACGATGCCGCATCCGAACGCCACCA
Source organism: Vicinamibacteria bacterium (assembly GCA_031371345.1). GTDB lineage: Bacteria > Acidobacteriota > Vicinamibacteria > Vicinamibacterales > JAMQPK01 > JAMQPK01. The sequence continues at coordinate 6,291 of JANMJM010000160.1, forward strand.
TGCCCCAGACGAGCCACACATAGAGACGGCTCTCCGTTATTGAGGATGTCCGCAGATACGTCGTCTTAATCGTGTCGGCGGCGAGCCGGCTCGTGTAATCGACGATCCCCATTGCAGAGCCGAACAGCGAAAATGCGCCGATCCCGAGAAATAGCACGCCGAACCATCGGCCGACTCTGTCGGTCAGCCGCTGCGCCTCGATCTGCAGAAACGCGACGCTCGTCGGCAATCCTTTTTCGCCGAACAGCGTTGAGTGCGCGAGCATCGACGTCAGCCCGATCGTGACGATGGTCACCACGACGAAGCTCAGGAACTGCTCGATGTTGGCGAAGTTCCACCAACGCCGCCATCGCGTCATGTTCGCAGGTGTGGTCTCGAAGATGAAGCTCTTCACGTCAGGTACGGCGATTTCCGTGCCTGTCACCGGGCTCACCAACCGCGGCACGTACTGACCCATGCCGAAGCCCTTATCGCGAATGTAGTTGCTCTGACAAAGATTCTGTCCTCCGCCTGCGCCGGCGAAGGCTATCGCGCCGAAGATGAGGGCGATCGGCAGGCCCGGCGGAATGTGCCCGATATTGGTGATGCCGCTCGGCAACGCGCGCCACGAATCGGCTTGCACGACAAACGCAATCGCAAGGATCACCAGAATCGCAACGGCCGCGACTTTTACGACGAGCAGCCGTTCGAGCGCGACGTAGATGACGGGAGCGAGCGTGAGCGCCGCGCCGATGATGAGCAGCTCGATCACGCCGATGACCGCGGCATTGCCGCCGAAAAGGTACGTAGTGAGGGTGGCCGAGCTGAACGCCCATCCCGGCCACGCGTTGGCGAAGTACGTCATCAGGGCGAACACCAATCCCCAGTGTTTCCAGAAACGATTGAATCCGGTGACGACCGTCTCGGCCGTCGCCAGCGTATATCGCTCCACTTCCATGTTGATGAAGAACTGCGTGATCACGCCGAGGAAAGCGCCCCACAGAAGCACGAGGCCGACCTGTGAGGCGATATATGGCCAGAGGATGAATTCGCCCGACGACAAACCGATGCCGGAGGCAACGATGCCGGGACCAACGATTTTCCAGAGATTACGTGGCGACTCCGGAAGATCGCGTACTTCCCGCGGAGGAAGAGCTGCGGCGCTCCACATTGAATAATCCTCTCTAGCGATTGACGGCCGCCATGGCGGCATCCGGATAGCGAAGGCCGGCGGCGGCGCCTTTGGGCACAATGGCGCTCAGTTCGGAGACATCGGTGGGGCTCAGTGTGACACGCAGTGCTCCAAGATTGTCTTCGAGATGCGTTCTCTTCTTCGCGCCGAAGATCGGCACAATATCGGTTCCCTGCGCGAGCACCCAGGCGAGCGCGAGCTGCGCCAGCGTGCAGCCTTTGCGCGCCGCCACGCCCTTCAGCTTCTCGAGGATCTCGAGATTCTTGTCGAAGTTCTCCTGCTGAAATCTCGGGAACGCTTTTCGGCGATCGTTGTCGGGAATATCCGATGTCGACGCAAATCGGCCTGTGAGGAAACCCCGGCCGAGCGGGCTGTAGGGTACGAATCCGATGCCGAGCTCTCTGCAGGTTCCCAGGAGCTCGCCTTCCGGATCGCGCGTCCACAGAGAATATTCACTCTGCAACGCCGTAATCGGATGAACCGCGTGCGCTCGGCGAATGGTTGCGGGACCGGCTTCAGATAATCCGAGATAGCGTACCTTGCCGGCGGCGACCAATTCAGCCATCGCGCCGACCGTCTCCTCGATCGGCACGTTCGCATCGACGCGATGCTGATAATACAAATCGATGTGATCGACGCCGAGACGCTCGAGCGACGCGTCGCACGCCGAACGCACGTACTCCGGCGAACCGTTAATGCCGGCAAACGAGCCATCCTGTCCCCTCACGTTGCCGAACTTCGTCGCGAGGATCACCTGTGCGCGGCGATCGCGAATGGCGCCGCCGACGAGCCGTTCGTTGGTGAACGGCCCATACATGTCGGCCGAGTCGAGCATCGTGACGCCAAGATCGAGCGCGCGTCGAATCGTCTCGACCGACTCGGCATCGTCCATGGGAGGGTAAAACTCCGACATCCCCATGCATCCGAGTCCCAGTGCGGAAACCGTCAAACCCTGTGAGCCGAGTGCGCGCAGTTCCATGGTCATCTCCCTCGATACCGGGGCGGGGCGGTATTCTATCTCGTCAATTGATCCTTGTTCCGGCGGCCGTTTCGCGTCATCCTTAATGTACGCAAATTATCGGCTCCCGGGTCTTCTGATCCAACTTACTGGAGATCTCAATGTTGGTTCGTTGTCCTTATATTGTCGGCTTGATTCTGGCGATAGCCATCGCTGCTCCGGTATCCGCACAAACGACCGACGTCGACTTTTTTGAAGCGAAAATCCGGCCGGTTCTCGCCCAAAAGTGCTACGGCTGCCATAACGCCAAGATGCCCGCTCCCAAGGGCAGCCTGGTGCTCGACAGTAAAGAAGGTCTGCTGAAGGGAGGCGCCTCGGGACCCGCGATCGTGCCGGGCAAGCCCGCCGAAAGCAAATTACTGAAGGCCCTCAGCTATACCGATCCGCTCGTCCAGATGCCGCCAAGCGGCAAGCTGCCGGACACGACGCTGGCCGACTTCGAGCAGTGGATTGCCCGCGGGGCGGCCGACCCTCGCGCGGCCGTTCCCGCGCTTGCCTCTGCGACGCCCCTGTACAAGGGCATGTCGCTCGAAGAGGGGCGCAAGTGGTGGGCGTTCCAACCGGTCGCTGCGAAGCCGGCACCGAACGTTGCGGCGGTGAACGGGTGGCCGAAAACGGCCATCGATGGTTTCGTGCTCGCTGCGCTGCAGGCCAAAAAGCTCGCGCCCTCTCCGCAAGCCGATCGCCGCACGCTCGTGACTCGCGCCTACGTCGATCTTCTGGGCTACAAACCGACGTACGAGGAAGTGCAGGCGTTTGTCATCGATCGGTCGCCCAACGCGTACGAGAAGCTCATCGATCGCCTGCAGGCGTCGCCGCATTACGGCGAGCGCTGGGCGCGGCGCTGGATGGATGTGGCGCGGTACGCCGAAGACAACCCGTCTTCGGAGGCGACAAATCCGCCATATCCATATGCATGGCGGTATCGCGACTGGATCATCGAGGCGCTGAACGCCGATGTGCCGTACGACCGCTTCATCAAATTACAGATCGCCGCCGACCTGATGCCGACCGCGAAGCGTGACGACATGCGCGCCCTCGGATATGTCGGCGCGGCGCCGATCTATCACCACGATCTCCGTTTGTCGGGCGATATCATCGGGGGCTTTCTCACCGACGATTGGGATGAGCGGATCGACGCCGTGTCTCGCGGCGTGCTCGGCGTGTCGATGGCGTGCGCGCGCTGCCACGATCACAAGTTCGATCCCATCACGCAAAAAGACTATTACGCCCTGATGGGTGTGTTCGCCTCGACCGTGCGTGTCGAGCGCCCGATGTTTCCGGTCGATCCGCAGATTGAGCAGCGATACATGTGGCTTCAGCGCCAGCTCTTCGACCTGGCGTATTCGATAAATCTTCTCGGAAATGAAGGCACGACGTTCACCGACGGCGCGGCGAAGGCGGTGAAGTGGAAAGCAGAGATGGCAGGCTTCAAAGCCGAGGCAGCCTCTCTGCTTGCGAAGTATCCGCAGCTCGAGAAGAGCCTCGAGAAATTCTGGAGTCCGCCGCGTCGAGGTGGACCGCCACCAGCCGCTCCGCCGGCAGCCGCGGCCGCAGTTGTCGCGGGTGCACCGGCCGCAGGCGCACCGGCCGTCGCCGGACGAGGCGCACGTCCCGGCGGACGTGGCGCTGGTCCGGGCGTGCCCGCCCCAAAGGCCGCGCCGGCCGCAGCCGCCGCAGCACCCGCAGGCGGACGTGGCGCGCAAAGCTCGAGCGAGCCGTTCGTGAACGCGGTGTTCGAGGCGGCGCAGTATGTCGATGCGTCCGACCCGAGCTATACCTTCATTACTTATAAGCCTGGCGAAGCGCGCGATATGCCCGTGCTGAAAGCGGGCAACGTCGCGGCGCCGGGGGAAATTGTGCCGCGTGGCTTTCCTCAAGTACTCGCGAAGGGGGAGACGACCTTCAAGCAGGGCTCCGGCCGTCTAGAGCTGGCCGATCGCATCTTCAGCGATGCGCCAGGACTCGCGGCGCGCGTCATCGTGAACCGTGTCTGGGGCTGGCATTTCGGCCGGCCGCTGGTCGCAACGGCGAGCGACTTCGGCACGCAGGGCGACAAGCCGACGCATCCGGAGCTGCTCGACGATCTTGCCGCGCGCTTCATCGAACACGGATGGTCGCTGAAGTGGCTCAACAAGGAAATCATGCAGTCGGCTGTCTATCAGCAGTCGAGCAACCCGCGAGTCGACGCCTTGCAGGCCGATGAAGCCAACACGCTGCTGTGGCGTCAGAATCCGCGGCGGCTCGACGCCGAAGCGTTCCGCGACACGCTCGTCCGCTCGTCGGGCGTGCTCGATGAAAAAATGGGCGGCCTTCCTGGCGACCTGGACAGCGACACGTATTTCCGACGCTCCATCTACGGACGCGTCAGCCGTGCGCGTGCCGCGCAGGTGCTCGGGCTGTTCGACTTCCCTGAAGCGACGCAGACGGCTCCAGGTCGAGATATCACGACGACGACGCTGCAGCAGATTTTCCTGATGAACAGCTCGTTTGTTCAGAACCTCGCTGAGGCGGCGGCCAAAACCGCCGCGAAGGCGACGGGAGAGGCCGAGCAGATCGGGATGCTGTATCGCCGCGTTCTCGCGCGCGATCCAACAGCAGCCGAGATGAAGAGCGCCCTGCAATATCTACAGAAGGGCACGCTGCAGCGGTATGCGCAAGTGCTGCTGTCGACCAACGAGGAGATTTTTCTGCCATGACAGTGAAACTATCGCGACGTGTAATGCTCGAATCGCGGGGCGGCGGCCTCGGCATTATCGGCCTGTCGGGCGTGTTCGCGGGGTTGTCGCGCGGAGACGTGCATGCGGCCGGTTTGGGCAACTATGCGGGGCCGGCGCTGCCCGCCAAAGCGAAGCACGTCATCATGCTCTACCTGAACGGCGGGCCGTCTCAGCTCGACATGTTCGACCCCAAGCCGGCGTTGTTCAAGTACGCAGGTCAGCGTCCGAACGCTGTTGACCTGCGGACCGAGCGCACGACCGGCGGCTTGCTCCCGTCGCCGTTCGAATTCAAGCGGTACGGACGTAACGGCGTGGAAGTAAGCGAACTGCTGCCTCAGCTGGCGAGCGTCATCGACGAGATCACCGTGATTCGATCGATGTACACGTTCAATCCGACGCACACGCCGGCGCGTGCGCTGTTTCACACCGGCAGCGTCCTGGCCACGCGTCCTTCGACTGGTTCGTGGGTCACCTATGGGCTGGGCACCGAGAATCAGAACCTTCCGGCGTTCGTGGCGCTTGGCAATGCCGGTGGGCCGCAGACACGATCGGGATTTCTGCCTTCGGAGTATCAGGGAGTCGGTTTCCCCGTCGCCGATCCGGATCCGGAAAAAATCATTCCGAATCTCCGCAATAAAAAAGTCGACGCGACGTCGCAGCGCACCGATATGGATGCGCTGCTCGGCCTGAACACCGACTTCTCGAAGTCGTTTGGTGCCGACCAGTTTCTGGAGGGCCGCATCAAGTCGATGGAGACCGCCTATCGCATGCAGTTCGAGGCGCTGGACCTCTTCGACATCCGCAACGAGCCGCAGAGCATTCGCGACGAGTACGGCAGCGGAGCGTTTGGCACCGGCTGCCTTCTGGCGCGGCGACTCGTCGAGGCCGGCGTGCGATTCGTCAACGTCGATTATCCCGGCGGACAGATTTGGGACGACCATCGCGACGTGAACGACAATCTGCGCAAGCGCTGCCCGGATATGGATCAAGCGGCGGCAGCGCTCATCCGCGATCTGAAGCGCCGCGGCAAGCTCGACGAAACGCTGGTGGTGTGGGGCGGCGAATTCGGTCGCACGCCGGTGTCGGAAAGCGGTTCGGGGCGCGATCACAATCCGTACGGCTTCACGATGTTCGTCGCCGGCGGCGGATTCAAGGGCGGTATCGCGTACGGCGCCACCGACGAGTTCGGGTTCAAAGCCGAGCAGAACCGCGTGTCGATTCACGATCTGCATGCGACGCTGCTGAATCAGCTCGGCATGGATCACACCAAGCTCACCTACAAGTACGCAGGCCGGGATTTCCGTCTCACCGACGTGTCCGGAGAAATTGTGAAGGACATCCTTGCGTAACGTGTGTCTCGCGTCGGCGGCCGCGATGTTCTGCGCAGCCGTCGTGGTGCTGCCGGCCGCGCAGGAAGACGTCAAATCGCGGAAGACCGTGCGCGATCCTGCTTACACCGCGGCGCAAGCCGCGCGCGGGAAGCAGGTGTATCTGGCCAACTGCGTCACATGCCACCTGCCCGAGCTCGATGGCTCGGCGAATCCCACCGAAGGCGCGAGAGGCGCGCCACTGGTCGGAACCCGATTCGTTCAGGATTTCGGCGAGTCGAAGGTGAGCGCACTCTTCAACAAGATGAAGCGCGATATGCCGTCGGGGCGTCCTGGCACACTCACCGACCAGCAGTACCTCGATGCGGCCACGTATGTGTTGCAGAGGAACAATTTTCCCGCTGGATCGACTGAGTTGACGGTGGATACGGCGGGAGACACGTGGATTCCGGGCGCCGGCGGCGCCGAAGGACTTCAGAACTACACATTCGTTTCAGCGGTGGGATGTCTTCACCAAGATCCCACCAGATCGTGGCTGCTGACCAACGCCGAAGAGTTGAAGAAAACCGAGACGCCGGCAGCAGGCGTCGCTGCGTCCACCGCTGCATCATCGCAAGCTCCGGGAGAATTCACCTTCCGCCTGCTCGATGCCATTAGCTACAACCCCGAACCGCACAACGGACATAAGGTGCGCGTCACCGGATACATGGTCCGCCTCGGGGCCGAGATTCGGGTGAACGTCCAGTCTCTGCAGATGGTCGGCCCAGCGTGCGGCAACTGACGGCAAGGCGATTCGTCGTCAGCGCGCTGTTCTGGGTCGTGTGTGTCACCTGCATTGCGGCTTCCCAAACACAAACCACGTGGAGCGGTGTTTACACCGAAGCGCAGGCGTATCGCGGCGAGAAGATCGCCGATACCTCCTGCATCGGCTGCCATGGCAGCGGCCTCGATGGCGGAGATTCAGGACCGAAGCTGGTGGGCGAAACGTTTCTGGCGAATTGGAGCAGCCAGTCTGTCGCTCAGCTCTTCGACTGGGTCCGGGAAGCGATGCCGTCCGATGCGCCTGGCACGTTGAGCAAGGACGACACAGCCGCGGTACTCGCCTACATCCTCAAATTGAATAAGATGCCCGCCGGCAAGCAAGCCTTGTCGAGCGAGAGGGACGAGCTGGCTCGCATCCAGTTTGTTGCCGACAAACCGTAGTCCTTCAGCAGGGCACGAGCCGTCGTGCTTGACATATTCCCATATAGGAATATTATGACTGCATGCCCCGGGCCGCGACGACCTCCGATGCGTTCAATGCCATTGCCGAGCCCCGACGGCGCGAGATTCTGAATTATCTCGCCCTTCGCGAACGGCCGGTCGGCGATATCGTCGACGAGCTCGGGCTGGCGCAGCCGTCGGTCTCGAAGCATCTTCGCGTGCTTCGCGACGTCGGCCTCGTCGACGTGCGGCGTGACGGCCGGCAGATTTTCTATCGGACCAACGCGGAGGCCATCAGGCCCCTGCACGAGTGGGCGAAGCAGTTCGAGCGGTATTGGCGGAATCAGCTCACGCGCGTCAAAGAGCGCGCCGAGCGCACCTGACATCATTCAAAAGAAGGAGAGACACATGGCCACTGTCGCACCGGGTATCGATCAACTCACGCTCAACATCACCGAGGAAATGCTCGTCCGCTCGTCGGTCGAGAAGGCGTTCGCTGCCTTGCTCGAGCAACTCGGGCCGGCCAACGAAGGACACGAAGGCGCACCGATGCCGATGACACTCGAACCCTGGCCTGGTGGGCGCTGGTTTCGCGATCTGAGCGGAAAAAACGGACATCTCTGGGGACATGTGCAGGCGATCAAGCGGCCGACACTGCTTGAAATCACGGGCCCTCTGATGATTTCGTCGGCGGTCGTGTCGAACGTGCAATACCGGTTGAAAGAGAGCGACGGCGGAACGCTGATTACGCTTCGCCACTCGGCGCTCGGCTTCATGCCCGACGGCTACCGCGAGGGATTGTCGGTCGGCTGGAAGCACGGTCTCGATCGGATTCGGAGACGGTTAGAAGCGGCGTAACAGCAGCGGCGTAAAAAAAGGCGACGGCTTGAACACCGTCGCCTTCAATTAATAACTAACCAGCCCATAACTACGTTTTCTTCAGCGGGAACCTGAAGATCATCTGAGGCACGGTCCCTGCGCTCGGTGTGCGGCCGCCGCCGAGGCCGGCGTCGCACGAGTAGACATACCCGTCGTGGATGCACATGCCGTGCGGATCGGGATCGCTCGGTCCGAGCGTCCAGATTTCTAGAACGCGCCCCGACTGAAGGTCGTGCTTCTTCACCAGGCGGTCTGCGGCATACATGATCCAGAGCGCGCCGTCGTAGAGCTCGATCCCGTGCGCCGTGCCGGAACTGATGGAGACCATGCGCGAGATTCGGAGATTATCTTTCGGATCCATCTCTACCGCGAGGTTCTGCCCCGGATCCACCGCCCACAGTTTGTCTGTCGCGCGGTCGTACACCGTGCCATGCGTGCCGCCCCACGGCGTGCGGAAGCCCCACACTTGTTTTCCGGTCTTCATGTCGCACTTGACGATCTCGCCGTAGTTTTTGTCGAACGGACGGGTAAACGCACGATTCGACGCCGCCGTACCCGCGCCGTTGCAGCCGATCCAGAGATAGCCGCCGCCGACGGCCAGGCCACTCGTGTTGTGGGCTTCGGCAATGAAATCCTCGAGCACTTTGCCGGTATTCCAATCCATCTTCAGAACCCGCTCGGACACCTGATCGCCCACCCACAATGCTTCCGGCGTCGCTTCGAGCGCGTTCGGATAGCGGTCGGGGCTCTTGAAGAGATTCTCGACTTTCGCGGGATAGGTGGGGATTGGCGCCGCGCCTCGTCCTCCGCGCGCCGGCGGCTCGTCCTGTGCCCTGAGATTAGTGGCGGCGGCCGCGAAACCTGCGGCTAGCGCCGTGCCGAAAAAATCTCTGCGTTTCATCCGCATCTCTTCCTCCATACATTACTGAGCGCCACGGCCGCGTGCCGGCAGCGGGGCATAGACATCAAACGGTTTCAACCTGCGGTAGGTGGCGTCGAATTTCTGTCCAGCGGCGTCGGTTCCCGTCCAGGTGAAGGTGTCCCCCTGAAGCGTGAACGTGCCGGTCGAGAGTTTGTCCTCGAGATTCGGATCGACATCGCCGATGTGACGCCGCACGAAAGTGTTGCCCTGCACGTTATACGTGCCGCGCGATGCCTGCATACCTTTGTAGGCGGCGACGTAATCCTGCGTCGACCATTTTTCTTCGGCGACACTGTTGCCCGGACCTTTTCTGCCTGCCGGCAGCACCGTCGCGTGATACCAACCGTCTTCGCCAAGCAGCAGATGTTCCGGCGCGGGCTGTCCCGCGACGCCGTTCGCGGTATACGCAATCCGCTCCCATGAACCGACGAGGGCTTTCGATCCGAGAGGCTGATTCGGCAGCTTGCGCGCGTGAACGATTGGTGAGCGCGTTGGGCCTGTTCCGTCGAGAATAAGGACATTGCCTTCGAAATGCCAGCCGCGCTCCTGATCCGATTCGCCGCCGCCCGGTCCAAGCCCAGCCATGTGATGGCGGATGTTCACCTGTCCGGCGTTCGTAAAGTTACCCCAGCCCCCAGCAAGCGAACGAAACCGCTTTTGAAGTTCTGCGGGCGTCTGTTGGTCGAGCGGCTTGATCACCTTCGGCCGGTTGGCAGGGAACTCCATCATGGACCACCAGCCGTCGTTCATGAACTTCACATATAGCGGCGCGTCGGGCGGCTGCACGCTGAAGCCATTGCGCAACAGCGAGAAGCGGATCCATGTTCCCACAAGAGGGTTGTAATCGGGAGGCGGAGCCGGCACGCTATCGCACGCGCCGTCGTCGCGATGCGTGCACCCGTGATCGGTCATGTCGTGGGGATAGCTTGCGGGCGGCGGCACCTGTTGCGCACCGACCGGGAACATGGCAAACGCGCAGAATAGCGCGCACAACGCCAGGTTACGCATACTAACGAACGGGCGCATTGAGAGGCCTCCAGGCGCTGAATTTTTCGAGAGCTTAACACAAACTCGCGCGAAGCCGGCTTCGCCTGCGCTACAGTGTCCGGCATCTGCCGGCGCTTTCGTTACTCGCCCAGGAACCACCGCCCGCCGCAACAAGCTGCCCGCGACGTCGAGGCTCATGTGGCAGAGCCGCCGCCTTAGACGAGTAAGAGGTGAGACTTCCTACTTACCTAACAGTGATCACCGTCTCGCTTGCCGCCGGCTTCGCACCACTCAGGCTGCCGCGGCCTTGCGATTCCACTCGCAGGAGATAACGTCCAGGCGCCACATCCTTCAGCGACAGCTCCTTCACGTACGTGTACGCATCCCAGTGCTTCGCATCTTTTGCGCCGGCATTGTCGAGCGAGTCCCGTGCCGTGAACACCTCGCGGCCGTCTTCCCCCAGCAACCGCACGGCGACGTCGATGGTGCGCGGCTGTTGGGACGAGCTGTTGTCGTAGATTTCGGTCAGCAGCGCGAGCGTGTCGGCCCGCGGAAACTCGCGGCGGGTCGTTGGCGCACCAGGCAGAAGCTTCGCGATCGCCGGGTCGGGTTGCGGCGTGGGCGTCTGCTGTGCCGAGGCCGAGGTCAGCAGCAGCCCGGACATCATCAGGGGATCTTTTGTGAAGTCTGGCACTTGAAAGTCGTAAAACACGGTGCCGGCCAGGCCGCCGACGGTTTCGCGCGCGCCGATGCGAAGCTGATATCTGCCCGGCGCGAGCACGATCCGCTGATTCGCTCGAACGCCCGCCGCCGTCACGCGCTGCGCGGTTTCCGGCCGCAACGAGAGGTCCATGACCGACCGGACACCTGACTGCGCTTTGCCTTCTTCGGTGAGATCGAACAGCGACAGCTCGAGTTGGTTGCCGAACAACCCGTTGGGCGTCTGAGTAAAGGGTATCTTGGCGCCTTCGACTTCAATGGCGAGTGCGACCGACGCGTCTTTCTTCGTTTTTGAGTTCCGGAATGCCGCTGCCTGCACGGCAAGCGTGAGGCCGCCCTGCTGCAGCGGGTTCGCCAGCACGTCGCGAAGCTGCGTGGACGTCTTGTCGGCCAGCGGCTTTTTCGCGTCACGCGCGCGGCGCGTTTCCTCGTCGCGCTTGCGCTCGTCGCTGGTTTTGCCGCGTGGCGACGCGTAACCTTTGCGTGCCGCGACTTTCAGGCCGGGGCGTTTCACCCGTACTTCGATCTTGTGAAAGCGGCCGTCGCGAGGATGCGTCGGTGGGTAGTAGCCGAACACGTAGTAGCGGCTATTACCCTCGACAATTTTCGCGAACGTCGGAGCCAGATCGTTGGCGTTCACCGCCGCGAAGCCGCCGGTCTCTTCGGCCAGCATTCGCAGGCTGTCTTGCGACAATCGTAACTCTTCCATCAGGTCTCGTTGTGCGTCGAGGGGCTGACCGCCACCGGTAATCCCCAAGCCTGTCATGGGAGGCGCCTGATTTCCCGCGATGTCGGGCGAACCTCCGCCCTCCATCGTCATCCATTCGGTCGTCATGCCCACGAGCCCGCGCGGATCGAGCGTGAAGAAGTTCACGTTGGCCCGCGCGGCGGCGCTAATCGCATCCTGTGTCGCGCGAATGATGTCGGGTGCACCCTGGTTGTTGAACGGGTCGGTAATCATGTAGTCGATGCCTTCGCTGAACAGCAGCAACGACTTGCGGCGCCCGCGCACGCCTTCCAGATATTCGGACAGATTTTTCAACGTACTCATCACGCCGAGGGCGCGGTACGTGCGCTCGAAATCCATCGGATCGAGCCGGCTGTGTCCGCCGGTGTCGGTATTCTGCGGCTGCTCCTGATCGCCGCTTGCCGCGTCGTTCCCCATGCTCGAGGCAAGGGCGCGATTCTGATAGTACTGGTCGAGCTTGTCGAGCGTCGCCGATCGCAGCCGCCGTCCCACGAACTTATTGATCGCGGCCAGGAGCAACTGAGGATCGCTCGTGAAATCCTGCGTCGCGTCGGTGCGGCCGCTCGTGTAGACGACGGAACCGACGTCATTGGCGCCGAAATTCTTCTCGATGAACTGCCGAGCTGTCTTCCTCACCATACCGGTACGGATCGGACTGACGTCGAGGTCGTCGAGCACAATCACGTACAGCCGGCCGTCGAATGGCCGCCGGTTCGATCGCACGTCGGCCGTGATGGGCCTGTCGATAAATCGGAAGCGGTCTTGACGCTCGAGCGGAATTTCCACGAGCGAAAACGTGTCGATTTTCTGGGGCTTCCCATCCTCGAAGACTTCGAAATCCTCTTTCTTGAGATCGTTGACGAAGTTGCCCTGCTGGTCCGTGACGACGGCGTCCACGTCGACAAAGTTCACCTCGACCTGGAACGTGACGGCGGGCGGTCCGGGTGGCGGCGTCTGGGGCTGGGGCGCCTGCGCGGAAACGCTGACACCGCCGGCCGCAAGCAGAACGACGGCGCCGAGGAGCACGAGTATCTGGAAGCGTTTCATTGAAGCCTCAATGTCTTGTTGTTTACCGCACCGTGATGACGGTTTCCGCCGCTGCGGGCCCATCCTGTAGATTACCGCGCGCCCGAGCCTCGACGCGAAGAAGATACCGGCCCGCCGGCACGTCCTTGAGCGGGATCTGCCGCGTCACGCTATAGACACTCCAATTCGTATCATTGGGAACGGGATCGCGCGCGACGAAGATCTCGCGCCCCGTATCATCCAACACACGAACGGCAGTGTCGATCGTGCGTTTTTCGGTCGATCCCGAGTTGTCGTAAATCTCGGCGAGCAGCGCCAGTGTGTCGCTCTGCTGAAATTCGCGGCGGCTCGTCGCCGGAGCGGGAAGCCGCGTTGCGACTGTGGGGTCCAGACGAGCCGTAAATGTTTGTTGAACCGATGCTGCTGTCAGCAGCAGGCCGCTCATCATCAGCGGCTGCCTCGAAAAATCGGGAACCTGCACATCATAAAACACCGATCCGGTGCTGCCGGTTTGACGCTCACGCACGCCGATGCGGAGCTGATGCCGGCCAGGCGGCAGCACGATGCGCGTATTTGCCCGCACGCCGCTCGATTTCACGCGCTCAACCGTCGCGGGCCGGAGAGCTAAATCAAATAGTCCGCGCACCCCCTGGTGCGCCTTGCCCGCCTCGTCGAGATCGAAGAACGACAGCTCCACTTGATTGGCCGACAGCCCATTGGGCTGCTGCGAAAGCGGAAGACGGCTTCCGTCGATCTCGATGGCGAGGGCGACCGATGCGTCTGTCGCTGTATTGCGAAACGGCGCCGCTTGCACAGAGAACGGCAGGCCGCTCTGCTGTAGCGGGCTTCCAAGCACGTCGCGGAGCTGCGGTGTGGTGTTATCGGCGAGCGGTTTTCTCGCCTCCCGTGCGCGTCGGGCGTCCTCGTCCCGGACGCGTTCCTCTGGCGTCTTGCCGCGTGGCGAGGCGTACCCTTTTCTTGCCGTCACGTTCAAGCCTGGGCGTTTCACCCGGACTTCTATTTTGTGAAAGCGGCCGTCGCGGGGATGCGTGGGCGGATAGTAGCCGAGCACGTAGTAGTGGCTGCTGCGTTCCACGATGCGGTCGAAGGTCGGCCCAAGATCGTTGGCGTTGGTCGCCGCATATCCGCCGGTTTGCTCCGCTAGCGCGCGCAGGCTGTCGAGCGAGATCCGCACTTGCGCCATGAGATCTTTTCGAGCGTCGAGAGGCGTGGGCTCGGTGGGCGCGTCGGCCATGATGCCCGTGTCCTGCATCTGCATGAATTCTTCGCTGATGCCGATCAGGCCGCGTGGGTCCAGCGTGTAGTAGTTGACGTTGGCTCTGGCTGCGGCCGTGATGGCATCCTCGGTCATGCGCTGCACATCAGACCCGCTGCCGGCGGCGTACACGTCGGTCACGGGGTAGTCGATGCCTTCGCTGAAGAACAGCACCGCCTTCCGTCGGCCGCGCACGGTTGCGAGAAAATCGGACACGTTCTTCAGCGTGTTCAGCACGGTAACCGCCCGATGCGATCGCTCCATGTCGGCGCCCGCGGTGGTCCGATCGTTCAGTTTGTCGCCGAGCTGCCTGCTGTTGCCCAGGTCTTCGTCGCTGAGGCTCGCGCGCGTGACTTCGCGCTGATAGCGCGTGTCGAGCACATCCAGCATCGGCGACAGAATCCGGCGGCCCAGAAACTTGTCGACGGCAGCGAGCAGCAGCTGCTGGTCGCCAGTGAAGTCTTGTCCGGCATTCAATCCGCTGGTGAAGACCACTGCGGCCAGGTCGTTGGCGCCAAGGCGTTTCTCGATGAAGTCCCGAGCGAACTTCCTCACGTAAGTCGTGCGGTGCAGGCTGGTGTCGAGATCGTCCAGCACAATCACGAATAAGCGCCCCGCAAACGGCTGACGATTGGATTTCACGTCCGGCGTAATGGGCCGGTCGCGAAAGACGAATCGATCCGCTCGCTGCACCGGAATGTCGACAAGCGAGAAGGTATCGACCTTCTGCGGCTTCCCATCTTCCAGCAACTCAAAATCGTCCTTGGTTAAGCCCGACACGAAATTTCCTTGCGCGTCGGTGACGAAGGCATCGACATCAACGTAGTTAATCTCGACCTGAAACGTGTCGGCCGGAGCTTGGGCTCGGACGAGAAGGGGCAGCAGACCTGCGAACGCGCTGAACGCAAGGATAATAAGGATGACAAGGCGCGGGAATGAGGATTTCGTCGTCATACGCTCGACTTGTAATTATATGGCTACGGACCCGAGACGGTGATCAGGGTCTCGCGACAAACGGGCGGCCATCGAACGGCTGACGGTTCGACCGGACGTCGGTCGTGACCGGGTGGTCGCTGCCCAGAAAGCATCAGCGCGTCCGATAGGAATGTCGACTGCGGAGGTTTCCGGGGGATCCAAAAACCTGAACGGACGCTATTTGGCGGTGATGAAAATCTTATTCAGCGCGTCTTGCTCGGCTGGTAATTCTTTTTCGCCGGAAGGATAGTCGTTCGCTTTCATCACGAATGCCGTAATGTCTCGGTACGTTTCTTTGGGCAAACTGTCTGGTCCTTCGGGCGGCATCAGCGTCTTCATCCGCTCGAACAGTTCGCCCAGCGGTTTATCCCCCCAGACGAACGCAAACTCCTCGCCCTTCAGCGGGGGCGCGTTGCCGCCGATTAACGCCTCGCCATGACACGCGGCGCAAGTCTTGGCGTAGACCGCCTCGCCACGTTTGGCCTGTTCATCGGTGTAGACCTTGTCCCACACCGTTGCCTTCGCCGCTTCCTGCCCGCGCAGCGTGATTGAAACACCGAGTGCGACGGCGAGGCCCGAAGCCCAGAGCCTGAAGCCCGAAGTCATTTCTTGTCGGGAAGCGCAAACACGAAGATCGAGTTTGTTCCCGCGGCGATTTTTTGATCAGGGATCAGATCAGACGTGATCCCACCACTCCACGCTCCACCCCCTGTGCCTACCGGCATCGCGATGTACTGCTTGCCGTTCACAGCATAGGTGATAGGGAAGCCCTGCAGCGCCGTCGGCATGCGCGGGCTCGTATAGAGAATCTTTCCGCTGGCGATGTCATACGCGTAGAAATAGCGGTTGAAGTTGCCCTCGAAGACCAATCCACCGGCCGTCGTCAGCGCGGCGGTGTTCGGCGGCGTCCGCGTACGATGGCGCCACATGATCTTTCCGGTGTTGGCGTTCATCGCCAGAAATTCGCCCAGCCCATCCGGGCTTTCCGGGTGCATCAGGTTGATGCGCTTTACGGGACCAGAGCCGCCGCCGCCTTCGATGCGTTGCACCGGCCCGAACGTACCGCGCTCGCACGTAAGATTCAGCGGTATGTAAAACGCCTGCGTCTCGGGGTGATACGCCATCGCGCGCAGACTCTTCATGCCCGATGTGCTCGGGCAGAAGTGGAATTCCTTGCCGTTGATCGGAATCGTGTCCTGTCGGTAGCTGGCTCGTCCTGTTTTGGGATCGACGTCGACAAGGGTCTGGTAGCCAAGATCGTGCGCTGCCACGAACTTGCCGGTCTTGCGATCGAGTTCCCACAGAATGCCGAGCTTGCCCATGGTGTAGATCGACGAGCGCCCGTTGAGGTCCACGAGCACGCGCTCGAAGGTTTCGTCCATGTCGTGCGTTTCGCCGGGAAGATGCTGGAAGTACCACATCATCTTGCCGGTCTTTGGATCGAGGGCGAGCGTGCTGTTGGTGTAGAGCGCGTCGCCGACTGTGCCGCGCTGGAACTGCGCCCACGGCTTGGCCTGCGCCGTGCCCCAATAGACGAGGCCGGTTCGTGGATCGTAGCTACCGGTGATCCATGCATCGCCGCCGGCACGGAACGTCAGCGGGAGGTCTTCCCATGTCTCGCCGCCTGTCTCGCCAGGGCGCGCGACAGTCGCGGTGCGCCAGAGCTCCTTGCCCGTCTCCGCGTCGTGGCCCGCGATGTAGCACACATCGTTCTTATAACGCTGGCACCCGGTGACGCCGTTGATGAGCACACCCTTCACGGCAAGCGGCCCGGACGTGAATGTGTAACCCAACTTTGGGTCGTACACTTGGGTGTCCCACACGGTTCTGCCCGTTCGCGCATCGAGTGCGATGAGCCGGGCATCACCGGTCGCGACATAAATATTGTTGCCGTAAATCGCAATGTTGCGCGTCGGCGTGTTGCGCACTTCGCCGTTGCCCGGCTTCGGTGTCGGCGCGCGGTAGTCCCACAGCGGGTCGCCGGTGACCGCGTCAACGGCTTGCACACCACCACCCGGACTCGGCAGGAACATGATCCCGTCGTGCACGAGCGGCGTGGGCTGGCTCTGGCCGGGAGCAAGCCCCCAGGACCACGCGAGCTGCAGCTGGCCGACGTTGTCTTTGTTGATCTGATTCAGCGGGCTATAGCCGGTGGCGTCGTACGTCCGGCGCCAATTGATCCAGTCGCCATCGTCCGGTTTTTCGAGCATGGCGTCGGTCACGGGCCTGAACGTCCGGTTCGCGGGAATGCCCGGACCCGGCACCTGACGCTGCACACCACCGCCGTCCTGCCCGGCGGCGATCAGACAGGCGAGCACCATCG
The DNA here is from genome assembly GCA_031371345.1 of Vicinamibacteria bacterium. GTDB lineage: Bacteria > Acidobacteriota > Vicinamibacteria > Vicinamibacterales > JAMQPK01 > JAMQPK01. The sequence goes on from JANMJM010000160.1 coordinate 23,587, forward strand.
ACGAGGCAAACGTAAACAGTCGCGCACGAATCATATAAACCTCGAAGTTTACACTATGCTTATCGCGGGCGTGCGCTGGGTCATCCTTCTGCTGATCGTATTTTACAGCGTGGACGCGCGCGCACAGGGGCACCAGGCCGGTCAACCCTTTATCGCCGCTCGCGTGGGTGCCAACCTGATTGGCAACACATATCGCGTGGGCGAGCGACGACCCATTCCAGGCGGAGGCGCCTCGGTCGGCACGTTTCTGTCGCCAACGTGGGCGCTCGAATTAGAAGCGTGGGTCCGCGCGTCGAACCCAGAATGCTGTGCGACCGGACGGGAAACGCTCGTGAGCCTGAGCGTCATCCGAATGTACGCGCGGGGCGGCATTCAGCCGTACGCGCTTGGTGGCCTCACCTTGCTGCACGCGCACGCGAACGATTTGCAGGTTCAAGTGGGCGTCGGTGCGCAAATGCCGGTCTATCGCCGCCTCGCGATCGCCTTGGACGTTCGAGGGAATGGCGGCGGCGCCACGATGATTGTTCGGCCGACACTGGCGGCGATTTACTATTTCCATTAACGAAGGGACATCATGAATTCAGGCACGCTCTTGTTTCTCGGCGTTCGAGTGCTGCACGTCGTTCTCGCCGGCATCTGGCTTGGCGCCGCGTTCTTCATTACCGTCTTTCTTGCGCCGGCGGTGTTCAAATCGGCACCCTCCGGCGATCAGGTGATGACGGCGCTCGTCCGCCGCGGCCTGCCGGCATTTATGGCATCGCTTGGGGGAATCACGGTTGTGAGCGGCATTTATTTGCTCATGCGGCTCGACCCGATGGTGCGCTCCAGCCGCGGCGGAATGGCGTACAACATCGGTGCGCTGGCCGGTGTGATCGCGTTGATTCTCGGAGGCAGCATCGTCGGCCGCAGCGCGAAGAGAATGACGGCGATCACTGAAAAAGTAGCGTCGATGCCCCAGGGCGCCGAACGCGCGGCGCTGATGAACGAGATGGCCATGCTTGGCGGCCGCCTGGAAACCTTCGGCAGGATTGTGGTCGTGCTGCTGCTCATCTCGATGGCGACGATGTCGCTCGGACACTACATCTGATATGTCCAGGCAAAATTTCTCCACTGGCAGTAAGTGGGAGCCGATTATCGGCTACTCGCGCGCGGTGCGAATTGGCAGCCACGTATGGGTATCGGGCACGACGGCCACCGGCGGCAACGGCGAGATTGTCGGCGTGGGCGATCCCTACGAGCAGACGCTGCAGACGCTGCGGAACATAGAGGCGGCGCTCGCCAAGGCGGGCGCGGCGTTGACGCATGTCGTGCGCACGCGCATGTATGTCGTCGATATCGCGGGGAACTGGGAAAAGGTCGGCGCCGCGCATGGAAAGTTCTTCGGTGAGATCCGCCCGGCGACGGCGATGGTCGAGGTGCCAAAGCTGATCGATCCGCAGATGCTCATCGAGATCGAAGCCGACGCGTACATCGAGTAAGTGGCGGGGGGGTGCGATGGTCTGGTTAGCAGTCGCGGCCGGTGGCGCCATCGGCACGCTTGCACGTCATGGCGTCAATCTCGTTTTCGGGCATGTCTTCGTGCGCGCGGTCCCGTACGCCACCGCGGCGGTGAACATCGCCGGTTCGTTCGTCATCGGGTTCCTGGCGGGCGCCGTTGCGTCGGGACGGCTCAAGATGGATCAGCCGGTCCGTGCGTTCGTGTTCGTCGGCGTGCTCGGCGGATTCACGACCTTTTCCAGCTTCATGCTCGACACGTTCGTCCTGGCTAATGGCGGCGATCGCGCGCTCGCGTTGGCCAACGTCGCCGGGCAGACCGGTCTGGGGCTGGTCACGGTCTACCTCGGCTATCAGCTGGGCGTCCTGCGGTAATTGTGGTGAACGCCCAGCTTCATCGCGATATTCGGAAGGTCTCGACGCGGGCACGCGCAAAAATCAGCCAGAGTTTTTTCAAAACCGGCGTCGGCGAATACGGCGAGGGCGATCGGTTTCTCGGCACGACCGTGCCTGATCTCCGAAAGATCAGCGTGAAGTATCAGGGCTTGCCGCCATCCGATCTCGTGCCGCTCTTGAAGTCGCGGTGGCACGAGGAGCGACTGCTGGCGCTGATCATTCTCGTCAGGCAGTACGAGCGGGGGGACCACGCCGTGCGCCAGGCCATTTACAGGCTGTATCTGGCCCACACCCGCTACATCAACAATTGGGATCTCGTCGATGCGTCGGCGGATGCGATTGTCGGCGCGTACCTGTATGACCGCGATCGCGCCCTGCTGCACAAGCTTGCGCAGTCGCGTTCCGTCTGGGAGCGGCGCATCGCGATGCTCGCCTCCTTTCATTACATCAAGAAAGGCGAGTACGAGGACGCCCTCACCATCGCAGAGTTGCTGCTGAGAGATGAGCACGATCTCATCCACAAAGCCGTCGGCTGGATGCTGCGCGAAATCGGCAAGCGGGACCAGGCGGTGGAAGAGCGGTTTCTCCGAACGCATGCGGCGAGAATGCCGAGGACGATGCTGCGCTACGCCGTCGAGCGGTTTCCAGGACCGTTGCGGCGACGGTATCTGAGCGCTAGGGGTGGAAGACTGCGAGGCGCTTGAGCGCGCGCACGCGTTCCGTGTGATCGATGTTGGCGCGATCGACCGGAAACGGTATGCCGTCCTTTCCGCCGTGGGCGAACGCGAAGCGCGCCGGATCGCGCGTGCTGGCCTGCGTGCCGTAGATCAATTCAGACGCCAGCGCGAGCACGTATACAGCTGATATCCGTCCTGAACGGCGGCGTTATCAACCTTGGCTGCCGTGCGGCTCGCGTGGACCAGCACGTCGGGATCCTTGCCGAGATCGTCGCAGACGCCAGCGATTTGCGCGGGGCTCTTTCGCGAGGCGGCCCCTTTTCCGCCAGCGGCAAACAACCCCCACTCGCGACCGGGCTCTCGCAGCGACTCCTTGACGGCTCCGCACACGGTCGTCGTGACGCCGCTCGAGTGCCAGTCGAAGCCCAGAACGCAGCCAAATGCTTGAAACCAGAACGGATCCGACAGGCGCTGCAGTACTTCGCTCGGCCCATATTCCTCGACGATATGGGTGAGGATTTCGCTCGACAGGAGCACCATCCGCGAGAACAGCCACGTTGGGGCCTTCCCCCCATGGAGGGGAAGGGAGGCGTAGCCTGTGCGTTTGCCCGGCGCCATAGGTGAATTGTACTTCGCGGGTAGCAGCCGCTATGCGACACTATGGGCCGACGCCTCGAGCGTACGTTTAAAGGAGATTTGATGGCCAAGACAGTGAAGAAGAAGACAGCCCGGAAAGCCAACGCCGCATTCATGAAGCCGATGACGCCGAGCCCACAGCTCGCCGAGGTTATTGGCGACAAGCCGATGCCGCGCACGGAAGTGACGAAGAAACTCTGGGCATACATCAAGAAAAATGGTCTGCAGGATGCCAAGAACCGGCGCAACATCAATGCTGATGCGAAGCTGAAGCCGGTGTTCGCCGGCAAAGGCACCGTCAGCATGTTCGAGATGACGAAGCTCGTGAGCAAGCACCTGAAATAATACAGACGCGCATCGACTGACGACATCCAGGGCGACGGCGTCAACGCCGTCGCCTTTTTTTTCTGGAGGTGACTCGTGCGCAGCGTTCTCATCGGCGTCGTCCTGGCCGCGCTCGGCGCGGTTGTTCTCGCGCAAGCTCCCGCCCCGTCCCTTCCACGCGGCACTGCGACTGATGTCAGCAATGCCGACATCATGGCGGCGGTCCAGAAAACCGCGGCGTCGCCGACAAGCGATCAGGCACTTCGCGTCGTCAGCATCAACAACGAATACAACGTCAGCATCGGGGTAGTGCATCGCGCCAAGCGGGATCGGTCGCAGACAGGCGGCGCGATCGAGCACAGCGAGATCACCGAGGTGTACCACGTGATCTCCGGCCACGGCACGCTGATGACGGGCGGCGCGATTCAAGATGCCACGCCGTCGGCACCGACGAGCGCTGTCGTCACCGTGCTGAATGGCCCGAGTACGGGAGGTGCATCTGTGCAGGGCGGTGTGAGCCGCACGCTTGGCCCTGGCGATGTCGTGATCATCCCGCCGAACACGCCGCACTGGTTTACCGAAATCACGAGCGACCAGATCGTCTATCTCGTGGTCCGCGTCGATCCGCACAAAGTGCTGCCGGCCGGATACGTGCTGCCGAAATAACAGCCGCCGTGTTTATCGGACATTTCGCTCTCGGATTCGCGGCCAAACGCGCGGTGCCCCGCGTATCGCTCGCGACGCTGTTCGCAGCGGCGACGTTTGCCGATCTACTGTGGCCGCTGCTCGTTGGCGCCGGCGTCGAGCAGGTCCGCATCGTCCCAGGCATAACGGTGATGACGCCGTTCGATTTTGTGAGCTATCCGTATTCACACTCGCTATTGATGCTGGTCGTCTGGGGCGTGTTGTTCGGATGGATTTCTGCTCGCGTGGTGCCGGGCAGACGTGTGTTCGGCATCGTGTTCGGCTTGGTCGTCAGTCACTGGTTGCTCGACTACATCACGCACCGACCCGATATGCCGCTGTATCCAGGGGGACCGAAATTTGGGATGGGCCTTTGGAATTACCCGGCACCGGAACGAGCCATCGAGATCGCGATGTACGCGATTGGCGGGTGGATGTATTTGAGGGCGACAAAAGCGCGCGATGGTGTCGGTCGTTGGGGACTTCTGAGCCTGGCTGCGCTGCTGCTGATTCTCTTTCTTGCGAATTCCACTCCGCCGCCATCGGTGACTGCGTTGTGGATCGCTGCGTTGGCGGGCGGCGCCTTAGCACTCGCGTGGTCGTATTGGGCGGACGGGCATCGGGTGCTTCGCTCGTAGAGGGACGCTCATGAGTGAATCAGTTGACGCGGCGGCCAAGCCGGTGATTGCCGAACGCGCGTCTGTGTGGGAAGACTTCATCGACATTTTCTATGCGCCCTCGCATGTCTTCGCGCGGCGCCAGAACGGGACTTTCTGGATTCCGATGTTCACCGTCACGATTCTGGTGGGCACGCTCTTCTATTTGAACAGCGGCGCGATGCAGCCGATTATGGATGCCGAGTTCAATCGCGGCATGGCTGTGGCGATGCGGAACAACCCGCGAATGAATGCCGAGTCGGTCGAGCGGTTTCGCCAGATCGGCACGCGCATCGGTCAGGTCTTCGTTTTTGTGATGACGCCTCTGATGATCGCCATGGTTGGCGTGTGTCTCTGGCTGCTGGGCAAGCTGTTCGAAGCCAAGCAGACCTTCAAGGCGGCGCTCATGGTGGCCGCGTACTCGCACGTGCCGCGCGTGCTCGAAGGTGTGGTGAACGGGCTGCAGGCGCTGATGCTTGATGCCGAGCATTTGAACGGCCGCTTCCGGATCTCACTGGGTCCTGGCCGGTTCATCAATCCCGACACGGCCTCGCCCGTGCTGCTGGCCGTCGTCGGCCGGATGGACGTGTTCACGATCTGGATCACGGTGCTGCTGGCAATTGGTCTGTCGGTTACTGGAAATATTTCTCGGACCCGTGCGGCGATGGCTGCCGCCTTGATCTGGGCGATTGGGGCGCTGCCGCTCATCGTCCAGGCGATTCGCAGTATGTAAGTCGCTAGATCATTCCATCCAGATCCGGCAGCCGGCGCTCGTATTCTTCATCCATCAAATGGCTCGATAGCAGAAAATCGGCCGTCGCGCGGTTGCACGCAATGGGCACGTTGTAGACCACGGCCACGCGCAAGAGCGCCTTGACGTCGACGTCGTGCGGATGCGGTGCCAGTGGATCCCAGAAGAAGATGATGAAGTCGATGCGTCCTTCCGCCACGCCCGCGCCCACCTGCTGATCGCCGCCGAGCGGCCCGCTGCGAAAGCGCGTCACGGGCAGTTTGAGCTCGTTCTCGATCATTCCGCCCGTCGTGCCCGTCCCGTACAGCTCGTGCCGCGAGAGCGTGCCCTTGTTGAAGCGCGCCCATTCGAGAATGTCGCGCTTCATGTTGTCGTGCGCGATGAGGGCGATACGTTTGCGTTTGCCTGTGACAATTGATCGGAACGACATGCCTACAGGATACGCGATTACAATGGACGCTTATGCCGACAGTGATTTCCGCCCCCTCGGTGATTCAAGCTGCAGGACATCCGCCAAAGCGTATCGAAGAATTTGCGGGCCGCGTCAACTCCGGTCATGTGCAGGTGAGCGTGGCGAAGATGACGTCGCCGTCTGGCTGGAAGGAGCCGGGCCAGACGCCCGACTTCGAAGAAATCACGCTCGTGCTGCGCGGCATGATCAGGGTCGAGCACCTGGGTGGCGTGATTGACGTGCACGCCGGCCAGGCCGTCGTCACGCACCCGGGAGAATGGGTGCGCTACAGCTCGCCGGGCCCGGAGGGCGCGGAGTACGTCGCCGTCTGCGTGCCGGCATTCTCCATGGAGACGGTTCATAGAGATGATGGGTAACTGGAAACTGGAAACTGGAGAGTAAGTTGGAAAGTATGATCGCGGAATCCATCCTTCCGGAATTTGATCACGAAACGGCTACCACGCGCTTGTTGCTCGAGCGTGTGCCCGAAAGTCGAGCGAACTGGAAGCCGCACGACAAGTCGATGACGCTCGGGCAGCTGGCGATTCACATCGCAACCCTTCCCCAATGGGCGCCGATCACGTTGAAGCACACAGAGTTCGACACCAATCCTCACGGTGGAAATCCGTATTCGACGCCTTCGTTTGAATCGCTCGCGCACATGCTGAAGATTTACGATGACGGTGTTGTGGCGGCGCGGGCGATGCTCGCCGCGACGACCGATGGGGAGTTCCTGGTGCCGTGGACGCTAAAGAACGGTGGACAGTCGATGTTCAGTATGCCGCGCGCCAGCGTATTCCGAACCTTCGTCCTGAATCACGCCGTGCATCACCGCGGTCAACTGTCTGTATATTTGCGACTCTGCGATGTCGCGCTCCCGAATATTTATGGTCCGACGGCGGATACTCGATAGGCTTTCGGTTTTCGGCTTTTGGCCTGGCCCAGAGCCCAAGGCCTAGAGCCGAAAGCCTATTTCTCAGCAACCAGGGAGCGGAGAACGAAGGCGACATTCGCGGGGCGCTCACCAAGCCGCCGCATGAAATACGGGAACCATTCCTTGCCGAAGGGCACATACACCCGCACGGTGTAGCCCTGCTCTGTGAGGGCCTTCTGCAAATCGCGGCGGATGCCGTAGAGCATTTGAAATTCGTGTCGATCCGCCGAGATGGCGCGCTCTGCGGCGAAACGCTTGACCTCGTCAAGGATCGTTTCATCGTGGGTGGCGATGGCCGGATACGTGCCTTCAGTCAGTAGCCGCTGGGCCAACCTGAGATACGCCGCGTCGACATCCGATTTCTTTTGATAGGCGACCGTGTGGGGTTCGCGATACGCACCCTTCACCAGGCGGATGCGCGCGCCGAGCCTGTTCACCCGCTCGAAATCCTGCTCGGTGCGATAGAGACACGACTGCAGAACCACGCCCAGATGGTGACTGCCGTGGCGCCAGACCGTCTCGAAGATCTCGAGCGTCACGTCGGTGTAGTGCGAGCTTTCCATGTCGATGCGCACGAAGAACCCGCATTTGTCGGCGGCGGCCAGTATGCGGCGGAGGTTGTCGATGCAGATCGCCTTGTCGATGTCGAGCCCGAGCTGCGTCAGTTTCAGCGAGAGGTTTTTCTCGACTCCTGCCCGATGCACGTCCTCGATCAACTTCAGATACTCGCGCGTGGCCGTCTCGGCGGCCGAGAGCGTGCTGACGCTCTCGCCGAGATAGTCGAGCGTATGACGCATGCGGCGTGCCTCGATGTCACGGACGGCTTCGATGGCATCGGCGATCGTCTCGCCCGCAATGAAGCGCCGCGCGAACGCGCGCGGGCCGGACATCCCATATCGGGACGCCAGCGTTTTCAGTCGATGGCTGCGCGCGAGCGTTTGAAAAAAGGCCTTGGATGCAACATCCAGCATCAGTGCGTGCGGCCGGATCCCGACGTCAGTAGATGATCGATCGTGCGGCCGTAGTAGCGGAGGACGTTGCGGTCGCGAACTCGGAATTTTCCGCGCTCGGCGACGATGATGCCTCGAGTCTCGAGGAGCTCGGCGGCCTCTTCGATCGCCTGCCGCCCGCTGTTGACGCCCAGATTTGCGCCCACGGCGCGCAGCGTCTCGATGATCGCGTCGCAGCGCGATTCGAGATCCTTCCGAGTAATCGACGGGCGCATGGCGGCGGCCATGACGGCGGTCGGCAGCACTTTCACGAGCTTGCCGATCGACGTGCGAGTGAGCCGTCCCAGCTCGAGCACGTCGCGCCGCGATTCCGGATCCCAGCCGTCGAGCGGAATCGGACGGCCGAACGTCACAAACGCGCGCGAACGATAGCCGACGGCGTAGCGGACCATTTCGGCGAGCTCTCGCGTGAACGGCCGCTGGCCGCGCTTGATGCGTTGCCGCGCCAAGATGTGATCTTCGAGCACGAGATCGTAGGAGATCGCCATCGGCACAATCGTGAGGCCTGGCAATCCTGACTGCAGGGCGGCATGCAGAAGCCCGGTCTTGGGCGCCTTCAGCTCGCCGCTGTAGCTCCGTCCACCTTCCAGATAGAACAGCAGATCGTGGCTGCGAAGCAGCTCGGCCACATACGCCTTCAAGGTGATCAGATACGCCGGATCTTTTGTGTTGCGGCGGATCGGAATGGCGCCGGTCACATGTTTGTGAATGAGGCCCAGCGGTCCGCCGAACAAGTTGATGCCGGCGGCGATGATCGGAGGCCGCACGCCGTTGTCGTCGAGCACCAGCGGTTCGACCAGGTAGTCGGTGTGGCTCCGATGATTCGACGCGTAGATGACCCGGCCCGCGCGCGTTGCCGCTTCCACGATCTGAATATTTTCGTCGCGCCGCTCGATTTTGCGGAGAATGGGATACAGCGGGTGCTTCAGCGCGCGATAAAACGGATACCGCTGCGTCGTCCGAAGCTCTTCGAGATAGGCGAAGACCCGCTCGCGCCCGCCGACCCCGCCGCGGTCGCTGCGGAGATACCGCGCGACATCTTCACGGGCGAGGACTGCTTGGGTGAGCTCGTCAGGAACCATTCAAGTTTTTGAACTATAGCACGGACATTATTGTCTGACGGCGCTTCCGAGCTCGTTGCAAATCGCCTCGGCGAACTCCGTTGTGGTGGCGGTTCCGCCCAAATCCCTGGTCGTTCGGCCGGGAGTGGCCAGCACGCGGAAGAGCGCCGATTCAATGCGAGCAGCCGCTTCCGATTCGCCGATGTGATGAAGCATGAGCAGGGCAGAGCGGAGCAGCGCCGTCGGGTTTGCGAGGTTCCGGCCGGCGATGTCGGGCGCGCTTCCGTGCACGGCTTCGAAGACGCCGATGTCCTGACCGAGATTCGCGGCGCCGACGGTGCCGAGACCACCGACCAGGCCGGCGGCCAGGTCGGAGACGATGTCGCCGTACAGGTTTGTGAGCAGCAGCATGTCGAATTTTTCCGGAGCCATCACCAAGTTCATGCAGGCCGCGTCCACAATCTGCTCGTCGTAGGCGATCGTCGAGTATTCAGCAGCCACGGTGCGACAGCACCTGATGAACAGGCCGTCGCTCATCTTCATGATGTTGGCTTTGTGAATACCCGTGATGCGTCGCCTTCCCATTGTCTTCGCGTACTCGAACGCGAAGCGTGCGATGCGCGTCGAAGCGCGCTCGGTGATGATCTTCAGGCTTTCGACGACGCCCGGCACGACTTCGTGCTCGAGGCCTGCGTAGAGGTCTTCGGTGTTTTCGCGCACGATCACCAAATCGACATGCTCGAAGCGCGTGTGCACATGCGGAAGATTCGCCACCGGGCGGAGGTTCGCGTAAAGGTCGAGCGCTTTCCGAAGTCCCACGTTCACGCTCGTGAATCCTTCGCCAACGGGCGTGGTCACCGGTCCTTTCAAGGCGACTTTATTGCGATGAATGGAATCGAGCAGTTCCTGCGGAAGCGGCGTGCCGTACCTGTCGAGAGCGGTGACGCCCGCATCGACGCGTTCCCACGTCACGTCGACGCCTGCGGTTTCGAGGATGCGAACGACGACAGCCGTCACTTCAGGGCCGATGCCGTCCCCAGGGATCAGCGTGATGGTGTGCATTACGCGGCGCGTGTGCCGTCGCGCGCCTCCCAGAACAGCAAGGCGAGCCCGGCAACGATGATGGGAGCCATGACGACGGCGGGCAATGCGTGCAGTTGGCGGCCGGCGTAGATCGTTGACGCGTACATCGCGAGGGCGACGGCCATCCTCGCGAAATACCCGGAAGGCCGGGGACCGAGCAGCGCCATCGCGAACAGGCTGCCGATGAGCAGGCCGCCCGAAATGTAGGACATCCGGAAGAACCTGTTGAGCACCACACCGGAGACGGGCGCCGCCAGCCACCCGACTACCGCCGTCCCGCCAAACCACAGAGAAAGCGCGAGAACATACACATACCGCAGTGCAACCACCCGGTCATTATAATTTGAGCAGACTTTTGATGTCTGAATCGATTCAATGGCTCGAATGGGGCGAGCCGGCGTTTGCACAGGCGGCCGCCGCCAACACGCCGATGCTCCTGTTCCTCGTCACCGCATGGTCGGAAGAGTGCCGAGCGATGGACCGCACGACGTTCTCACATCCCGAGGTCGTCGCGACGCTGTCGTCGCAATTTGTGACCGTGCGCGTTGACGCCGATCGACGGCCTGATGTGAACGAGCGCTACAACCTGGGTGGATGGCCGACTGCGGCGTTTCTGACGAGCGATGGGGAACTGCTCAGCGGCGGGACCTATCTCAACGCAGAAGAGATGCTCGCCTTGTCGCGGGAGGTGGCCGATGCCTGGCGCGCTCGGAGCAGCGAGATTCGCGCGCGCGCGGCGCAGAACCGAGCCGCGAAGCCGTCGGCGATCGCTAGGCGGACGGAACCCGATCGCGGGGCAGTGGCGCACGTGCGCGCGTTGATCGTTCAGCATTTCGATGCCGTCAACGGCGGCTTCGGGACAGCGCCGAAGCTGCCTCACGTGTCTGCGCTGCTGCTGGCATTGTCGCTGACGTCGGAAGCCGCCGGCACCGCCGATCCAGAGCTCGCCACCATCGTCGAGGTGACGCTCGACAGGATGTCGGCGTTGTGGGACCACGACGCCGGCGGTTTTCATCGGTACGGCGACGCTGCCGACTGGAGTCGCCCCGGCGTGGAAAAAACGCTCGACGACAACGGAGCGCTGCTGCACCTGTACATCGAGGCCGCACTCCGCCGCCAATCCGAGGAGTTCCGCGCACGTGCCGGAGAGCTCGTGCGGTGGGTGGGAGCCGCACTCGCGAACGAACAGGACGGTGGGTTCTACAACGCCCGTGCGGAACCGCTGATCGATCGTTCGCTGTACGTCGATCGAAACGCCAGCATGGTGGCGGCGTTTCTGCGGGCAGCGGCGTTATTCGAAGATCCCTGGCTTCGCGACTTCGCACTGAAATCGTTCGAAGCGGTAGTACTGTCTGGATACGTCCCGGGAGGAGGCGTGGGGCGCGCCCCCGCGCGGGGGGCATTTATTTCCCAACACATAAAAAATGGCCATTCGGCCCACAAGGGGCACCCCGGCCCCCCACCCCGGCCGCAGTTAAAGAGCGCGGGCCCGGATGT
>JANMJM010000162.1:0-19290 GCA_031371345.1 Vicinamibacteria bacterium
ATCGACCCGCCGACCGCCGCGCCTGCTTTCCGCGTGGCCTGACCAATCGTCGCGCCGAATCTCCAGCCACTCGGAGATGTCTGCGGGAGCACTCCCGTGGGTTCGATCGGTGGCGTGTCGATCGCGGGAAACGATCGCGCGCCGACGACCGGCAACGTGGCGAGAACGGGCGCCGCCGTCGTGGCTGCAGGCGGAACAATGGGATCGTGCTGTGCAGTGCGGCGCATCGCCTTTGGGGCCGCCGGCGCCGACTTGACTTGGGGCGTTACCGGCGCGCGCAAACTTGAAAATGTCGCGCGTATCAAGGCTGCCGGTGCCTCGGGCGCGACAAGAGCCGCACTCACCTCGCCGATAAGCGGGAGCGCCCGCAGATGCGCGGCGCTCGCCGACATGATGAAGATGCCGACGCCCGCCGCGGCGAACGAGAGCTTCCGCGTGGCATTGCGCTTGGGATTCAGCAGGCGGTCTACGCGTCGAACAACGTCAGGGGTTCTGCTGAACCACGCAGGAAGAAGCGACGCCGCGGCCCGTGTCTGATGATGTTCGGCCACGCGCGACAAACAGCCGGCGTAGGCCAGAGCCCCGCGTGTTTTCGAGACTACCCAGTCGTCGCACGCCACTTCGCGCTCCAGGTTCAGCTCGGCGCTGATCCATCGCGCCGCGGGATGCATCCATAACGCGGCTTCGAGCAGCGCCTGGGCGAGACGCGTCCAATCGTCACGGCGCTGCACATGACCGTATTCATGAAGCAGGATCTGATCGAGTTCCTCGGCGCTCACGATGTCGAGCAACCGCGCGGGGAACGCGATGTAAGGTTGGCGGAGCCCCAACACGGCAGCGTTCGAAAGGCCGTCGCAGAGCATCAACTGCGCCGGGCGGCCGATTCGTTTCTGCTCGAGCCACAATGGCAGGCGCGTTTCCATCGTCACGAGGACGGGCTCGCACGAGTCCTTCAGTCGATGCAGCCCGTGCAATCCCGGCAGGATGCTCAACAACTTGAACGATGCACCGGCGCCCCACGCCGCGAAGATGCACGTGATGAGCCATTGAGGAAACGCTGCCACTTCAAACAGCGACGGCGCCGACACCTGCGTGGCGCCTGTGTCGGATGAAATCGTCAAAAGGGGACCGATGTGGGGTGACGTGCTCCAGCCAAGCCACACCAGGACGCCAAATGCGCACCACCAGATGACGTAACGCGTCGACGCGTTTACACGCGGCAGCAGCTTCAGCGCTGCAGATACCCCCATCGCGAGCACGATGCCCTGCCAGAGCCACGCGACGAGCCACCCCGTCACGACGCGTCCTCGATGCGTTCCTTCAACTGCTGCAGCGCTTCGGAAGACAGTTCTTGATCTTCGAGAAGATTCAGCATGAGGAGCTTCGGAGACCCTTCAAAAAATCTGTTCACGAGCGTTTTCAACGCGCTACGCGTCGCGTTCAGCTTGTCGACGATGGGGACGAACACGAACGCCCGGCCGTCTTTGCGATGCGTGACGTACCCTTTCCTCTCCAGAATCCGCAGGAGCGTGAGGACGGTGTTGTAGGCCGGCTTCGGGCGCTCTTTCAGCGCCTGGACGACGTCGCCAACGCTGGCCTCACCGCGGTCCCACAGCACAAGCATCAGCCGGAGTTCGCCGTCGGTGAGGGACGATGATTTGGGTCGGGGCATTTTCTTAATGAATTAAGAGCTAGAAAGAGGCTACGCTTCCGGCCGGAATCGTGTCAACTAAATAATTAAGAGAGACGACCCGACGACAGCGTTTCATCAAGAATCCGCACCGCGACGTCGGCCTGTTCTTTCGTGAACACGAGCGGCGGTGAGAGCCGGACGACGTTCGGGCCAGCGGCCAGCACCAGAAGTCCTCGTTTGAACAACTCCATCACGAGCGCGTCGCGCTCGGTTGTGGCCCGCTCTTTGGTTTGGCGGTCGCGCACCAGCTCGATGCCGATCATCAAACCTTTGCCCCGCACGTCGCCGATGATCTGATGGCGCTCGGCCAGCGCCTTGATTTTGTCCTGAAGGTACTGGCCAACATCGGCAGCGTTCTGCATCAACGTGCCTCGGACGAGCTTCAGCGTGGCGAGCGCAGCCGCGCAGGCGACAGGATTTCCGCCGAACGTATTCGAATGGGCGCCGACCGGCCAATCCATGATGGCGTCGCGCGCAATCGTCAAGCCCATCGGCAGGCCCGAGGCGATCCCTTTCGCGACCACGACGATATCGGGCTGCACATCGTAGTGCTCGATGGCGAACATCTTTCCCGTTCGCCCAATGCCGGATTGCACTTCATCGACGATCAGGAGGATGCCGTGCTGCGACGCGATTCGCGCAAGACCCTGGATGAACGCGCGGGGCGGCACGATATAGCCCCCTTCGCCCTGGATCGGTTCGACCAGGATGGCCGCCACCTCATCGGGCGCGACGAGATGCGTCAGGATCTGCTGCTCGATATAGGCAAGCGAGACGTCGGCGCAACTTTCCGCGCCCACGCCCGGCGCGCAGCGGTACGGATTGGCGAAGGGCGCATGGAACACACCCGGCCCCATTGGTCCAAAGCCGCGGCGCTGCACCGTGCGGCTGGACGTGAGCGCGAGCGAGCCAAGCGTGCGGCCGTGAAACGATCCGAGGAACGCGATGATGTTGAACCGCTTCGTGTGATATCGCGCGAGCTTAATCGCCGCTTCGACCGCTTCGGTACCGGAGTTCGAGAAAAACATCTTCGCCGCGCCTTCGAACGGCACGACTTGCGCCATGGCCTCGCCCAACGCGACTTGCGTTTCGTGATAGTAGTCGGTTGAAATGTGGAGAAATCGTTGCGCCTGTTCGGTGATGGCCCGGACGACATCGGGATGCGAGTGGCCTGTGGCCGCCACCGCGATACCGGCGCAGCAGTCGAGATAGAGGTTGCCGTCCACGTCCTCGACGACCGAACCGTTTCCCTTCGCCATGACAAACGGCGCGCTGCGGGGATAAGACGGCGACACGATCTGCGCGTCTCGCGCGAGAATCGCTCTCGCTCGCGGGCCGGGCGGTGGAACTTTGATATGTGGTACTTGCATAGTCTCGCCCCAGCCTACCCTTTGCCCCTTACCCCTTACCCCTTTTGATATTGTACCGGTGTGCCTCGTCCCGTACACGTTATCGGCGTTCCCCTCGACATGGGCGGCAGTCGCCGCGGCGTCGACATGGGACCGTCGGCCTTCCGCATTGCCGGTCTCAGCGAGAAAATTGCGGCGCTCCGGTACACCGTCGTCGACAAAGGCGACCTGCCCTCGCCGATTCCCGAAACCAAGAAGCACGGCGATCCGAGCAAGCGGTTCATCAAAGAGATCGCGCGCGTGTGCGACAAGCTCTATCAGACCGCGCGCGGATCGCTCGAAGAGGGGGCGTTGCCTCTTGTCCTGGGCGGCGACCATAGTCTGGCCGCCGGTTCGGTGGCCGCATCGGCGGCGCACGCACGCGGGACCAATCAATCTATCGGTCTGTTGTGGATCGACGCACATGGGGACATGAACACGCCGGCCAGCACGCCAAGCGGCAACGTACACGGGATGCCGCTCGCAGCGCTGCTCGGCCCCGAACCTGCCGAACTGTCCGGCATCGGGGGTTTTTCTCCCACGGTGCTTCCCGAAAATACGGCGCTCATCGGCGTAAGAAATCTCGATGAGCGGGAGAAAGATCTCGTCCGCAATTCAGGCGTGCATGTTTACACAATGAAAGACATCGACCGCCTCGGTGTCGCCGCCGTCGCGGCCAAGGCGCTGGAGCAGGTGAGCCACGGTGCGGGCGGGCTGCACGTCTCACTCGACTTGGACGTGTGCGATCCGGCGATCGCTCCTGGCGTGGGGACCCCCGTGCGAGGGGGACTCAACTACCGTGAGGCGCATTTATTGATGGAGATGATCGCCGAAACGGGACGGCTGACGGCTTTGGATCTGGTCGAAGTGAATCCCACGCTGGACCTCCACAATACCACCGCCGAACTTGGCGTCGAGCTTGCGCTGTCGGCACTGGGCATGAAGATCATTTAGTTGTTGGTTGCTTAGTTGGTTAGTTGTTAGTTGCGGAAAGGCCGGCGCCTGAAATCAGACGCCGGCCTTTTTTGCTTGAACGCGTGATCGCAACCAACAACTAACAACTAATCAACCAACCAACTACGTTAGTGCGAGCGCGTAAACTCCGGGTGCGGCATCCAGCGCAGGATATTGCCCGTAAGGCTCGCCACGAAGATATCGCCGTTGGGCGATCCGCTCAGTTGGTGACCCGGCGATTCCATCGAGCCGAGGACCTTGCCGCTCTCGAGATCGATCTTCATCAAGCGTCCCGCCAGCGTGTCGGCGGTGATGTTCTCGACGTTGTTCCGATGCGTCAAGATGTACATCTCGTCTTTCGGCGAGATCCAGATGCCCTGCGTCGATCCGAGGTGGTTCCAGATCTTGATGAGCTTGCCGTTGGTGTCGAAAATCTGAATGCGGTTGTTCTCGCGGTCGCTGACGTAGGCGCGATCCTTCGAATCGAACTGGATCGCGTGCACGGTGCTGAATTGGCTCGGAGCGCTGCCCGGCGTGCCCCAGGTCATCACGAACTTGCCGTTCTTGTCGAACTTCACCACGCGGCTGTTGCCGTAGCCGTCAGAGATATACGTGTTGCCTTGCGAATCCCACGCCACGTCGGTCGGCAGGTTGAACGTTTTGTCGTCGGTGCCCTTTTGGCCTTTGATGCCGATCGTCATCAACAACTTCCCGTCGTTCGCGTATTTCAAAATCTGTCCGGCGCGATCGACCACCCACACATTATTTTCACGATCGACGCGCACGCCGTGCGGATCGCCAATCACACCTTTGCCCCACGATCGGAGGTAGTTGCCGTTGGCGTCGAAGACGACGAGCGGATCGATCGTGGTGTTGCGATGGAGCACATACACGTTGCTTTGCGCATCGGTTGATACAGCGGAGCACCGGCCAAACACCCAGCCGGCCGGCATCTGCTTCCAGGTGGCGGCCGGCACGCCAGCCTGCATCTCGACGCCAAATCGGATTTGCACCTTGACCTTCAGCAAACCGCCTTCGTGCGGATTCCACGCCTCGCCGACCCAGCCCTGCTCGGGCGCTTTCGACGGAAGTCCAGAAGGATGCGGCTCGGCCGGCTGCGGCGCTGCACCGCGTCCGCCGCGCTGCTGGGCCATGACGCCGGTCGAGCACATCACACAAATAGCCAAGGCAAGACGCTTCATAGGCACGACCTCCAATATTTGCTTGTGGTGAGGAGCGATTCTACACGAAGCGGGTCAGCGCCACGGTGACGTGACGCTCGCCCTGATGGGCGCGTCGCCATTGGACCATGATCGGCGCCTGGTAGGTGCCTTCGATCACCATCGGACGGCCTGGCGATTGGGAGTCGGAGACCAGCAAATCGACCGATCGCTTCATGCGCAAGAACCGGGAGGCCGGTACGGCGAGCGCCTGCGCCAGCACACGCTCGATCGCCGACTCGGCGAGGCCGAGCGCGTCGACGAGCCGATTCAGCGCACGCACCAGATCGTATTTGGCGTACTCGATGGTTTTCGACGGGACCGCGCGCGGATCGTCCCACGCGTGCTTGGCTTTCTGCGCGGCGAACCGCAGCGGATTTTTCAAGACCTCGGCGAGGTCGTAGCGCATCAGCAGCGTTTCGTACTCGTTGACGGTGAGGCTCGCGAACTGCTCGCCCGCGCCGAGACTTAAGCGAATGCGGCCTTTTTCGACGCCGTGCTGTTTGATCAAGGCGCCGAGCTGATCGTAGAGACCCAGCTTCGGATCCTTCAAGTTGACCGCATCGACTGGATGCGTTTTCGACACCGGCACGCGCAGCGTCGTCTTGGCGATTTCGATCTCGCTGTCATAGCCGACCAGCGTCGTCTTGCGACGGCGCGGCGTTCCTGCGTTGACGCCGTCCAGATCGATGAACGAGACGGGACCCGGCCGGCGTGTCAGGTACGACACACAGGAACGCAGACCGCTGCCAATGAACGCTAGATGCGAATCGGCATTGGTCGGCTCAACGGGACGCTGCTCGGGCGTCAGCTCGTTGCGGAGATCCAGCTGGTCGTGAAGATAGCCGGCGCCTTCCGGAAAGACGGTGGTGAAGACGTCGATGTAGGGGCGCACCGCCTGCGGTCCGGTTCCCAACCGCATCGCAAAACTCTGAGGAAGATAGCCGGCCGTTGTGTGGAGCGAGCAATAAAGACAGCGGGCGTGACGATCGAAGACATCGCCGTAAGTGGCCGCAGCCAGCGCCCTGACATCGATTACGTCCAGGCGTCCGCGCGGCGTAATGTCGAGACTCAGTTCGAGGGGTGCCACCGAGAACACTATTGTAACCCCAACCGTCGCCTGCGCAAAGGTCCGGTGTATGCTGAAACCTTGCGATCTTCCTCTCGGCGCACAGTTTGTCTCGCCGTGGTCGCCTGCCTCGCATGCGCGGCGCGTCTCGTCTATGCACAATGCAGCACGGGTACGCGCGAACCGACCGACGAAGTGCACAACGTGGCATACGGCGCCGACTTCGTGTTTTGCCGACTCGCCTACAAAACCGCACCGGGCGGCTACTACTATTACGGTCTGCCCGCCTGGGCGCACGGCTACCCGACCGCCGAACACAGCCTCATGAAAATTCTCGAAGGCGTGACGCGGATTATCAAACCGAAGATCGATCGCACGAACGTCATTGCGATCGGCGATCCGCAGATGTTCCGCTATCCCGTGTCGTACATGACCGAACCCGGCTACATGACGCTGTCCGACAACGAAGCGCAGGCGCTTCGCGAGTATCTGCTCAAAGGCGGCTTCATCATCTTTGATGACTTCCGCAACAACCGCGGCAACGACGGCTGGGGGAATTTCGAGAAATCGATGCGCCGCGTGATGCCCGCAGGACGTCTCGTCGAGCTCGACGGCTCGAATCCCGTCTTTCATTCGTTCTTCGAGATTCCGAAGCCGAACGATTTTTTGTCGTGCTACGACCGTAACGCCGGCCGCGCGCAGTTCTGGGGAATGTACGAGGACAACGACGCGTCCAAGCGGCTGCTCTTCATCGCCAACTTCAACAACGACATCGCGCAGTATTGGGAATGGTCGGACACGGGACTGACACCGATCGACCTGTCAAACGAAGCGTACAAGTTTGGCGTGAATTACTTGATGTACGGACTGACTCACTGATGTGACTTAACGCGGAGGAACACCATGAAAAAACTCGTTGCAGCGGTGCTCGTCGTGGTCGGAATCCTTGCCGTTCAGTGGTCGACGCTCGCCAACCCGCATCAATCCGACAGAATCAGATGGGAGGCGCGGCTCTTCAGCCAAGTCGTACCGCTCGATCCGACCGACGCTCAGGGCATAGGTCCAGGTCAGCAGAACCGGCGTCAAGCCGACTGTGGACCATACGGAGATGGCGGTCGTGGACTATACGACAAGGACATCAGCTGCGACGATCAAACGGTGTCGCCGGACAACGAGATGGCGATTGCGGTTCACCCGACAAATCCCAACTTGCTGCTCGCCGGATCCAACGACTATCACATCACCTTTCTTGGGAACACGGCGAACCTTCAAGTACCATCCGGCTTCTTTTTCTCCGGCGACGGAGGCGGCACATGGATCGACGGGGAGCTTCCGCTCAAGGGATCGCTCGGCGGCGGCGATCCCGCCCCGGCTTTCGATGTGAAGCACAACCAGATGGTGTTCGCGAGCCTCTCGTTCGTGTGCGGACAATTGGCGCCCCTGTGCTCGCGCGGCAACGTCATGTTCGCGAGCAGCCCCCTCGGCCCGAATGCTACGGCACCCTCAGGGCAAATTACCTGGAGCGATCAGACGGTCGCCAACGGCAGCGCATCGGACGCGGGGGCGCAGCAGCTGTTCCTCGATAAGGAGTGGATCGCTGTCGACAACAATCCGTCGAGCCCGTACTACGGCAACATTTACATCACCTATCAGCAGTTTCGGACTGAGAGCGGCGTGTACGACGAGTCACCTGTGATGTTCGTGAAGTCCGACGACGGTGGTCGCCGCTGGACCTTGCCGGTGGAAATCTCCGGGCGCAACCCCGTTTACTGCACGTTCCAAGACGACGAAGACGACGCCGCCGATACGAACGGGCCGTACTCGACCCAGGGCACTGCCGAGGGACCGGATGATCCATTTGCCTGCGATCAGGATTCGTTCGCTTACCCCATCGTCGCGCCGGACGGAACGCTGTACGTGCAGTTTGACAACGAACAGAACTTCGCAGCCTTTGAACACCCCCAGCGATACGACTCGCAAGTGTTGTTGGTGAAGTCGACCAACGGAGGCAATACATTTGTCGGCGAAGCGCCGACAGCGGCAAATCAGCTGGGGTGCATCCACGTAGCGGCTTCGGCCTCGGGCCCCGACGGTACGTGCATCGTGCCCATCCACATTGTGAACAAGGAAGACAGCTACGATTTTCTCAATCATGGCGCCGAGGGCACTGCGGTTCCCGATTACCCGATCAACGTCTCAGGACGAACGACGCTGACCGGCCATCAGTTCCGCGTGAATTCAGCAGGTACGATCGCCGTTGGACCGAAGCCCGGTGTGCCGGGCGCCTATCGCCTGTGGACGGTGTTCTCGGATAACTTCAACGGCGTGCGTCCCGGCAATGGCATCGCTGCCGGGCAACCGGCGTCGGGCCCAGCGTTGACGCCGATGACCAACACAGACGTCTTTTATGCGTACTCAGAAGATGGTGGAATGACCTGGATCGGTGGAGATAGCGGAGGCGTCAGCGGTCCTGGACGCCTGCAGGCGAATCCGCACGACGTCGAAGCTGACCAGTGGTTCCCTTGGGCCGACACCAACAAGACATCGGGAGCTCTCGTGGTGGGTTACATGGACGCCGACGTTGATGGTCCGGTTCGAAACGGGTACGGCTTTTCGAACGTCACGATTCCGATTGGCGGAGCGCCGTTGACGCCGCTGGTGGTCAGCAGCGCGATATCGATGCCGAACAACTCGCTGTTCTTCCGAGCGGGCGTGACGGGATGCCGCAACTGCGCAACGTTCATCGGCGACTACAACGGCCTCGCCGTCGGCAGCGACGGCAACGTCCACTCCGTGTGGACGGACATGCGGCGCAACGCGAGTGCGCCGTTCCCGGCGCGTGCGGTACAGGACGCGTTCTACGCGCGACAGCCGATAGCACCGGCGCCGTAGCAGGCTCGACGGCAAGTGCAGGGGGAAGGGGCAAGGGCTGCGTACGCTTCTTGCACCATGCCCCCTCATGAACCAACTGTGTACACGTACCTATACACTAGGCCTGATTACATTTTTGGTGATAACCGGCGCCGCCTGCCAGGATCGCGCGGCAGGACACCACGCCGCGGCGACTCAAGCAAACGCCGCGTTGCAGTCGCTGGTCGACAGCACTGACCTCGGATCGCTCGTCGCCCTTCCGCGAATGACAGCGGCCGAACGAACGCGCCTCGCCGATCAAGTCAAGCGCTTCTACAAGAACGAAAACTATCAGTTGATCTGGATTGACGGCGACCGTCCGTCGAATCGCTATCGGCAGCTCGTCAAAGTGTTGGATGCCGCCGACGATCACGGGCTTCCACCCGATCTCTACAAGGTGCCGATTGAAGTTCCCGAAGGCACCAAAGTGCGCGTTCCAGCCGAGACCGCACCGAAGCTCGATGTGCAGGCGACCGCCGCGTTTTTCCGGTACTTCATGCACTTGACGGCTGGCCGCCTCGATCCGCACGCACTCGAATCTCAGTGGACATTGAAGCCGGAGAAGCCCGAGCTCGTTGCGGCGCTCACCAGTGCGGTCGAGCACGACAATCTGAACGAGGCAATGGACAAGCTGACGCCCGCCTCACCCGAGTATGCCGAACTGCAGAAGGCGCTCGTTCGCTATCGCGGCATCGCCGCGAAAGGTGGATGGCCAACCGTGACCAGCCCCAAGGATCTGCCAACGCTTCGTCATCGCCTGGCGATGGAAGGCGACCTCGACGCGTCCCACGAGAAAGACGCCTCGTCGGCCCACGACGCGACGCTCGCCGATGCCGTGAAGCGATTCCAGGAGCGCCATCGCATCAAACCGGACGGCACCGTCAACCCAGAGACGCTCAAAGCGATGAACGTTCCCGTCGAGTCGAAGATCCGAACGATCGAGTTGAACCTCGAGCGATGGCGCTGGATGCCCGACACCATGCCAGCGCGCTACATCATGGTCGATGTGCCCGACTATCGCTTCGACGCCATCGAGAACGGCAAATCGGTTCTCGACATGAGGGTCGTCGTCGGCGCGCCGGACAAGAAGACGCCGATCTTCGCCGACGAGATGACGACGGTGATTTTCAGCCCGTATTGGAACGTGCCGCCGGATATCGCGAAGAACGAAACCGCGCCGCGCGCGGCCAAGGATCCAGGGTATCTCGCGCGCAATAACATGGAAGTCGTCGACGCGTCTGGACAACCGGTCGATCCGTCCTCTGTCGATTGGTCACATCCCGGTGCTTTGCGAATTCGTCAGCGCCCTGGTGGCGAGAACGCACTTGGCGGCGTGAAATTCATCTTCCCGAATAACTTCAACGTCTATCTGCACGATACCAATGCGGGCAAGCTATTCGATCGCATCGAGCGCGGCCTCAGTCATGGTTGTGTGCGCGTGGAAGAGCCTGGAAAGCTCGCGCACTATGTGCTGCGCGACTTCCCTGAATGGACGCCGGAGGCGATAGCCGAAGCCATGCAGTCAGGGAAAGAACGGGGCGTGAAGCTGAAAACCCCGATTCCGGTTTACATTGTGTATATGACAGCGTGGGTGCACGAAGGCGGTGTGCGGTTCCTGAAGGATATTTACGGGCACGACGCCGAACAGGCGGCGCAGCTGTGGCCACAGCAGTCGTAGCCTCGTTGCTGCTGTGTGTCGTCGCGGCGGCCACGCCGTGGGCGGCAGCCGACGACCTGGCGCCTGGCGACCATCTGCGCATTCGTGCGCTGACATACCCGTACGACACCGGCGCGGTGTTCGTGATGCCGCACGAAAAGATTCCGATCGCGGTCACGGCTCCAGCCTCCCGGCTCTTCAGTGTGGCCGCGCCGAACGGCGCGCTCCTCGCGACCGGCCCCAACCGATGGACATGGGACGCACCA
Source organism: Vicinamibacteria bacterium (assembly GCA_031371345.1). Taxonomy (GTDB): domain Bacteria; phylum Acidobacteriota; class Vicinamibacteria; order Vicinamibacterales; family JAMQPK01; genus JAMQPK01. Next base: position 11,158 of record JANMJM010000162.1, read on the forward strand.
AGAGAACCTGGGCGGTATTCCCTCGAGGTCAAGAACCCGGCCGGGAAAAAAGTCTTCGATTTCAATGCGTTCGTCATGGTGCCGGCGACCACCGTCCGCGACGGATCGCTGAACGGTTTTCAGATAGGGTCGTACCCGGCAACGCAGCCCGGCGGTAAGCCCTCCTACATCTCGCCAAAGGGTTTCATCGAAGTGACCAGGGACAACGAAGACACGAAGGTGTCGCCGAATTTCCGATTGAAACAGTTTTTGACGAAACAGAAGAGCGGGCACCCGAAATACATGGTGCTCGAGGAGCGGTTGATTTATCTGCTGGAAGCCATCGGCCGGCAGCTCGAGGCGCGCGGATGGAATGCCGGCGATATTTTCATCATGAGCGGCTATCGAACGCCCTACTACAACAAGTTGATCGACGACACGCAGTGGAGCATGCACCAGTGGGGCCGCGCCGCCGACATTTTCCTCGACAAAAACAAAGATGGGAACATGGACGACTTTAACAGCGACAACGTCGTCGATCGCAGCGACGCCGCGGCGCTTGCCGATATGGTGGAGAAACTCTCGAAGACACCCGAGCTCGGCGATTTTATCGGCGGGATAGGAATTTACTCGGCAACACCCGCCCACCCACCGTTTGTGCATGTGGATACGCGGCCATGGCGGGCGCGGTGGTAAGCGAAAATCTAAAATTTAAAATCTGAAATTTAAAATTTTAGATTATAGATTTCAGATTCACTCTTCATTATCAGCGTCCTTCTCCGCATCAACCTCCACCACTTCGGGCTCTTTCACCTCCGCGTCGATGTCGGCGAGCGTATCGTCTTCATCGCGATCGCGGAACCGTGCATCTTCCTCGACGCTGAACATCCGGCCGCTGAGGCGCTCCTTCAGGGGACCTTTGGCTTTCCCTTCCTGGTTCCGGTTCTTGCCGAAGTTCGATCCGCCCCGCCCCTTCGGCGGTTTGTTCGGACCGAAATTCCGATTGCCCGAATCAGGAGGACCACCGCGCGTCGAGCGATACGCTCCGCCGGCATCGCCGGGCGGCGCGAATCCGCCGCCGGCCGGACGCGGGGGACCACCCATCGGGCGGGGAGGCCCGGAAAATCCGCCACCGGCGCCCATCGGGGGCCGCGCCTCGCGCGGCCGTGCCTCGCTCACCGAGAGCGGGCGCCCCTTGAACGGCTGGCCGTGCAGCTGTTGAATGGCTTTCTCGGCCACACCGCGGTCGTCGTAATCGACAAAGGCGAAGCCACGCGGGCGGCCTGTGTCGCGATCGGTGGGAATGACAATCTGCAGCGGCGCGCCGACGGCGCCGAAGTGCTCACGGATGTCGGCTTCGGTCGCGCTATAGGGCAAGTTCCCGACGAATAACCGGACAGACATAACGCTTCTGATCGCCTCCTATGGCTGAGGTGCTGGCGCGGCCGCCTTTTTTTTAGCGCGCGTCTTTGCCTTCCGTGCAGGTGCCGGCGTGTTGCTCGTTTCCAGCACAACGATCCTCGTGGAAAACCGGCGCGTGCCGTGCTCGTCGAACTCGATGACGGTGTGATGCTCGTTCACATCGACAATCGTGCCGGCGCCGTATTGTGCCTGCACGACGCGATCTCCTGCGGTATATCTACGCATGAATCCTCCTGGCTTAAGCGACGGCGAACGTGACGTTGAGCGACTTCTCGATAACCCGCAACGCCGCCAGTTCTTCCGGCGCCACCAGTGTGACCGCGGTGCCAACCGCGTCGGCGCGGCCCGTGCGGCCAACCCGGTGCACATAGGTGTCTACGCTCGACGGTACTTCGTAATTGACGACGTGCGCGATGTCGTCGATGTCGATGCCGCGCGCCGCGATATCAGTCGCAATCAACGCGGTGTACCGACCCGACTTGAATCCTTCAACCGCCGACGAACGCTGGCTCTGCGTGCGGTCGGCGTGCCACGCCACGCATTTGATGCCGCTTGCCGCAAGCTGACGCGCCAGTTTGTCGGCGCCACGCTTGGTGCGCACGAACACCAGACTGGTACCCTGCGCGCGCCGCAGGAAATTCACCAGCCACTGCAGCTTCTCTGGGTGCGACACCAGCTTGCCCACATGCTCGATGGTCGTGGCCAGACCCTCCTGGCCGCCCACACGAATCATTTTCGGATTGCGCATGATCTGATTCACAGACCGCGCCACGTCGTCGGACATCGTCGCCGAAAACAGCAATGTTTGTCGGTTCGACGGTAGCGACGCAACGATACGCCGGACGCTTGGCCAGAACCCCATGTCGAGCATGCGATCAGCTTCGTCGAGCACGAGCACCTCGAGCGCTTCGAAATTCGCCGCGTTGGAACCCATGTGATCGATCAACCGGCCGGGCGTCGCCACGACGATATCGGCGGCGCCACGCAAGCCTCGCTCCTGTGGACCGGCTTCGACACCGCCGTACACCGCCACGCTCGAAAGATTCGTGTGATACGCCAGCCCCTGAAATTCGTCTTCGATCTGCACGGCGAGCTCGCGCGTCGGCGCGAGAATGAGCACGCGCGTTTTCGCCTGTCCCTCGGGAACCGGCGGCGCCGAGAGAAGGCGATGCATCAGCGGCAGCAAAAACGCCAGCGTCTTCCCCGTCCCAGTTTGCGCGCACGCCACCAGATCGGCCCCATCGAGCACGCCCGGGTAGACGGCAGACTGAATCGGCGTGGTCGTCACGAACCCTCGATCGGTGACCGCCTGCTCGAGCTTGGTGTTCAGGCCAAGCGAGGTAAACGCGACTGGCGTCGCATCGTAGGGCGCCGGCTCGAACGCCACCGATGGCGCCGAAGGCCGCACAACCATGGGCTTGCCCGACGAGGGACGCCTCCGGCCATTCGGGCGACGGCCACGAATGGAGCGACTGTTTGAAACTTTCGGGGGGTCTGAGAAATGCAAGTTAAACTGGCTGTTGGGGTTAAAGCGCTTTACTTTCAGGGCTTATTGTCTCATAAACAGCGAAATTTCGCCAATCGGTCTAAAATACCCCCCAACCATGACTTACGTGCTCGCCGTTGTCGCCGCGCTTCTCGTGGCTGCCGGGTATTTCCTTGGCGCCCGCAGGGGCCGCAGCCGCGAGGCAGCCCTCAAAACCACGCTCGAGGAACGCAGCGAACAACTCACGCTCGCAGAGCACGAGCTGCTTCGCCGGTCGTCGATCGATCTGGTCACCGAGCTTCCGACGCAGCAATATTTTCAGGATTTTCTCGAGCGCGAATGGCGCCGCTCGTCGCGCGACCGGACCACGGTGTCGATGATCATGATCGAGATCGATCATTTTCGCGCCTACCACGAACGGCTGGGAAAACCCGACGCCGACGCCTGTCTGCGCGCGGTGGCTGATGCGATGAGGCCGATTATTCATCGCCCCGGCGACACGCTGGCGCGCTACGGCGGCTCCGGAAAATTTGGCGTGGTCCTAGGCGGCACCGACGCCAAAGGCGCGATGTTGCTGGCCGAGCGCCTCCGGCAGTCGGTCGAAAAAATTCAGAAATCACATCCCGCGTCGCCAAGCGGACCGATCGTGACCCTAAGCGTTGGAGTGGCCACCGCCATGCCCGACCGCGAAGGCGCGTGGCAGGACATCGAGCTCATCGCCATGGCTGAGAACGGCCTCAGCCGAGCCAAGGAAACCGGCCGAAACCGCGTGTCGCTCGACCAAGCGAGCCAGCCCGCCACTTCCGGCTAGCTTTTTGCTCGGGTACGGAGGCATGGCAAGGTCTGCCCTGTATCGCTTCGAGTCATCACAAAGCCACCCGTCCCAACAGAACATTGAGGCGATCGTCCGGCTGGAGCACGACGCGCTCAACCAGCGAACGTTCGCTGAGCGCATCGCAGACCTGGTCACACGGCTAGCGGTTCGGCCGTGGTTTTTTGCCGTACACGCCTTTGTTATCTGCGCGTGGATCGCCATGAACACGTGGGGAACGATGCGGCCCGATCCGCCGCCGTTCACGGGACTCACCAGTACGATCACCATCGAAGCGCTGTTCGTCACACTGCTCGTGCTCGCCGGTCAGCATCATATGTCCCGCATCAGCGACCGCCGCGCGCATCTGGATTTGCAGATTAACGTGCTCGCCGAGCAGGAGATGACGCTGATGCTGCGGATGCTCGAGCGGCTCTCCGACCACTTCAATCTGCCGCCCGACGAGGCGCCCCACGAGGCCGCCGAACTGAAGAAAACGACCGACTTGGAAGCGCTCGTCAACAACATCGATCGCGTGCTGGAACAACGGGAGAAGAAGTGACGATCGCGTACTTCAACAGCCCTATTGGCTGGCGCGAACTGCTTCATCGCACGGTGAAGGATTCGCTCGCCGACGATGCGTTCGGACTCTCGGCGCAGCTCGCCTATTATTTTTTTCTGTCTTTGTTTCCGACGCTGCTCGCGCTGGTTGCGCTGGCGAGCTTCTTTCCTCTCTATAACTTCACCGACAATGTCGTGCATGCGCTCACTCCGGTGGCGCCCCAGGCCGTCGTCCAAGTGCTGCAAGATCAACTGACGAAGCTGTCGAACGGCGACCACGCGGGTCTCTTCAGCCTTGGTGTGCTGATGGCGATCTGGAGCAGTTCTGCCGCGCTGGTGTCGATCATCGACGCGATGAATCGCGCCTACGACATCACCGACAGCCGCTCGTGGTGGAAAGTGCGACTGACCGCCATTCTGCTCACGGTTGGCCTGGCATTCTTCATCCTGACGTCATTCACGCTCGTCGTCGCTGGTCCTCAAATCGCCGACTACCTTGGCGCGCATCTCGGATTCGCCTCCAGTTTTACGATGGTGTGGAAAATTCTCCAGTGGCCAACGGCGTTCTTTCTGGTATCGACAGGTTTCGGGCTCGTGTATTACTACGCGCCGGATGCAGAACAGGAATGGGTCTGGATTACGCCCGGCGCGCTCGCCGCGACGGTGCTGTGGATTCTCTTCTCGATCGCCTTTCGTTTTTACGTCGTCAACATCGGCCACTACGAAGAAGCCTATGGCACGCTTGGGGCGATCATCATGACGCTGTTGTGGTTTTACATCACCGCGTTGGTGATGGTGATCGGCGCCGAGTTGAACGCCGAGATCGAGCATGCCTCCCCTTGGGGCAAGGAGCCCGGTGCGAAGGCGCGGGGAGAGAAACGCCGCCTTGGACTGGCGGCGGCGCGGGCCTATCCTTCGATGAATTTGGATGAGCCGACGGTGCCAGGCCCCAGCTAGGTCCCCCTTTTGCAGACTCACTTGGTATGACTCACATCAGCGTTGACTTCCTGCTCGGCTTCATTCTGGCCATCGCGTTGATGGTTGGGTTGTGGGTGCCGTTGTTCTTTTTCGATTACAAGGCGGAGAAGAAGCGCGGCATGCAACCAGTCGGGTCGGGTGAAAATCCCCCGGCCCCACCTCTGGATAAGGTTCACTTCAACTAGAGGCCAGATCAGGGTCCTGTAGAATCTTCCTGAGATGTCGGCACGCTGACACTGTCGACACCGGGATCCAAGGCCTAAAAAGGGCATTCCCTGTGGCGGTCAGAGGACACGCGTGGTGCGAATCCCTGAAATTTCGAGTCTTTTCGGTGGCACGACACTTGTTGTGCCTGTCAGGAGAAAAGTGGTCCGAGGTGCATGTGCCATAGCAATGTTTGGGGTGTCTCTGTCTATAGCAGCCGCCGCTGCTGGCCAGGAGACGCCCAACCCTCCGCCGTTCAAATCGGCGGTTGAGCGCGTGGCGTTGACGGCGGTGGTTCGCGATGCAAAGGGCAAGCTGGTGAAGGATTTGACGTCGCGCGATTTCGAGCTGGTGGATTCGGGACGAACCCGGCCCCTGATTGGAGTGTGGTCGGAACCCAGTCCAGCGAGCGTCGCCATCCTGATGGACTCGAGCGGCAGCATGGCGACAAAACTGGAACGCGCCCACGCGACCGTTGACGCCATCCTCGCCGGCCTTCAGCCCGGTGTTGACGAAGTCGCGCTTTACGCGTTCGACACGGTGCTCACCGAAGTTCGGCCGTTCTCAAAAGATCTGGGGGGCGCCGAAGGTGCCTGGAGCAAGACACGCCCCTACGGCGCAACATCACTCTGGGACGCCATCGCGGGCACCGCGCGCGACATTGTCGATCGGCAGCGCCGGCGGGCGCTGATCGTCATTACTGACGGAGTCGATTCTGCCAGTAAGCTGAAGCCGTCGGACGTCTCGGCGATTGCGAGCTCGCTTGACGTACCGGTCTACGTGCTCGTGATAGGCTTTTTGCAGGACGACGGATCTCGAGAACCACAGCCGGTCATGGGGCCATTGGCCGACCTCGCGATGTGGACTGGCGGAGACTCGCTGCTCGTTCAAGACACGCCAAGCGCCGTTTCTGCGACGCGTCAAATTCTGACCGAACTGCAACATCAATACGTGATCGCGTTCGAACCCGGGAGTGCCCCAGGATGGCATCCCCTCGTGCTCAGAACCCGAAAAGGGGGGCAATTTGTGCGAGCACGAAGTGGCTACACCGTGGGGGCGGTTGATAAGTGATAGGTAATCATTTCAGGAGGGGAGCAATCATGCGACAACTAGTCATCTCACTCGCGGCAATCACCGTGATGGCGAGCGCGGGCACGGCATGCGCCACTAAGAAATTCGTACGCGGACAGGTTGACGACGTCAACGGCCGCGTCGAGACGCTTGGCCAGTCACTCGAAGCCACGCAACAGCAGACGAAGGAAAATGCGGGCCGTATCGTGCAGGTCGACCAGAAGGCCGACCAAGCGAATGCCGCCGCGAAGACCGCCCAGAACTCCGCGACGGTCGCCCAGGGCGCAGCCGAAGCCGCCGCCGCCAAAGCGAACGCCGTTGATGCGGCGTCCAAGCGCCTGATTTTCCAGGTCGTCATCAACGACGCCCAGGGCAATTTCAAGCTGGGTAAAGCGGACCTTCCCGATGACGTCAGGGGAAAGCTCGACGAACTGGCGAATAAGCTGAAGGCCGACCCGGCGGGCAATTACATCGAAATCGAAGGGCACACCGATTCGACGGGCACGACCGCGGTCAACGACAAACTCGGCCTCGCACGTGCCGAGAACGTGAAGCGGTATCTCTACGAGACGTATCAGATCCCGCTACACAAAATTAACGTGATTAGCTACGGCGAGCAGAAACCGGTGGCGCCGAACAAGACCCGCGATGGACGCGCGCAAAACCGACGCGTCGTGATCAAAGTCCTCGCGTAGTCGCCTGACCAGAGGAGGGAGGAAAAACGGTCCTTCCCTCCTCGCTCTGTATCGATTTGTAGGACAAACTCCTTGTTGGACATATTCGTCAATTTCTCACTTTTTCACCTGACGTTAAACCTCCTGTACAGCCGATAGGTCTGAAGTACATACTGGAGGCGGATATGTTGAGAATACTGAGGGGACTTGATAGTCGGGCGTTGCCCTGCGGGTGTCTGGTCGGTGTGTACGAAACGTATCGTTCGCAAACCGTGGCGATTATCGACGTCAAGGGAGCCTCGTGCACCGAGCGTGGCCACTGCGTCGACTCGCCGGTGGAATTCCAGGTTACCGAGTTCATGTCGAGAAATCAGCCGCCGAGCACGATTCCCACAAGCAACCGCTGAAAGCTCACGCCGTCGGACGTGCGGACCTTGAAGTGGCGGAGGTCGCCGCGCACGCCTGCGTGTCGCGCAAACTGGTACGTCACTCCCCCACCCGCGCTGTAACCCACGTCTTTATTGGACAGCGACGTAAAGATTCCGCCAGTTGTCGCTTCCGAGCGTTCCCGAATGAAGCCAAACCCGAAGATCGCGTAAGGCCTAACCTTCTGAATCGGCACCGTAACCAGTACGCTCGCCATGAGAGTAATCATCCGCCCCTTACGCGAGCCATCTGTCGTGTCGAAGAAATGCCTGCTGTCGGAAAACTCGAGCTCCGATCCGATGCCGTGTGCGCCGCCGCCGCCGAGGGCAAGCGCGTAGATACCCTGCTTCTTCGGCGTGTCGCCGCCAAATACGTTGCCCACCGATGCGGTGAACATGGTCTGCGCAGACGCCGACCCCGCCATGGCGAGAACGCACCACACGACGAATACCGCTGTCGATGTACGCAAAAAGACCCTCCCGACCTGATGGTAGCTCGGAGGAGGGTCTGAACGTAACTAG
>JANMJM010000227.1:0-21457 GCA_031371345.1 Vicinamibacteria bacterium
GCGGTAAGGCAGGCCGGGTAGCAAGGGGTAAGGGGTAAGGGGCGAGAGGTAAGGGGTAAGATCACGATATCTGTGAGACTTACCCTTTGGCCCTCACTTCTTATCCCTTTCGTCTTTTTTGCCGCGTTTCGATTGTCCGGCGACATCGTCCTGGCACAGGCCGACGAGCGCATCATCTATGCAAGCGTCGTCACGAACCAAGGCGAGCCGGTGCTCGATCTTGGCGCCAAGGATTTCATCGTTCGCGAGGATGGACAGGCGCGCGAGATTTTGAGCGTCGCCCTCGACAACGATCCGCTCCAGATCGCCCTGCTCGCCGACAACAGCGACGCCATGCGCACCCATGTGCCCGATCTTCGTAAAGCACTCGGCATATTTGTCGACTCGGTGCGCGAAGGCGTCCAGATTGCGCTCATCACGCTTGCCGAACGCCCTACCATCGCCGTTGGCTACACGACCGATCGTCGCGCGCTGCACACATCGATCGACAAACTGTTTGCGTTCCAAGCCGGCAACTATCTGCTCGACGCCGTCGCCGAGACGTCGAAGGGACTGGCAAAACGGACGATGCGGCGATCGGCCATCGTTGTGATCAGCGGCTCCGGTGCCGAGTACAGCTACCGCCAATACACAGAGGTGCTGCGATTCTTCCGCGAGGGAGGCGCCGCGCTTCATGCCGTGATACTGGGCACCGGCAACACGAACGCCGGCCGTGAGATTGTCTTGAGCAGAGGTTCCCAGGAAACCGGGGGACGCTACGAGAACATCATTTCGCCGACGGCGCTCGAACTGAAAGCCAGGCAGGTGGCCGTTGAGGTCTCGAATCAATATCGCGTCACCTACGCGCGTCCCGAGCGGCTTATCCCGCCGAAGCAGACCGACGTGAGCGTGAAACGCCAGGATCTGAAGGCCAGAGGAATGCTGATGAAAACCGAGAAGGACCAACGATGAAGCGGATCCTGTTTGCGGCGCTGTTCGCGGCGATCTGTGCACCTGCCGCATTCGCGCAGGTGAAGGAGCGCGTCATCTACACCAGCGTCGTCCGCGACAAAGGTGAACCGGTAACCGGTCTATCGGCGAGGGATTTCGTCGTCCGGGAAGACGGCGTCTCGCGCGAAGTGCTACGCGTGGCCAAAGACGACGATCCGATGCAGCTGGCGCTGCTCGTCGATACCAGCGTCGAGATGCGCAACAGAGTGGGAGAGCTGCGCCGCGCGCTGTCGGCCTTCATCAATACCCTTCGTCCGGGCGTCGAAGTCTCGATCTTCACGACGGCCGAGCGTCCCACCATCGTCGTCCCCTATACGTCGGACCGCGTCGCGCTTCAGAAGGGCGTCGACAGAATCGTCGCCCTCGAGGCCGGCAACTACATGCTGGACGCCATTGCCGAAGTCGCGCAAGGCTTGGCGAAGCGGCCGAACGCACGCTCGGTCATCGCCATCATTACAACAAGAGGCCCCGAGTACAGCTACCGCGATTATTCAGAGGTGCTGCGTACCGTGAAAGCCAGCGGCACGCCGGCGCTCCACGCCATGATGCTCGGAGGTGGCGACGCGCAACAGTCGATCGCGGGCCTGTCGGTGGATGTACGCGCAGGGCAGCGGCCCGAAGGCAATGGCGTCGACCTCGATATCGTGCTCGGGCGGCTTACAAAGAACACCGGCGGCCGGTACGAAGAAGTGCTGACGCCGAGCGCGCTCGCCTCCAAGCTGCAGCAATTGTCGGCGGAGTTGTCGAATCAGTATCGCGTGGTGTTCGCGAGCCCGGAGAGGCTGGTTCCGGCGAGCAAGACCGAGATCAGCGCGCGCGATCCAAAACTCAAAGCCCGCGGCATGCTGGTCAGGTAGCCGCTGTATCTCGACGCAGAGACGCGAAGCCGATTACTTCGTGCCTGGTATGAGCCTCACGAGCTCGGTGCCGACGTTGATCACGATGCGAAGTTCGCGAGGCGCCACAGCGCTCTTCAGCATCAGAAAGAACTGCCCTTTCGGATCGACATCGTAAGCCGCCAGATTCGCGCCCGGGTCGTGCTCGAAGGCACCTTCGAGAGCTTCTTTTGGATCGCCAGGCTTCCCTTCTTTCCAGTCGACGAGGAACAAGCGGTCGCCATCGCGATAGAACAGACCTTCGCGCGTCCACGCCGGCTCGGTGGCGCCGCTGGTCGTGAGTTGCCTCGCGGCGGAAGTGTCGTCGAGCCGCTTGACGTAGATCTCATCACGGCCGGATGCATCGGAAACGTACGCGATCCAACGGCCATCTGGCGACAACACCGGCGATCGTTCATTGGCGGCGGTCGCCGCAACAGGAGTCACCGATTCGTCAACCCGATAAATCATGACGTCGCGCCGTCGGACCGGATCGATTTCATACAGCGCCAGCAGCGCGGGCGTCCGGATCCAACTCGAAGGATTTCTTGCCACCGACCCACCGATCGAGAACAGAGGCCTTGGCGTCGGTGTCTCGACCGACGCGACGTAAATTTTCTGAACGCCGTCGCGATTCGATCCGAACGTCAGGCGCCGGCTGTCGGGCATCCACGCAGGAGACTGGTTATCGCCACCCTCCACGGTGAGCAGCACACGGTCCGGCCGTGCCGCATCGAGCACGCGGATGTCGCGGGTCATCACGCCGGGCCGCACCACGACGGCCACGCGGCGGCCATCCGGCGTGATGCGAGGTGTTTGGTAGATCTCCCGAGCCGCCGGCAAAATCGAATACCGCCCCGTTCGGTCGACGCGTACGAGGTGGCTGCGGGCATCTTCAGGGCTCGACGGCAACCACGCTAACGTCCCGTTCCGCGACACCGAAAAACCGGACCGGCCAAGGTTGCCGAACGCCGAGAGCGTTTGAACGTCTTTGAAAATCGCGACCGGCACCCCGCGCGCCTGCAGCTTGTCCAGATCGAACGCGATTGCGAACAGATTTCCAAGATAGCTGTAAATGAAATGGCCGCTCGAGACAAATTGGGCTTGCCCGATCGCGGGTACCGGTTGTCGTTTCCGTTCACCGGCTGTCGAAAGCACTTCGAGATGCGGATCGTGGCCGCGCTGAGTGACTGTGAAAACGATGGCGCCGTTCGGAAGCGCGTGCGGCCATCCGTGCTCGAGCTCCCCGTCGCGGCGATTCAAGGTGGTAAGGTCCGTCGGTGTCCCGCCGGCAGCGGGCACGCTCATCAACCCGTGGTTACCCAACGGCGCAAAGATGATCCGCCCGTCGTTGGCCCAGGTACCGCCTGCGGCCTCCGATGGCGCATCCGCGACTGGTTGAGTCGTCGGCGTCGCAGAAGTGGCGACCGTCGGAGATTTCCAGATAGCGCCGCGGGAAAAATACGCGATCCAATTTCCATCAGCTGAAAAAAACGGATTGTGTGCCGCGATCGAACCGGCGATCTCATGGTCGACTGCTCCATCGACCGAACGCAGGTAGAGATGAAGCCGCTGGTCGGCGGTGCTTTCTGCAGAGTACGCGATCCACCGGCCGTCCGGCGACACCGCCACGCTGTGCAACGTGCGATCGGCGGGAATCGAAAGCGGAAACCGTTTGGATTCAGCCGTCGCCGGCGGTGGCTGGCGGCTGCATGCCAGCGTGTCTATTACAAGGCATAATGACAGCCCGGCGCGGAGGACGTACGAACGCATGTCCCGGAAATGGTATCTCGTCTTGGTGGTCGTGCTCTGCCTGCCCTTCGCATGGTGGCTGCAGCGCCAACGTCTTACAGTCGTGAACGTGACCCCGACCGAAGGCATCTCACAAGAGCTGGCGGCTGCGCGCAAGCGGACCATTACCGCCCTCGCCTACGATTTGACACTGTCGATACCGGCTCGGCTCCAGGACCCCATCCTCGGCCGCGAAACCATCCGGCTACGGCTCGCCGCACACGGCGACATTTTGCTCGACTTCGCCCAGCCCGCAGCGAGCGTCTCCTCGATCAACGCGAATGGCCGCGACGTGCCGGTCCGATCGGAACACGGTCACCTTGTGATTGCCGCCGAGTCACTGGCGAAGGAAGAAAACACCATCGACATTACGTTCACCGCGGGCAACGAGGCGCTGAATAGAAACGAGGATTACCTCTATTCGCTGTTTGTGCCGGCGCGCGCGTCGAAAACGTTTCCCTGTTTCGATCAGCCCGACCTGAAGGCGACGCTCAGTCTGAAGCTGGAGATTCCGTCGGCGTGGGTGGCGCTGGCCAACGGACCCGAAGCGGGTCGCGAGACGTCTGGCGATCGCACGACTGTGACGTTTCTGCGAACCAAGGCGCTGCCGACCTACCTCTTTGGCTTCGTGGCCGGTAAGTTCAGCGTCGAGCGCGGAGAGCGCAACGGGCGAACGTTCGTCATGTATCACCGCGAAACGGACGCCGACAAAGTCGCCGCGAACCGAGACGCCATCTTCGATCTTCATCAGCAGGCACTCGACTGGCTGGAACAATACACCGATCGGCCGTATCCATTCGAGAAACTCGACTTCGCGCTCCTGCCCGCCTTTCAGTTCGCCGGCATGGAGCATGCGGGCGCCATCTTCTACAACGCCACTTCGATGTTTCTCGAAAAAACGGCGACCCAGGAGCAGCAGCTTTCCCGGGCGAACACGATCGCGCACGAGACCGCCCACATGTGGTTCGGCGATCTCGTCACGATGAAATGGTTCGAGGACGTCTGGATGAAGGAAGTGTTCGCGAATTTCATGGCGGCGAAAATCGTGAACCCGTCGTTCCCCGGCATCGATCACGACCTTCGGTTCTTGCTGCAGCACTATCCGGCGGCCTACGACGTCGATCGCACGCCAGGCGCGAACCCCATCCGCCAGAAGCTGGACAACTTGAACGAGGCGGGCAGCCTGTACGGCGCGATCATCTACGACAAAGCGCCGATCGTCATGCGTCAGCTGGAAGCCATCCTCGGCGAAGACGAGTTTCGAAGCGGCATCCGGGAGTACCTGGCCAAGTACGCATTCGACAATGCCACGTGGATCGATCTGATCCAGATTCTCGACAGCAAGACAGACGAGGACCTCGCCGATTGGAGCCGTGCGTGGGTCGACGAGCCGGGGCGTCCCACCATCGCGACCGATCTCAAGCTCGACGGCAACAAAATCGCAAGCCTGCGTTTCACCCAGACGGATCCACGAGGCCGGTCATTGCTGTGGAACCAGCGGCTGCAGATTGCACTCGGCTACGAATCTGGCGCGCGCATCACGCAGCTGAAAATGAATGCGGCTAGTGTGGAGCTTGCCAACAGCCGGGGCTTGCCCGCGCCTCGCTACGTCCTTCCCAACGGTGAAGGGGTCGGCTACGGACTCTTCAGGCTGGATGATTCGTCCAGACGCTTCTTCCTCGAGCATCTACCCGAGCTCGGCGACGGTATGACCCGCGCCACCGCGTGGCTCACGCTCTGGGACGACATGCTCGAAGCGGGAGTCGCGCCCGGACAACTCGTCGAGTTGATGCTGCGATCGCTGCCAGAGGAGCGCGAAGAGCAGAACGTCCAGCGGATTCTGACTCTTCTCGGCAAAATCTACTGGGTGTTTCTCACCGATGACGCGCGGCTGGCAATTGCGCCGCGCGTTGAGCAGGTGCTTCGGCGCTCCGTCGCCGAGTCGTCCGGCACATCGATGAAGTCGGCCTATTTCACGGCCTTGCGCCGCATCGCGACGACGCCCGCGGCGCTCGCGTACCTCGAGCGCGTGTGGCGCAAACAGGAGGCGATTCCCGGCCTTCCGTTTGCCGAGGTCGATTACATCGCCATCGCTCAGGAGCTCGCGTTACGGAACATTCACGGAACCAACGATCTTCTCGCCTTGCAACTCAAGAACATCACGAACCCGGACAGACGCGCGCGTTTCGCCTTCGTCCTGCCTGCGCTCTCATCGGATGCATCGGTTCGCGATCGGTTCTTTGCCGACTTGTCGAACGTCGAGCATCGGCGCCACGAGCCATGGGTGGTCGATAGCCTCGCGTTCCTGAATCACCCGCTGCGCCGCAGCCATGCCGAGCGATACATCGAGCCGAGCTTGAATCTGGTGAAGGACATTCAGCGGACCGGCGACATCTTCTTTCCCACGCGATGGACGCAGTCGGTGCTCGACGGCCATAACTCACCGGCGGCGGCGCAGACGGTTACCGCGTTCCTCGCGGCACAGAAGGACTATCCGCCACGGCTGCGCCAGATCGTGGAGCAATCAGCCGACAGCTTGTTGCGAGCCGCCAGGATGGTCCGCTAGCGGCGGCTCCTTCCACGCGAGCGCCGCGAGACCTGCGAAGAGACACACCATCAGCACCCGATCGACGTGCGACAACGCCATCCCGAACACGGTGCTCGACAGTCCCGCAAGGCGCGCGAGACCCGGGAGATCGATCATCATGCCAATCTGCAGGATCCAAAAGAGCCATGTGCGCAGCGGCGACCGCTCGGCGTCGTCGAGCGCGAGCATCATCAGCACCGGTAGGAGGATGACGAACCCGTAGGTGAGGTGGTAGAACGTCAGCAACGACCAGCATGCGACAAGCGGAGGGGCCGCATAGAGCACGCGCGTGCGGCCTCTGCCCTCCTGAACGCCTGCGACGCATATTCCTGCGAACAGTCCAATCGCAATCGAGCCGGCGATCGCATCGACATCCGACGGGTCCCTCACCAGCGCGCGAATCGCCGGACGCAGCTCGCTGAGACCGGCGAACCAGCCGTCGCCGGTGTACAAGCTTGCGAGGACGGCGGCGTAGCGGCGAACAACGAGGAACGGATCAGCGTCGGCCCACAGACAAAACACCGCGAACCCGATCGCGACGACCGCGAGCGATGTGATCGCGAGCTTCCACCGGCGAGTAAAGAGCGCCCAGCAGAACACCGGCAGCGCCACCTGCGGTTTCATCAGCGCACAACCGAGAACGGCACCGGCTGCCATGGGTCTTCTAGTGGAGAGCCACAACGCCGCCATCGACAGCGTGAGGGCGAGAAGGCTGAACTGCAGCAATGTTCGCACGCCGCCCCAGCACAGGAACATGAGGATCGGCAGCACGATCACCCTGAATGGCGCATGCGGACGGTAGAAGCGCGCGGCGAGGTACGGCGCGATGACCGCAAGGCATAAATTCACCGACGCCCATAACGGAATGGCGACGGCCGGGGAAAGCAAGCCGAGCGGCGAGAGCAACACCATCGCGTGCGGCGGATAGTCGGTGGTTGAATCGAGCGGCTGATAAACATTCGCCCCATCGATCAGCCAGGCTTTTACCCACCGCATGACCGACTCGAGATCGCTCGCGCGGCCATCGTGCGACGCGATGACCGTGCCTGCCGCGAGGTTCAGAATGGCCAGCACCGCCCAGATCATCAGCCCGCGCATGGCCGGATTAGAGAAGAGCGGTCCGTGCGACCTCGTCACAGGACCGACACCGGATCGATATCGATGGCGACTCGGCGGCGCAAATCCGGTTCGGCCGCGAGCGCGCCGAGCACCGCTTCACGCATGGCAGGACGGTGCCCACCTTTCAGAAATAATTGCGCCCGATACTCGCCGCGCAATTTCGCCACTGGCGCCGGAGCAGGTCCGAGCACGCGGAAGTGCCCGGATTCGGCTTGCGCGCGTAAATGCTGCGCCAGCGTGTTGGCATCGGCGAGCGCCGTCCGGGCGTCGGATGCTTTCACAACCACATTCACCAAAGCGGTCAGCGGCGGATACCGCATCGCCTGGCGGAACCCGAGTTCGTCCACAAAGAAGGCGCCGTAGTCTTGCCGGCACGCATGCAGAATGCTGTAGTGACGTGGATAGAGAGTCTGCACGATCGCTTCACCCGCTTCAACGCCCCGTCCCGCACGACCCGACACCTGCGTCAGCAGTTGGAACGTGCGCTCTGCGGCACGGAAATCGGCGAGGCCGAGGCCAACGTCCGCCGAAATCACGCCGACCAGGGTGACGCGCGGAAAATCGTGGCCCTTGGCAATCATTTGTGTGCCCACAAGAACGTCGATGGCCCCCGACGCCATCTTCCTGAGAATGTCCGCGGCCGAGCCTTTTCGCCGGACCGTATCGCGATCGAGCCGCGCGACTCTTGCCTGCGGCCACGCTTCGGAGATTTCAGCCGTGACGCGCTCAGTGCCGAAGCCACGCCGCTCGAGGTACGGACCGGCGCACGCCGGGCACGTCTTCGGCACAGCGAGCGAATAATTGCAGTAGTGACACCGCGCGCGATGGCGGTCTTTGCCTTCTGTGTGAACGATGAGCGAGACGCTGCAGTTCGGGCAGTCGAGGGTGCCTCCGCACTGGCGACAAAAGACGGCCGTCGCAAGGCCTCGCCGATTGAGCAGAATGAGCGACTGTTGTCCTGCCGCTAACCGAGCGGCAATGGCGGAGGTCAGCGCACCGCTCAAGATGACGTCGGGGCCGTGAGCCGCGTACTCCAGCCGCATATCGACAACCGACACGGACGCCAGTGGACGATCCTGCACGCGCCGCTGCATGACCAAGCGCGTGTATCTCCCGTTGGCGGCGTTTTGTCCACTCTCGAGAGACGGAGTCGCGGACCCTAGCACGACGAGTGCGTCTTCACGTTTACCGCGCACGACCGCGACGTCGCGACCGTGATAGCGCGGCGTTTCCTCCTGCTTGAACGAGGTATCGTGCTCTTCGTCCACAATGATGAGGCCGAGGTTCGCGAGCGGTGCGAATACCGCCGATCGGGTGCCGACGACAATCGACACCTCGCCGCGGCGAATGCGGTGCCACTGATCGTATCGTTCGCCTTCGGAGAGACCGCTGTGTTGAACGGCAACCAGATCGCCGAACGCCTCGCGAAACGCCGAGGCGACAGCGGGTGTCAGGGCAATCTCCGGCACGAGAATGAGCACCGACCGTCCATGCTCCAGCACCGTTTCAGTGAGCCTGAGATAGACCTCGGTCTTGCCCGATCCGGTAACGCCTTGAAGGAGGAAGACGGAAAACTTTTTCAAGGCGGCGGCCGCACGGAGCGACTCGAGCACGCTGGCCTGCTCCTCAGTGAGCGTGCGCGTCGAGGGACGGTTCACGGGAGCGCGCACGACGCCATTCGCAAATGGATCGCGCTCGAGGCGATCGCGGCGGACTGTAATCAAGCCATTTCTGGCGAGGCGCCGAAGCACGTCTGTGGAAATGCCGCGCGCGTTCAGATCGGGAATCGACAGTCCCATCGGAGCGCCGCGCAGAAGATCGACCGTCATTTGTTGTTTTGGCTTTAGCGTCAGGGTGGGATCGTGCCCTTGCGCGGTGAGCGACGCCACACGCAACGTACGGGGCTCCTGCGTCGGCGGCATGGCGGCCGACAGCGCATCCCCGGCCCCGCAGGCGTAATACTCTGCGACCCACAACGCGAGATCGACGACAGGGGCCGGCAGAAACGCCGCCGCGTCAACCACCTCATGAATCTCTTTGATCTTGCTCTCGGGTGTTCCCGTCGGATCGAGGCTCGCCTGCCCGTCAACCACGATGCCTGTGACCACTCGTTTACCGAGCGGCACGAGTACGCGCGCCCCTCGGACAGGCGGTGTCATGCCGTCCGGCACCTCATATGTCAGCACGTCGAGAAACGGGACGGGAACGGCGACCGAAACGAACGATCGTCCAGCGTCGATCGTCGATCGTCCAGCGTCGATCATCAATCGTCGATCGTCACTCTCCACTGTCCGAAGGTACTGACGGTACTGACGGTGGACGATCAACGATGGACAATGGACGATCTCCGAGCAGCGCCCGCACTTTCTTCATGTCGTCCCACACTTCGCGGCGACAGCTGGGATTGCGGAGCAGGTAGGCGGGATGGAACGTGGGAATCAGCTGCGCGCCGCGGTACTCGTACACCCGCCCGCGCAGCTTCGAAATGGGCGCGTCAGTCTTCAGCAGCGAGCGCGTCGCGAACGTGCCCAGCGCGACGATGACCTTTGGCTTGATCGTGTCGATCTGGCGGAAGAGAAACGGCTCGCACTTCTCGACCTCGTCGGGCTCGGGATTGCGATTCTCCGGCGGCCGGCACTTGATCACATTGGCGATATAGACGTCTTCACGCGTCAGGCCGATGGCTTCGATAATCTGGGTCAGCTTCTGACCGGATCGGCCGACAAACGGCATGCCTTGTGCGTCTTCATCACGGCCAGGCGCCTCTCCCACGAACATGAGGTCGGCGTGCAGATTCCCTACGCCATACACAATCTGCTTCCGTCCGAGCGTGCAGAGCTTGCATCTCGTGCAGTCGCCGATGTCTTCGCGAATGGACGCGAGCGTTTCGAGGTTCTGGGTTTTGGCTTCCCTGGCAACGTCGGTGCGAGAGGCCCACACCGCATCTTTTCGGTATCCAGTGACACCGAGCTCACTGAAGAACTTGAGATGTTCGGCTAATTGATCGCGGGTATCCGGCATGAAACGCTATCGGAGAACCGGGGTGCGCGACTTGATCAGCGCTTCAATACGGTCCACGACCTGGCTGGCGATCGCGCTCTTGGCCTGTAGCGGTAGGGTTTCCTCACCGTGGGCCGACACGATGGTCACCTCGTTGGTGTCGACCTCGAAACCGGCGTCCGAGCGCGAGACGTCATTGGCCACGATCATGTCGACCGCCTTCTCGCGCTGTTTCTTGCGCGCCCGAGCAACCACGTCGTGCGTCTCGGCGGCGAACCCGACAAGCAATGGCCGATCGCTGCCGGCGCGCATCCGACCGAGCTCCGCCAGAATGTCCGGCGTCCGCACGAGCGTCAGCGTGAGCGCGTCTTCATCCTTATGTATTTTCCGGGTTGACGTCGTGGCGGGGGCGTAATCGGCGACGGCGGCAGCCATGATGACGACATCGACCGAGGCCGCGCGTGCGATCACCGCATCACGCATCTCGGCAGCCGTCGTCACGTGTATCGCTTCAACGCCCGCCGGCGGTTTTAGATCAGTTGGCCCCGTCACGAGCACGACGTCAGCGCCCCGGCGCCGGGCTGCTTCGGCAAGCGCGTATCCCATCTTCCCGCTCGAGCGATTGCCGATGAAGCGCACGGGGTCGAGCGCCTCGCGCGTGGGACCCGCAGTCACCATGACCCGTTTCCCGTTCAGCGGGCCGCTTGGCCTCATCATGTGCTCGGCCGCCGCCACAATTTCGGCAGGTTCCGCCAGCCGCCCTTTGCCCACCCAGCCGCAGGCGAGATATCCCGCGCCAGGTTCAACAAATCGCACACCGCGCGCCGAAAGCGCGTCGAGATTGTGTCGAACCGCCTCGTGCTCCAGCATGTGCGTATTCATCGCGGGCGCCATCAGGACGGGCGCTTTCGTGGCGAGATAGAGAGACGTCAGAAAATCGTCGGCGATGCCGTTGGCGAACTTGCCGATGATATTCGCCGTCGCCGGCGCAACCAGCAGAAGATCGATGCTCGAGGCGAGCGAGATGTGTTCGATGTCCGAGTTGGCGCCAGGCTCGAACTGGCTCGTCACGACCCGATGCCGCGTGATGGCCTCGAAGGTGACCGTGCCGACGAACTTCTTCGCCGAGCGCGTCATGACGGCGATGACGTCGTGCCCTTGCTTCTGCAGGCCACGCGCCACTTCAACCGACTTATACGCGCCGATGCCGCCGCAGATGCCGAGGGCGATGGTGGACATGGTGTACCTGAATCTGGAACCTATAATCTAAAAAGTAAAAGTTTTGAGTGTGTCGAGCGCCGCTGGGCGCATGCAGGCCAGCTTCGATCGCTCGGCCAGCACGATGCCCTTCATTCGTTCCACGCACAAATCGAGCGCGTCGTTCATCACGACGTAATCGTATTCCTCGAATGCCGACACTTCGTCGCGTGCGACCTGTAGCCGACGGCCAATCGCCTCTTCGCTATCCTTGCTTCGGCCTCGGAGCCGCTTTTCGAGCACCTGGTATGAAGGCGGCAGCACGAAAATGCCCACGTGCGCCACGCCTTGCACGCGCACCTTCCTGGCCCCCTGCACGTCGATCACGAGCACGACGTCGTCGCCCCTCTTCATACACTTATCGGTCTCTCCGGCGTGCGTGCCATAAAGATTGCCGAAGACGTCGGCCCACTCGAGAAACTCGCCGGCCGAGGCCATCTGTTCAAACCGAGCGCGACTCACAAAATTATAGTCCACGCCGTTCACTTCGTCGCCGCGCGGCGGCCTCGAAGTGTACGACCGCGACATCTTGAGATGATCGGTTACCTTCACGAGCTTCTCGACCAGCGTCGTTTTGCCCGTGCCCGATGGAGCGGAAATGATGAACAGCACGCCTCGCCTTATTCGATATTCTGGACTTGTTCGCGCATCTTTTCGAGCTCGGCTTTGGCCGAGATCACCAGATTCGGCACACGCACGCCGTCGGCCTTCGAGCCAATCGTGTTGACCTCGCGATTCATCTCCTGGAGCAGAAAATCCAGTTGGCGGCCGCAAGGCTCTGGCGACTCGGCGAGCGACTGCCAGTGGGCGATGTGAGCACGAAACCGCGCCATCTCTTCGCTGATGTCGGAGCGCGCGGCCGTCTTCACGATCTCCTGCGCAATCAGGTTCGGATCGGCAGGCGTGTCGACCGACAACTCCTGCACGCGCGCCGCAAGCCGCGCCTGCAGATCGCGGCGTCCCTCGTCGGCCGCCCCATTCACTTGCTCGAGCATCGCCGCCAAGGCTGCCCTCCGCGATTCCAGATCCGCGTTCAAATGGCCGCCCTCCGTGGTTCGCATAGTGTCGAGCTGAAGGAGCGCTTCGTCGACGGCCCCCTCGAGCATGTTGACGAGCTCGGCCACCATCGCGGCGTCCTTTTCGACGGGACGCTCTCGAATGGCGAGCGCCTGCGGCAACCGCAGCAGATCGCCTGGCGTCAAAGGCCCTTCAACGATCCCTCGGCTGCGGGCCGTCTCCAACGCGGCCCCGAGCGCAACGGCGAGCGCCTCGTTGAACTCGACCTCCACGCTTGCCGTGTGGCGATATTGCACGTTGACGGCAAGCTCGACCCGGCCCCGTCCGATTCGGCGCTGCACGCCTGCGCGAATGCGACCTTCGGCTTCTGCAAGCGTTTGCGGCACCCGTAACTGCAAATCGAGATGGCGATGGTTCACGGCACGAATCGTGACAGTGATCGTGGCGTGCTCACCTTCTCGCGCAGCGGAAGCAAATCCCGTCATGCTTTTGATCATTGGACCCCGTGGGCTCCGGGAACCTCGGCTGCCGCTATTCCGTTCTCGGCGCGCTTGGGCTCGAGTAACTGCATCTTGTAAAGGGCGCCGTAGACTCCATCGCGGGTCAACAGCTCGTCGTGCTGTCCAACCTCGACGATACGGCCACGTTCGAGGACGATGATGGCATCGGCGCGCATGATGGTCGACAGGCGATGCGCGATGACAAACGACGTGCGGTTCATCATGAGCGTGGCCAGTGCATCCTGCACGAGCAGCTCGGCCTCGGTATCAAGCGACGAGGTGGCTTCGTCGAGGATGAGAATGGGCGCGTTCTTCAACAGCGCGCGTGCAATGGCCAGCCGTTGGCGCTGTCCTCCGGACAGCTTCTGCCCTCGCTCGCCAATCTTCGTCTGATATCCGTCGGGCGCCGTCGAAATGAACTCGTGCGCGTGGGCCGCTCGCGCCGCCGCTTCGATCTCGTCTTGCGAGGCCTTCACTGTGCCGTACGCGATGTTGTTGGCAATCGTGTCGTCGAAGAGGACTGTTTCCTGCGTGACGATGCCGATCTGCGCACGGAGCGATTTCACCGTCACATTGCGCAGATCGAGCCCGTCGATATTGATCGCGCCAGCACTGACGTCGAAGAACCTCGGCAGCAGATTCACGAGCGTCGTCTTGCCGGCGCCGCTGCGGCCGACGATGGCCACCATCTGTCCGGCAGGCACCTTGAAGGAGATGCCGCGCAGAATTGTGCGCGGGTGCACGTCTTCGTACGCGAAGCTGACATCGCGGAACTCGATCTGCGAGGAAAACGGCGGCAGCGGCGTGGCGTTCGGCGACTCCGCCACCTCCGTGTGCGTGTCCATCATCTCGAAGATGCGATCGGCCGCCGCAATCGTCTGCTGCAGGTTCGCGTTGACGCGGCTCAATTTTTTGGCGGGCGCATACATCAGGAACAGCGCCGCCACGAACGACGTGAACTCTCCGGTGGTCAACCTGCCGCTTGCGATTTGGCCGCTCCCATACCAGATGGCCAACGCCAGGCCGATGCCGCCAAGCAGTTCCATGGACGGCGGAAGGACCGACAGCGCCCTGACGACCCTCATGTTCGTGCGGTACAGGTGCATGAGCGTGGCGCGGAAGCGTGCCGTTTCGCGCTCTTCGGCGCCAAATGCCTTCACGATTCTGTGGGCAGAGAACGTTTCATGGCCAACGTGCGACATCACTTCCAGCGCTTCCTGGCTTCGACGCGCCGTTCGTCGAATTCGCTGTCCGAGCCGGATCAGCGGGTAGACAACGAGCGGTGCCCCGGTCATGCACACCAACGCGAGTCGCGCGTCATAATAAAACAGCACAACCGCGTAGCCGACGAGCGCCAGCGACTCGCGCAGAAGGTCGCCTGCCGTTTCAGACACCGCACGCTGAACCTGCCCGACATCGTTCGACACGCGCGAGAGCAGTTGTCCTGTCGTGTTGCGCGCGAAGAAACTGGCGGACTGCCCCAGAATGTGCCCGTACAGCTTGTCGCGCAAATCCATTACGACGCGCTGCCCCACGTCCTCCATCAGATAGCCTGAAAAATATGCGCCAACGCCTTTCACGAACGACAGCCCGACAATCGCCGAGGCAATCGCGCCAAGGTATTGACCGCTGGGAAGCACCGTATCGAGGATCACCTTGATGAGCAGCGCGAGCAGCGCCGACGCGATGGCATACACCACCATCGCCAGCACCGCCCAGGCCAGGCGGCCTTTGTATGGCTTCGAATATCGGAGAAGACGGAAGAACGAATTCACTCGGTAAAGCGATATTTCAGCAGCACCCACAGCGCGACGACACCGTCGCGCCAAGTGATCTTCTTGCCCTCGTCGTAGCCCCGCCCGTCGTACGTAATCGGCACTTCGTAGACGCGATAGCCCCGCTTGAAGATCTTCGCCGTAATCTCCGGCTCGATGCCGAATCCATTGCTGTGCAGCTCGAACGACCGCAGCACTTCCACTCGCATGGCCTTATAGCAGGTTTCCATGTCGGTGAGGATGGTGTTGTAAAGAATGTTGGTGAGGAACGTCAGGAGCCGGTTGCCCATGTAGTGGGTGAACAGGAAGACCCGGCGTCGCCCGAGAAACCGCGAGCCATAGACGACATCGGCCCGTCCCTGACAGATCAGCTCGATGAGGTCGGGAAATTCTTCAGGCGAGTACTCCATATCGGCGTCCTGGATGATGACGATGTCCCCCGTCACATGCGTGAAGCCGAGACGCAGCGCCGATCCCTTGCCGCCATTCTCTTTGTGGAACAGCTTGAATCCGTATTTTTTCTGGAGCTCCCGCAGCACGTCCGACGTGCCATCCTTTGATCCGTCGTCGACCACAATGAACTCGATGCGGATATTCGGCACCCCCGCCACCCGCGAGATCATCTCCTCGATCGTGTCGCGCTCGTTGTACACGGGCATCACGACCGACAGCAGCGGATCCTTGAGTATGCCTCTTAAGCCTGGCATTACCGTCCGACCGAATAGTAGGTGAAGCCGAGGCTTCTCATCTGTTCCGGGCTGTAAATATTCCGCCCATCGAAAATGACCGGCGTCTTCATCAGCTTGCGCATGCGGGCGAAGTCGGGCTCGCGGAACTCGTTCCATTCGGTCGCGATCACGAGCGCATCGGCCCCCTTCAGCGCGTCATAGTTCCTGTTGGCCAAGACGATCTTCTTTCCGAAAATCCGCAGGGCCACCGGCTTGGCCTGCGGGTCGAAGGCCTGCACTTTCGCCTTCGCGCGCAATAGCCGGTTAATCAGAGGAATCGCCGGCGCCTCGCGCATGTCGTCGGTGCGCGGCTTGAACGACAGCCCCCACACCGCGATGGTCTTGCCTCGAAGCGATCCGAAATGCTTCTCGAGCTTGGCCACGAAGCGCACTTTCTGCGCTTCATTCACTCGATCGACCGCTTTCAGGGTCTGGAAGTCGTACCCCCTGTCGCCGGAAAACTTGACGAGCGCCTTGATGTCCTTCGGAAAGCAGCTGCCACCGAACCCGATGCCAGGAAACAGAAATGACGGGCCGATCCGCCGGTCGGATCCGATGGCCTTGCGCACGTGATCGACGTTGGCGCCATACGCTTCGCAGACGTTCGCGATCTCGTTCATGAACGAGATCCGCGTCGCGAGAAGAGCGTTCGCGGCGTACTTGCTGAGCTCGGCGCTCGGGCAATCCATCACCATGATGGGCGCGCCCGTCCGGGTAAAGGGCGCATAGAGTTCGCGCATGACCTCTTCACCGCGCTTGTCGTCGACGCCAATCACCACGCGGTCGGGTTTGAGAAAATCTTCGACGGCCGCCCCCTGCTTCAGGAACTCAGGATTACTGACGACGCTGAATGGATGCGTGGTTTCCCGTCGAATCACGTCGCGCACGCGTGCGGCCGTACCAACGGGCACGGTGCTCTTATCGACGATCACTTTGTAGCCGTTCATGGCCTTGGCGATCTCGCTCGCAACACCGAGGACATGCGTCAAATCGGCCGAACCGTCCTCATGCTGTGGTGTGCCAACCGCAATGAACACAATCGTCGCGCCGCGAACCGCTTTCGGAAGATCTTTGGTGAACTCGAGACGCTTTTCCGATCGATTGCGGCGGACCATCTCTTCGAGGCCCGGTTCGTAGATGGGCATGGCACCGCGGCGAAGTTGCCGAACCTTGGCCTCGTCCTTGTCGATACACACAACGTCGTTTCCTGTTTCCGCAAGACAGGCTCCGAGCACCAGGCCCACGTAGCCTGTGCCGACGACCGCAATTTTCATCCGTGAAGGCTCCGAGAATGGACGGACGTGATACTCAAATCGGCGACTTTAGCACAAAGTATATATCCGTCCAACCCGTTGACCAGCAAGGATATGGGTAGGGATGTGGTAGGCTCAGGCGCGTTGTGCGGATCGTGATCGATTACCGTCCGGCGCTGCGCTCGCGCACCGGCGTTGGCGAGTACATCCATCAGACAGCCAAGGCGCTTGCGCGAAGGGGCGAAGACGACATCACGCTGTTTTCGAGCTCCTGGAAAGATCGCCCGGCGCCGGACCTGGCCTCGGAGCTTCCCAACGTCCGCATCGTCGATCAGCGCATACCGGTACGGGTGCTGAACATGGCATGGCACCGCCTCGGCTGGCCGCCAGTTGAGGCCGTGGCCGGAGGCACGTACGACATCGCCCATTCTCCTCATCCCTTGTTGCTTCCGTCTCGCTCGGCGGCGCAGTTGGTCACGATTCACGATCTGCATTTCCTCTCGCACCCCGAGCGGACGTCGCAAGAAATCCGGCGCGACTATCCGTCGCTCGCGGCCGCACATGCGCGACGCGCCGATCGCATCATCGTGTCTTCGCGATTTGCCGCGGGCGAAGTACGCAGCGCGTTCAATGTCGACGCCGATAAGATTGCCGTGTGCGCGGCAGGCGCACCGGAGTGGACCAACGCCGTACCTGGCGGCGACCCGAACGGCTACATACTTTTCATGGGAACGCTCGACGCGCGGAAAAACGTCGGCGGGCTCCTTCAGGCCTACGGCCAGCTTCTCTCGCGAAATGCCGCGGCGCCGCGGCTGATCATCGCGGGAGGCGCTCCGCCCGATGCGGCGAAGTGGCTCGAACAGATCGGACAGCCGCCGCTTGCCGGGCACGTGGAGTATCTCGGCTACGTGCCTGCCGATCGCCGCGAACGTCTGTTCAGGGGCGCGCGGGCATTCGTGCTGCCTTCATTCGAAGAAGGGTTCGGCCTGCCGGCGCTCGAAGCGATGGCCGCCGGTATTCCTGTCGTCGCGTCGAATCGCGGAGCGTTGCCCGAGGTCATCGGCGACGCGGGATTGCTGATTGATCCCGAGGACACCGGGGCGCTTGCCGCCGCACTCGAGCGAATGATCTCTGGCGACACGTTGAGACAACAGTTGTCGCGTCTCGGCCTCGAACGCGCGAAGATGTTCAGCTGGACACAAACCGCGGCGGGCATCCGACAGGCCTATCAGGAGGCTCTTGCGCATCGGCATTGACGCCCGCGAGTTGTGCGGCCGACCCACCGGCGTAGGGCGTCATCTTGCGGGGCTGCTCGCCGGCTGGACTGCAGCCGAACGACCGTCTGCTCATTCGTTTGTGTTGTATGCGCCTGAGCCGGTCGGCGCGGCGTTACCCGCCAATGCCACGCTGCGCGTGGTTCCCGGCGGCGGGGGCACCAAATGGGAGCAGCTATCGCTGGCGCGAGCCGCGCGACGCGATCGACTGGACGCATTTTTCGCGCCTGGCTACTCCGCTCCGCTGTTCCTGAACATTCCAACCGTGCTTCTCGTGCACGACACGTCATTCATCTCGCATCCCGAGTGGTTCGGCGCCCGAGAAGGTTTTCGGCGGCGGCTGTTGACGCGATGGTCGAGCGCCAAAGCGATCACGGTCCTCACCGTCTCGCACACGGCGCGCGAGGAAATCATTTCGCTTCTGGGACTCGCTCCCTCACGCGTGCGTTGTATTTATCCCGGCATCACCGCGCTTCAGACATCGGCCCCGGCGGTCGAGCGAGAACCACTCGTGCTCTTTGCCGGTTCCATCTTCAACCGGCGCCATCTCCCTGATTTAATTGATAGCTTCAAACAGGTCGCCCGCCACCGGCCGGACGCGCGCCTGGCGATCGTCGGCGACAACCGAACGTATCCGCATCAGGATCTCAGCGCAATCGTCACGGCTGCTGGACTCCAGAATCGGGTCACCCTGCAGTCATACGTGTCCGATGGCGCGCTTGCCGAACTTTATGGTCGCGCCCGCGCGTTTGCGTTTCTGTCGGAGTACGAGGGTTTCGGTCATCCCCCGCTCGAGGCGCTGAAGGCGGGCGTCCCGCCGGTCCTCGTCGACACGGCGGTCGCACGAGAGGTGTGCGGCGATGCGGCAATCTTCGTGAAGGCCGGCGACATCAGTGGTATTCGGTCGGCGCTGATGAGCCTGCTGTCCGACGAAACGGTCCGCGCTCGGCTGCTCACCGCTGCGCCGTCGGTGTTGTCGCGCTACTCGTGGACGCGTGCCGCTCACGAAACGCTCGAGGCCATTGAGTGCTCGATTTAACCGTCATCATCGTCAGCTATAACACTCGAAACGATCTCGAGTCGTGCCTCCGCTCGATCGATCAATATCCGCCCCACGTCACACACGAAGTCGTGGTCGTCGACAATGGCTCGCGAGATGGCAGCGTCGCCGCCGTGAGCCACGGCTGGCCGAGTGTGCGAACGATTGCGCTCGATCACAATGTGGGATTTGCCGCGGGAAATAATGCAGGGTTTCGCCAATCGCAAAGCGAGCTCGTGTTGCTTCTGAACAGCGACACGCTCGTTCTCGACGGCTCGATCGATCGGCTCGTGCGCGCGATGCGTGAATTGCCAGGCGCGGCCATCGTCGGACCGAAGCTCGTTGACGCGAAAGGGGCGGCTGAGCTGTCGTTCGGTCGGATGATGGCGCCTCTCGCCGAGGTGAGACAAAAGCTGCTGGTCAGCCGCGGCGGCCAGCGGATCGAAGAGATGACGTCGGTACCGTCTGAAGTGGATTGGGTCAGCGGCGCGTGCCTGCTCGTCCGCAGGGCGGACGCCGAGGCGGCTGGACTGCTCGACGAGCGTTATTTCATGTACTGCGAAGACGTGGATTTCTGCGCGGCGGTCAGGGCCAATGGCGGACGCGTGTATTTTGCTCCAGACTCTCAGGTGATTCACCTCAGGGGCCGATCTGGGGCATCGGTTGCGGGACCGACCACCGCCGCCTACCGCCAGAGCCACCTGGCCTTTTATCGAAAACACCACCCCCGCTGGGAGCCCTTTTTGCGCCTGTATTTGGCCCTTCAAGGCAAGTTACCCCGCTCAGGGGCCGATAAATAGGGTCTAAGGGCAAAGGCCCTCAGCCCTATGAGTGAGAACCTCGGAACGCCGCAGACCGTGTGGATCTGCCCGACGTGCGCCCGAAAGGTCCCCAATCGTTTCGATGATTGCCGATGCGGCTATCGGCGGGGTCCACTCGCCGAAGACGCACCCGCAGCCGGCGTCACCAGAGCACCTGCCATGCTTCCCTGGGCGATCCTCGGTGTCGTCGCGTTGCTGGCCGCAGGCACGCTGATTGCGCTTCAAGTGATCCCCGTGCAGCCGCGGACGCAGCCGACCGGCATCGCGCCGGCCTCGAGCGCCGCGCTCGCACCTCCCGCACCTTCCACACCACTCGCACCACTCGCACCACTTGCACCTTTCGAATCTGTTGCACCTTCCGCACCTCTCTCGGACACGGAGGCCGCAATCTCTCTCGAAGATGTCGTCAGCAATTCGGTGCCGGCGATCGTGTCGATTGAAACGCGCGAGGGGCGCGGCAGCGGATTTTTCGCCGCTCCGGGCACGGTGCTCACCAATCGTCATGTGGTCGGTGCCAACCTGTCGGTGACGGTTCGACTCTCTTCAGGACAAACGCTGCCGGGCCGTGTCGACACGACGTCGGCTGATTTTGATCTTGCGGTGCTGAAGGTTGACAGCGCTTCCCCGACGCAGGCAGTACTCCCGCTCGGCACAGTCGTTGGCGTGCGCCCGGGTCAGGAAGTGATCGCCATCGGCCTCGCACTCGGCGTGTTCCAAAACACCGTGACGCGCGGGATCGTCAGCGGCGTGCGGCGCGCCGATCGTGTCACTGTCCTGCAAACCGACGCGGCAATTAATCCCGGCAACAGCGGCGGGCCGCTTCTCAATCGCAGGGGACAAGTGATCGGCATCAACACGCTGAAGATCTCCGGCACCGCCGAATCGCTCGGCTTTGCGATTGCAATCGACCACGCGCGCGGCCTTCTCGCCGGAGGACGCGCGTCGGAATCACCAGTCAACACGTTGGCCACGGAGAGTTCGCCGCTGACTCCCGCCTTCAGCAGCCGATCGTCGACCGACGACATGCGCGATGACGGGATGAAGACATACGAGAAGATCGTCGCGGCGGTCGCGACACGCGCATCAGAACTCGACAGCTATTGGGCGCGCATAAAGCAGAACTGCTCCGTGCGCGTGTTTCCGGGTTACGACCGCGAATGGTTCGGGATTTGGGACGATCGCGCGGGGCTCTCGGCATCCGAGACATCGTGCGTGTCTGCGCTGAACGATCTACACGAGCTCGCCGGCGACGTGCGGTCGGTGATGCTCCAGGCGCAGGAAAACGCGCGGCGAGCATCGGTGCTGCCGGGCCAGCTACGCGACATTCGCCGAAGGTACCGGATGGACTGGCAAGGCTGGGAGCGGTAAATGATCGTCCATCGTCCATCGTCCATCGTCCATCGTCCATCGTCCATCGTCCATCGTCCATCG